>CAKQRB010000044.1 GCA_934271195.1 uncultured Alphaproteobacteria bacterium | reverse complement strand
GCGATAAGACTTGCACGAAGAACGGCACGGTCTATTACGAGGCCTGCGGAAGCAGTAAATGCTCAAGTAACCAGAAGTGTTATGATGGTGCTTGTTATAAACCTGTGGAGAAGAGTGGATATTGCTGTGGGTATGATACTCAATGTTGGTATAGTGGAACGTCAAGTTCTTATGACTCTAAATGTCAAAGTTATTGGGGAATGAGTTGTTATAATAAATGCAAGAATTATGGTTATCCTGATTGTACCGATATGCTCGCTAGTTGTCGAGCCTCAGGTGGTTCCCCGGTCTTCTATAGTTGCATCTTCAGTGGCCCCAGCTACGGCATCGGCTCAAGTTGGAATTGCAAGTAGTCGTTTTCGGCTTTTATTAGCAGTTTGTTAATTTAAAGGCTGTGTATGAGTGATAAAATGGGGGTGATGTCTTACATACCCCCCTTTTTTGTATTTGGTATTTTACTGATTTGCAAACAACCTTGCGGCTTAAGACCTTGCAAGTTATCTGGCATACATACACATTAATGTCTGCATGGTTTCCGGACTTAAAAAACTACGAAAAGTCGGAAAGCTCATGCTTTGTGTTTCTGATTTTCTCAGAGAAGAAGCAGGCATTGCATCTTCCGTGCCTTGATCAACAGCGGCATTCTCTTCCAAAATTTTTTCAGGAGTCAGGTTCTGATTGGCTGATTGGTTCAGAACCATATTGTTTTCAGAAAAGACCGAGGCAATTTCAAAACTCATTTTTTTCCCTTTAAAATTAAGCGTAAAAAAGTTTAGCAGTTTTATCTGCTTGTTCTCTGACAGTCATCAACACGTAGTTCTCCGCCCGACAGGCGCCATTCTGGCAGCAACCTGATTTTATCAGGGTTTGGGCAGCTTTAATGCGGTTCGCATAAACTAAAAAGAATTGGTTAAAAATGTTTTAACATTTTAAGAAAAAAACGTACCAAAATACAAAGACGTTGATATTGTGCCAAATTATTTATCAGAATAGACTAATATATTGTATTATTATACCGCAAACCCGCAGAAATCAGCCGTTTTATGGTGAATTATCCTGACTGCCGGACGAATCATTATTCCGCTTTGCCAGCGATTCTTTTCATTTAAGCACTTTCTAAAAACTCAAAACGACGATGAGCTCCGTGTATAGCTGATATTGCTTCGGCGTATTACCCAGCTATAAGTTGAATTTCATATTATCTTTTTTTAATTTGACAGGCTTTTTGAAAAAATTTTTTATTTTTTTGTTTGCTCTATGAAAAAAATTAGGTTAATGCTGGAAATTATCTAACTTTTGCCAAAGGATTATCTAATGACCAAAATTACATGGAAAAGCGGCACAATTTTAGCTCCGATACCGCCGGCACTGATTTCTTCCGGAACAATAGAAAAACCCAATGTCATGACCGCGGCTTGGACAGGGATTATTTCTTCCGAACCGCCAATGACTTATGTTTCTATCCGACCTTCCCGTTACTCTCATGAGATTATCAGTCAGAGCAAAGAATTTGTCATTAATCTGCCAACACTGGCTCTGGCCGCAGCAACCGATTACTGCGGCGTAAAATCCGGCCGCGACGTTAACAAGTTCAAAGAAATGAAGCTTACAGCACTGCCCTGTTCTCAGGTAAAAGCACCGCAAATTGCTGAAGCTCCGGTGTCGCTGGAATGCAAGGTCAAAGATATTCAGCATTATGGTACGCATAATATGTTTATTGCTGAAATTGCCGCCGTTAACATAGACGACCAGTATCTTGATGCCGAGGGTCGGCTTGCTTTGGAAAAAGCAGGAATTCTGGCTTATGCGCACGGACATTATTACACTCTGGGACGCCAGATCGGAAAATTTGGATTTTCAGTAGAAAAAAACCGTCTTAAAATGATGCAAAAAATGGCTGAGGTTAAAGTGGAGGTTAAAGAGGGAAAAAAAGCCGGCTTGAAAAAAGATGAAAAAGTCATTCAAAAAGCCTCACGCAAATTTGACGGCAAATCAAAGTTTCAGAGGTCTCAATCAGAAATTGCAGAACCGCGATCTAAAAAGAAATACGGAAACAACAAAGCCTTCAAAAAAGCAAAAGGCAAGATATAACATAACACAAAAGCTTCGTCCTAACAGACGAAGCTTTTTCATTTGAGTTTAAGCAAGATTTCGCAATTTTTTACGGATATTCATTAATATCTCTCCAATATTGTTTTCTCCGATGTACTCATCTTCAATTTTACACACTCCCCAATAAATATCGCCGGAGCTGTTCAATTTGACAATTTCCCGATCACCGGTGTCCAACAGCTTTTGTTTCAGATAATCATTACCGTAAAATTTTTGCCAAAGCAGGTCAAACATAATCTTGTATTTTACGTCTTTCCAGCATGGCGTTGTCGGATGGGTTACAAAGCCTTTCGCCTCTGGCAGGCTCATTCTTGAAATTTTCTTTCTCACCGCCGGATCCGTTACTTTAGCGGCCTGATAAGCTGTTTCAACGTTGTCAAAAATAATCCCGTCCAACTGAATGACGATTTTTTCTGGAAATGCATTATTCAAAAAGCTAAACTCTTCCACGTTGAAATTTACAATTGCTTCCTGCTCACTTGTCTTAAACCGAAATTTTTGCGTTTTCATTTTTTTTAAAATTTAGAATTGTAAAAATAAAAATTTGTTTGTTCTTGCTATAGACACTATTGCAGTAAAAATGTCAAGAAGAATCGGCAGAGCAGTCATAGCAAAATAGAAATGTAACATTTCTATTTTGCTATGACAGTTATTTGCGCAAATCAAAGTCAGAAAAACTCTGCTCCAAGTATAACGTTAGGTCAGGGTTATTAAAAAATTGTTCGCATTGCCAATCCTGCGTTGTGGTGTCTGACGGCACCGGACGGTATTTTTGCAAATGATAACTCTTAACGCCACGTTTTTTCAATTCGTCGGCAATGACATAAATGTCCTCAATGCTCAAAATCCGCGGATCACAGGTGGTGCGGCACTCAAAACTAATCCCGCTGTCCAACAGCAGTTGCAAGCTTTCCTGCGCTTTATTCAGATGGTTGGCGCCGCCTATGGCCTTTTGGTAATTTTCTTCAACAAAAGGCGCTTTGATATCAAAACCAACCCAATCCAACAGAGGCAGAATTTTTCTCAGGTGTTCAGGACGATAGCCGCCGGTATGCAATCCGATTTTATATCCCAGCGCTTTGACTTCTTTAATTTTCTCTTCCAACGTATCCTGCACCAGAGGTTCTCCGCCGCTGAATACAACGGCATCAAGCGCTTTGGTTCTTTTTTGCAGAAATTCAAAAATAACATTCCAATCATGGTTTCCATTCTGCCCGATTTTTTGCAGCTCTGTATTATAACAAAACGGACAGCGCCATGGGCACCCCTGTAAAAAAATGACTGCAGCGACCTGCCCCGGATAGTCGACAAGACTAAAACGCTCTATTCCGCCAATATTGATTTTCTGCATATCCTTTTCCTTAAAAAAATCTCCGGTATGATGACAAATTATCCTACCGGAGATTTATTACCTTAACTGAATTTATTATTCAGCAGCAACATCCATGGCTTCGATGTTTACAGCTTTGCTTTCGCAGAAGCATACACGAGAGTAAAACTCAGATTTTTTACCCTTGTTGAACTCAGAAACCGGACGGTGATAGCCCATTACTCTAGTCCAGATTTCGCAGGGCTGTCTTTCTTCATCGTTTAATTTTACATCTTCAAAATTAATAGTGTTCATTTCTTTCTCCATTGGTTAATTGAATTTTACTCTTATGCAACTTCTTTTCTGGAAGCAGCTTCTTTTCTTTTTTCTGCCTTTTTCTCTTCATCACAGATCGGGCAATACTTATGTTCACCGGAAATATAGCCGTGCTTCGGACAAATTGAGAAGGTTGGCGTAATGGTGACATAAGGCAGACGGTAGTTAGTCAGAACGCGGCGGACAATGTCGCGGCAGACTTTGGCTGATGAAACTCTTTGTCCCATGTAGAGGTGCAATACGGTACCGCCAGTATATTTGGTTTGCAGTTTTTCCTGCAATTCCAAAGCCTCAAACGGATCGTCAGTGTAATTGACCGGCAACTGGGAAGAATTGGTGTAATACGGATTTTCTTCCGTTCCGGCCTGAAGGATTCCTTTAAATCTCTTCTTGTCTTCACGGGCAAAACGATAAGTAGCGCTTTCGGCCGGTGTGGCTTCAAGGTTATACATATGGCCGGTTTCTTCCTGAATTTTGACCATTTTTTCACGGATATGATTCAGGAATTTCTCAGCAAAGTTCTGCCCCCATTCATCGGCAATATTATGTTCGTCATTGGTAAAGTTGCGAATCATCTCGTTAATACCGTTAACGCCGAAGGTCGAGAAGTGATTACGCAATGTTCCGAGATAACGTTTGGTATAAGGGAACAAGCCGTTGTCAATCAGACGCTGAATAACCTTACGCTTAATTTCCAAAGAGGTTTTGGCCAGTTCCAGCAACTCGTCAACACGGTTCAGCAAGCCATGCTCGTCGCCTTTATAAACATATCCGAGACGGGCGCAGTTAATTGTGACTACGCCGACCGAACCTGTCTGCTCGGCAGAACCAAACAAGCCGTTGCCTTTGGCGAGGAGTTCGCGCAGATCAAGCTGCAGACGGCAGCACATTGAGCGAATTTGTCCCGGTTTTAAGACTGAATTGATGAAGTTCTGGAAATAAGGCAGACCGTATTTGGCCGTCATCTCAAACAGCAGTTCGGTGTTTTCATCTTCCCACGGAAAATCTGGAGTCATATTATAAGTCGGGATCGGGAAAGTGAACGGACGGCCTTTGATATCGCCTTTCATCATAACCGAAATATATGCTTTATTAATCATGTGCATTTCTTCGGTCAAATCACCATATGTAAAGTCCTGCTCGACACCGGCGATCATCGGGTGCTTATCGCGCATATCTTCCGGGCAGACCCAGTCAAAAGTAAAATTGGTAAACGGAGTCTGAGAACCCCAGCGGGAAGGAACGTTCAGGTTATAAATCAGTTCCTGAAAAGACTGCTCAACCTGTTCATAAGTCAGGTGATCTACCCGAACATAAGGCGCAAGATAAGTGTCAACGGAAGAGAAAGCCTGCGCACCGGCCCACTCGTTTTGCAAAGTACCCATAAAGTTTACCATCTGGCCGACAGCGGCAGACAAGTGCTTGGCGGGACCGGCCTCGGCCTTGCCCGGAACACCGTTAAAACCTTCGTGCAACAAGTTCTTCAAAGACCAGCCGGCACAATAAGCCGCGAGCATATCCAAATCGTGAATATGAACGTCGCCGTTGCGATGCGCCTCTCCGACAGCTGCCGGATAAACGTGGCTCAGCCAGTAGTTGGCCGTTACCTTACCGGAAACGTTCAAAATCAGACCGCCGTTGGAATAACCCTGATTGGCATTGGCATTTACGCGCCAGTCAAGCTTTTCAAGATATTCATTAATGGAACTTTCAACATCAACCATGACCTTTTTGTCAGAACGCATGCGGTTGCGCTGATCACGGTACAAAATATAGGCCTTGGCAGTGGCAAAATAGTTCGCAGAAATCAAAACCTGTTCAACAATGTCCTGAATTTGTTCAATTGAAGGAAGAGACTCGGCAAATCTGTGCTTCATGACCTTCATAACCTGCGCGGTCAAAAGCCAGCTTTCTTCTTCGCCAAATTCACCGGTCGTGGTACCGGCTTTGTTAATTGCATTAAAAATTCTGGTATTGTCAAAAGGGGCTAAAGTGCCATCTCTTTTAGTAACACTGTCAAAAGAGATGTTTTCGGTATCCTTTTCTTGAGAAGCGTTGTTATCGTTTACGGACATATCTTTGCTCATTCCTTCATTATTTTTATATTATAAACCAAATTATCAGCGACATCACTTGATAATAAGCATACAATATATAGTATTAATAAAATGTAAACATGTCTATATATAGTATGCACAAAAAAATTTATTTATCTTGTTATTTCAAAATTTCTAATAGTTATCATCTTGAACATGCCGATATTTTGAGCGAAATAAATCATGCAAACAAGGGGCAAAAATTTCTTTTTCCAGCTTGACATCGCTATCCTACTCTAATTCCACTAAAAAAATTTTTCCTGATAGTGGATAAAAAGATTAACCTTTCTTAACAAAAAAATTATTATTGTTTTTCAGCACGATAGATTCTTGACATAATCCACATATTTGTACACAAGAGTCACAAAAAAAGCTTAAATTTACAAAATCCTTTTTAGTTTCTGAATCTATGGCACAAGATATTGTGTTAAGGATCGATTCTAAATAGGGAATCGGAACAAAGACTCGGTCTTTTGATATAAAAGATGCAAATTTTGAGAATCGGCAAAGAGAATCGTTTTTCCTCCCTCTGATACACTCATATTTATTTTCTCATCAGGAGATGTTTAGTCCTCTCCTTCTTTTATCTCCTCTCCCACCTTCTTTTCCTTTTTCTTTCCTCGCCTTTTTTCGCCCCCTTGTCCCTTTTGCCGCGGCCATTTCTTTTTAATTTTCTGGTTTTTATTTCTTCATAGAGTCGGATTTTCTTCTTTCTTACTTTTGCTTGACCAAAAGTAAGCAAAAGTCAAGCCCAACCTCATTTTCTAAGCTTTCAGCCC
>CAKQRB010000043.1 GCA_934271195.1 uncultured Alphaproteobacteria bacterium | reverse complement strand
TGTAAGGATTTATCCAATTCATCCGCAAACAATATCCTCCCCTCTTTTAAAACTTCTATCAAATCTTTTGACAAATCTAAAAGAGTTTTGGTTCCCGCAGATTCTTCTGTTTCAAAATCAAAAATTATATCTTTTCCGACTTCATTTGTATGTATTGATTTCAAGGATTGTCCTACATACAGCAATTTACTAATATTAATTCCTGCTTTATTAAGAAATTTAGTTTTCTCTCCCAAATCATCCGACTCTGTTGAATAAATATTCGTTGTCAGCTCAAATTGTTCGTTCACATATATATGAATATCGTTGGAAAACCATTGATATATATCGTGAATAAATTTATTTTGAGTGTTTCTATTATTAATCAATTCACTAACAAGAAGCCTCGTTTTAATAGTCTGTTCAGCAATATTCTTATCAATGCCACACGGACTGTTAAATTCAGTTAGAGTTCTCTTGAATAAGCATTTTTCTCTTTTATCCACTTGTAATTCATTGTAATAGGCTTCTTCTCTAACAATTGCTTTTTTATTAAGTTCTATAAAATATCTATATACATTCCTGTTTTTAATAAATTCAATTTCAAAAAGAGCATTATTTTGTGTATCAGCCAATTTATATTCTAACCCATATATATTGGAATCAGTTGAATTCCGATAACTTTTTGTTATCAAAAACTTTAATGCAAGCATTGCTTCAATAAAATTAGACTTACCAGAAGCATTAGCTCCAAAAATTGCTGATGTTCTATAAACACAAGGTGCTTTTTTATAGCCAGTTTCAATAGCATTGCTAATGGAACCATTATTAGTTAATGGCTCCATTGAAAATTCAGCCTCGTCTTTAAAACTTTTGAAATTACTAAACTTGAAGTTTATCAGCATATAATCACCATTCTTTGCTTAAAATTTACACAGATTTATTGACAATATAGGAAATACTCCAAAATAAGTCAACAAATACTTTATCTTATCGTTCACCGTCTCATTTTAGAAAATACCCAATATTGGTGATTTTCTAAAATAGAAATTTATCAATCTGATATTAACGCTAAATTATAATTGAACAGTCCTCGTCTTGATAACCTCTATAATCCTATCATAAACAGGATTATAATTCTTTTCAGCAATAGTCGTTGCTTTCAGTTTTTCTGCCTGCACGACAATTTCTGCTGACAATTTATCCAAAATATCATTAATAAGCTGATTTTTAATACCAAGTTCTTTTGCCATTGCTATAAAATTGTTTCTGGCAATCCTGTCTGGTTCATACTCTCCGCCGACAGCCATTGACATTTCTTGGGCAAGCTGCGGATAAACTTGCGTAGATACCAAATCATACAACGGAGCTAATATATATCCATTTTCCGTGTGCAGATAGGAAAAGTTCTTTCCGTGAGCATCTGAATTACCAATTAAAAAGTTGAAAACAATACTTTTCAAAAAATACAATTCGTCTTTTGCTTTGTTTGCCAGATTATTATGAATAAATTGGAAACATTGTTTAATACTTGGACCGCCCTCGGTTCTCTGATATTTTTTATTAGACAACCCTAACCCCTGACAAAAATCTTCCTGCTGGATTCGCTGAACAATATTCCATTGTCTAACAGTATCTACACCTCTGACCTCTGGACAAGACCTAACTGTTTCTAATCTATCAAATCGTTTTGTCATATAGGCCGCTACTGAACCAAATTTTTTAATCTTACATTCAGCAACATCTAATCCAACTAAACCAGCCAATTTCATACAAAAATATTCATTATAGATTAAATCTGGAAAATTCCGATTCTCTGGTTTTAAAATCCAAGTAGAGATATACTTATCCGATGGCTTATAATACTTGTCATCATCAGGAAAAATCGTCAAAGCCAGTTTTTCCTGTGCTCCTGCAAGCGACAAACGGATGCCTTCACCCGTCAATAACGGAGTTTGCGAAAGTTTACCCAAAAGAGCAGCCAACTCATCTTCTGATATTTCTTCCAAAGTATCGTTAAAAATTGGAGTCATATCTTGCGGATAGAGTGAAACAGCACCTGCACATTCTCCTCCTAATTCTCTTAACAAGGCAAAAGGATTATTAAGAGAAACCTGTTTTATCTGGGCAATTTTTTTGACCACATCGCCTTCTGGCAGTAAATTGGAAAAGAAACTTCGTGTTTCCTTATCGCCAAAAGCTTCTTTCTGCAAAGGAAGTTGATGAGCAATCGCCTCTGTTGCATCATCCGAATATTTAAAGCTCAATCTGGAATTATGCTCTTTCAAAATTCCGACTTTTTTATTATGAAAATAAACATCTAACAAATTCATAGGTCTTTCCCATCAATCTTCAATTTAATTCCCAGCATATCCAAAACATATAAGACCTTGCCAATCTGACAGGTTTCCTTACCCGCCTCCAAATCGACGATAAAACGCACGCCAACATTACATAACCCAGCCAATTGCGGTTGAGTTAATTTTTGTTCTTTACGTTTCTTTTTTATAATATCTGCCAAATCTTTTGTTTTCATAAATTTCCCCATCGGTAAATTTCCGCCATAAAGAAAACCTTTTGAATAAAAAATTTCCCTATCGGTAAATATACACCATCAAATGATAAGATGTCAACAAAAATTTCCCTATCGGTAAAATTTATTGTTTAACCTCCATTTTTCCAGCCATTTATATCAATACTTTCATCAACGATAGAGTTCAGCAATTCATCAACTCTGGTGCACCAAAAAAATCTCTCTTCGGAGAGATTTTTTTATGCTCTGACCATAACGCTATCTGCACAAGGAATTGAAGATTGTGGCTAATATGGCTGTGTAGCGAATGTTTATCAAAAAAATCTTCTTATTGTTGCATCGTTTTTATTTTAGCGAATAATATTTTCAAAAATATAAATTGTTTTGACATTTACTGACGACGGGGTAAAAGGAAAGCAGAAACGGAGTGCACATGGCAAATAAAGTTGAAAAAGAGTTGAGACAGCTATTGCTTGGCTGGTATGAAAAGAATGGGCGTGATTTGCCTTGGCGAGTCAAAGGTGGAGCGCATTCAGTTCCGTATGTTATTTTGGTTTCCGAGTTGATGTTGCAGCAGACAACGGTTAAGACCGTTATTCCGTATTTTTATCGTTTTATGGAACGTTTTCCGACAATTCAGGTTTTGGCTGCGGCATCTTTGGATGATGTTTATAACTATTGGCAAGGATTGGGGTATTATTCCCGCGCAAGGTCTTTGCATGCTACGGCAAAGATGATTGTTCATGATTTTAACGGAAATTTTCCACAGACACGATCCGAGATATTGAAGCTGAAAGGAATCGGGAATTATACGGCGGCCAGTTTTTTGGCACTGGCTTTTAATCAGCCGGAGACGGTTATTGACGGTAATGTTATTCGGATTATTTGTCGGATGTATCATTTGAGCAATCCGGTTGCGGAGATTGGAAAAGAAATTGAGGAAAAAGCCAAGGCTCTGACGGATACAGCGAATCCGGCGGATTACGCTTCGGCGATTATGGATTTGGGAGCGATTGTCTGTACGCCCAAAAGCCCAAAATGTATGGTTTGTCCGTGGCAAAGGTTTTGTTTGTCGGCCGGTCGGCATGACGCGGAGCAAATTCCGGTGCGCAGAAAACTTGAGAAAAAGGAAAAAAACGGTCGTGTTTATCTGATTTTTAACAAATCGGGAGAGGTCTTAATTCGTAAGCGTACCGAAAAAGGCCTTTTGTCGGGGTTATATGAATTTCCGTGGCAGGAAGGAGCAGGGAATATCTGCCGCGGCGCCACAGATTCCGGTATTGAGGTTTCGCATATTTTTACGCATTTTAAGTTGGTTTTGAGAATTTATGTTTTGAAAACAGAAGAAAAATGTCCTATCGGGAAGTTTGTTTTGCCGGAACGGTTGGAGGATTTTGCAATGTCGACGCTGATGAAAAAAGTTTATGCAGCCGGTAGAAGAATCCTTGATAATAAAGAATAAATGTTGTTTGCAATTTTTCGAACCGGCTTATAACATAAAAGAAAAAATTTTTTTAAGGATATAAGATATGCGCGTAAAGACAATTACCTGTTCCGGTGCTAATGAAAACACTTCTGTCGGCGGTTTGCTCGATTTGCTGTCCGAGTTTCCAATGGCGGAAGCAGGAATCCAGATTTCGGCAGAGAAATGCCAAAGCGGAATGCCCAGATATAACTGGGTAAAACTATTGGCAACCGAGGCACAGAAACTTGCAAAACCGGTACAGCTGGCGCTGCATATTAATAAAGGCTGGGTGGAGGATTTCTGTAACGGCGTTATTGCGCCCGAACTTTCTGAATTTATGGCATTGTCTTATGCCGACGGCAGCAAAATTTTCAGGCGGTTGCAGCTTAATTTTAAAATCGGGCGGGAAAAAGAACCGGATATTGGCACGGTATCTGCGATGGTTGCAGCTTATCCCGCGCATCGTTTTGTTTTTTCTTATAATCCTAATAATGCGGCGATTATTCAGGAGCTTTACCGACGCGGCGTGATTTTTGACAATTTATTTGATTCTTCCTTTGGCGAGGGCGTGATGCCGATTTGCCGCGAAGGAATTGTCTTTGAAGATCGGCTGCAGGGATATGCCGGAGGTTTGGGACCGGAAAATATTAAGAATGAACTTGATAAGATTAATGATGTCAACCTTTTATCTGCAATTGTTTATGTAGATGCCGAAGGGCATTTAAAAGGTGAGGACGGAAGCATGAGTCTGAATAAGGCGCGCGATTTTATCTGCAAAATACTGCAATGGGAAGACGCTAATGTATGATGTTTTGTTTGGTAATGAAGCAAAGTTTGCCGAGCTGGCGTGCGATGAGAGTTTGTTGCCGTCATTATATCCGCGGTTTGTTTGGAAACTCCGAGATTGAAGAATATGTATCATCAGGCAATAAAGCTGCTGTTGCCGCTTTATTGCCTGCGGAATCTTTTTGCAAGTTGTTGTATAACGTTTTTTAGCGGCGTAATTTGTTGTATTGTCTTTTTGTTCTTTCTTGTTTTAATGCTATGGCTTTGGAAATTCTGGTATTTATATCGGAATTAGGACTAAGCTGCCTGCAGTCCGCATCCCATAAAGCCTGACCGTTGGGTTTGATTTCATATCCTTTGCCCTTGTAGCTTACAAAACGCAGTCCGTTTGTCTTAATAATTTGGACTCCTTTAAATTCTTGCGTAAATAAAGCTTCAGCGTCATTGTCGCTTAAAGCTCCGAACTTGGTGGCATAAATTTCTGCCTTTTGGTCGTAATATATTCTTTTGTTGCTTTCGACTTTGATGTTCAGATTCTTATTGTCGACAACATCCATAAAGTAAAGCATTTGGGGTAACAATCCTAACATTTTTTTGTATTGTTCGGGGTTTTTTATTGGAGAATTGGTAACGGCTGGTTTTGACGGTGCTGTTGCGGTTTTTTTATTTGTTGATGTTTTTTCAGTTTTGTTTTTATTACTGTTTTTATAGTCTTTCCATTCAGTTTTTTGTTGTTTTTTATAAGCTTCAAATTCAGCACGATTTGCTTGTTGTTCTTTACGGAATTCTTCTTCATCCCAGTTCTTTTTTTTGTGCTTGAGTCGGGCTGCCGCCGAAAAGTGTGCCGAAAGCAAAAGTGCTGATAAGCAGATTTTTTAATTTTTTTCCAAAAGATTTTTTAGTCATGATTTATATCCTAAAAATTATAGTAATCTTATATTTATTATTGTACGATATGACAGATAATACAATAGAAAATTGTGAATTTCTGGAGAAGGACATATTAGGATAATTAAACATTCCGTTTTATAAACATATTGTTAAGTTTGTTATGCTATTATGCTTGTATAACAAAATATAAGCACTATATTATTATCATAACTCAACAACATTGAAAGGAGGGCGGAATGGATTATAATGATAAACGTTCTGAGGCAGGAGTTTATAGTTTTATTCGTCCCGAATGCGTTGTACGTGAGGAGAATCTCCAGCTCTGGGAGGATGTAATCAGGCTTGAACAAATCAGAAAGCAGAAAGTTAAGGCACAGCAAGACGCTATTTTGCGGGCTAACTTGCAATTGATAAGAAAATTTTAAAAATAAATATGAATAAATATGATTGAAAAAATTCTCCGGATTATTATCCGGAGGATTTTTTTTATTGCAAGCTTTGCTGAAAACCCCCAGTTTACTGGGGGTTGAAAGTTCCCGACGACGATGTTATAGTGAGACATGGAATTTGTACAAAGTCAACATAGTGTGTACAGGCTGAGTTACCATG
>CAKQRB010000042.1 GCA_934271195.1 uncultured Alphaproteobacteria bacterium | reverse complement strand
CTTCTTCGTTTTCCAGTGTGTCAATATCATCTTCGGAAGCTTGGTTTTCCTCAGTATTCCGGTTATCAACTATTTTTTCTTTTTTCATCTTTTCCTCTTTAAAATTTAGGATATTGATTGTATATATAAGATATTTAGTAATTATTGGCAGACAAGTCAATAGCAGAAGTCTTTATATTGAAGAAAATATATAAGAAGCCGTATTGTTTTGCCGGGTTGAAAGAGTATAAGATGAAGCATGGGCCTGCGGAAGGAAAAATAGGTTTAAGGTTATTGTCACAATATAATTATCGGGACTATTTGAAAAAAACATCGAATGGTATTGATGCCGCGGAAGTGAAGATTAAAAACGTTGCAAAAGAGCAATGTGCTTCCGGTAAGAAATGGCCTGAAATAAAAGAAATCGAAGCATGGATGATTTCTTCCGAAACGGCAACGTTTATGAAGGTCGGCGGATTAGGGGTTGTGGCAACAGAGCTTCCCGAGGCTTTTAACCGGACATTTGCTTCCAATGGTGATAAAATCAGTATCGTGACGCCGCTTTATATCGGCGATACTTCCCGCAAAAAGGCGAGATTGCGTAAAAATGTTTATACCGGCGCCGAGGGACGTTCGGTCGATGTTTTAAAAATCGGTGAAATTAATGTTCCTTTTGTCGGGAAAAACAGAATAGTCCGCAAGTTCAAAGTTAAAATTTATACCGCTGACGACGGCCGTTGCAATTACATTTTTCTGGCCAATCGGCGGTTTTTTTCTATTGCGACGGATTATCGAAATCCAGGTTGTCAGGACGGGTGTTATGTTTTTAATAAACAGGGGGTTGACGAGGTCGAGCGTTTTGCCTTTTTCTCAAAAAGCGTTTATGTTTTGCTAAAGGCCGTTTTGGACGGTAAATTCTCTGATCTCAGCGCGCCTAATATTCTGATTGCCAATGATTGGCACAGCGGAGCATTAGCCGGTTTGTGCAAATATCTGGCTCCGTATCTGGCTGAAAAAGGCTGGTCAAAAAAAACTTTGGCCGACAAAATTTGTGATATTCCGATTATCCATCTGATTCATCATATGGGGTATCAGGGCTGGGATTATAAAAATACGGTCAAAATTCTTAACTCTTTGTATGAAAATGCCGTAAAGCCGATTGTTTCTTCTGCGGCAGCCTGCTGGAACGGTAATCCGCGGGTTGAAAAAACACTTGTCGTCAATGCGACTTATAATCAGGCCGGTTGTAATTTGCAACTGGCAGACAGGCTGGTGACGGTTTCAAAAAACTATGCGCAGGAAGTTTCTAAAAAAGAGTTTGGGTATGATTTTGCCGAGTTGTTGGACATGCGTCAGAAAAACGGAAACTTTTTTGGCATTGTCAACGGATATGACAAGAAGCTGATTGCGCCGCTGGCTGATAAAATTGAGCGAATCAATAATTATTTTGACGGTACGAAATTTGAATTTTATGATGAAAAAAATATTGCCGCCAAAAAACATAATAAAAAAGAATTTATTAAGCTGCTCTCTAAGTTGGCGGCAGATGATGACTTTAAGCAAAAAATGCTGCCGCTGGTGAATTTTTATAAGTTTGAAGACATTTCTAAGTTGGCAGAAATGTCAGATTCTATTCCGATGTTTTGTGCGACCAGCCGTTTGGTGGAACAGAAAGGTTATGATATTGCCGCTGAAGCAATAGTGAAGTTTTTGAAAAAATATAAGTATAAAGAAGCGCCGATTTGGATTTTGGGCGGTGCCGGAGATGCTCGGTATTTTGAATATCTGACAAAGTTGAAAGACAAGGTGGCAGCTGAAAATCCAGAGGCAGCCAGACGAATTTTTGTGTTCCGCGGTTATAAAGACGAGTTTGCCTATGCTATCCAGCTGGCGAGTGATTTTTATATGATGCCTTGCCGTTTTGAGCCTTGCGGCCTGACGCAGATGGAGGCGATGGCAAAAGGAACGCTGCCGACGGCTATGTCAACCGGCGGACTGGTCGATACGATTGACGATGGTGTCGACGGTTTCAGGACTTTGGTCTTCTATGGCGAAAACGAGCAGGTCTTCGGGTCAGCGGCAGATGCCAAAAAGCTTACTAATAATGTGGAGGCTTTTGCCGATGTGCTGGAAAAGAGTATAAAGGTTTTTGAACAGGATCCGGCAAAGCTGAAACAAATGGCTGTCCGCGCGATGGAAAAAGATTTTAGCTGGGACGTGGAAGACGGCAGCGTTTATAAATATTACAAGTTGTTTAAAACCGGTAAAATTGTTTAGTTGTTTATAGGACGAGAAAATTAAATGAGACATTCACAAAGGCAATTTGACGAAATCAGAGAAGTTGAAATTATTCCGAATTTTAATCCTTATGCCGAAGGTTCTTGCCTGATTAAGTGCGGCGAGACTCATGTGGTCTGTACAGCCAGCGTGCAGGATAAGGTTCCGGCATGGCTGAAAGGCCAAAACCGCGGCTGGATTACCGCAGAATACGGGATGTTGCCGCGTTCGACGCAAGTTCGCGTGGCTCGGGAAACAACAAAACCTTCCGGACGGACACAGGAAATTCAGCGCCTTATCGGCAGGGCTTTGCGCTCTGTTGTTGATTTGGAAAAACTGAAAGATATGTCTTTTTGCATTGACTGTGACGTTATTCAGGCGGACGGAGGAACGCGTACGGCTTCTATTACCGGCGGTTTTGTGGCCTTGTATCTGGCAATTGAAAAACTGCGCAAAGACGGAAAGCTGGTCGTTAATCCAATTCGCGAGTTTGTCGCGGCCGTATCCTGTGCCATTCATAACGGGGAAGAGATTCTTGATGTTGACTATTTGGAAGACTCTTCTGCTCAGGCAGATATGAACTTTGTGCTGACAGAGAGCGGCAAGATTGTAGAGATTCAGGGTACGGCAGAAGAAAAACCTTTTGACGAAGCGCAATATGCCAAACTTTTCGGTTTGGCCAAAAAAGGAATTGCCGAACTGATTGCCAAACAGAAAGAAGCTTTGGGACTGAAATAGATGGAACTGAAAAAAATTGTTATTGCCTCGCATAATCAAGGTAAAGTGGCTGAAATCAGAGATATGCTGGCACCGTTTGAAGTTGAAGTCGTGTCGGCTGACGATTTATCCTTGCCTGATGTTGAGGAGACTGGAACGACTTTTGAAGAAAATGCCCGCCTGAAGGCAGACACGCTGGCAAGAATTTCCGGTCTGCCCTGTTTGGGAGATGATTCCGGTTTGTGTGTCGATGCTCTGGACGGGCGGCCGGGGGTTTATTCGGCTCGTTATGCACCGAAAGATGCAGACGGTAAACGCAATTTTGACAAGGCAATGGACAAGCTGATCGGCGAATTGAAAGAAATATTGGTAGAAGACTGGTCAGCACATTTTTCCTGTGTGCTGGCTTTGGCCGTGCCCGGACAGGAAACAAAAGTTTTTGAGGGACGGGTTGACGGCAGGATTATACCTGAGAAGAGCGGAAATAAAGGTTTCGGGTTTGATCCGGTATTTATGCCGGAAGGTTTTGACAAGACTTTTGCCAATTTTACTTCGGAAGAAAAAGCCAAGGTTTCTCATCGAGGGCGGGCTTTTGCCAGACTGCTAGAATACTGTTTTGCATAAGGAAAAGCGAAAAATGGCGGAAAAAATCACACAGGCTTTTATTTTGGCGGCCGGTCGCGGCAAAAGAATGCTGCAGTTGACAGATGACAAGCCTAAACCGCTTGTTGAAGTTGCTGGAAAAGCCCTGATTGATTATAATGTTGAACGGTTGCAGAATGCCGGAATTAAAGATTGCGTTGTCAATTTGTGTTACAAAGGCTAAATAATTAAGAGGCATTTGCTGCAAAAGGGCGGTTTGAACTTTATTTTTTGGGAATGGCAATCCCCTTATTTGGCAAAATTTGATAACTTGCACAGTTGTTTATAAAAAAGCCGGTTTTTTGTTGACTAATCAGGGATTCTGCTTAAACTTTCCGTTATGAGAAAAAAAATTTACAATGTTCCGGCCAGTTGCGGTTTTACCGACATTCTGGCACAAAAATTTTTGAATGAGTATTGTGAGAATCGGCAGGCACTGTCCGATGTGCTGTTCTTGCTGCCGAACCGGCGAGCGGTTAAGGCTCTGACCGATGCTTTTGTGCGGGCAGAAGGCATGTCGCCGATGCTTTTGCCCCGTATGATGCCGCTGGGTGAGACCGAAGAAGATGAATTGTTTTTGACCGGCGGCGGCAGCAGAGAATATCTGTCAGGAATGTTTCCGGCAATCAGCAGCACGGAACGCAACCTTTTGTTTACTAAAATTATTATGTCAAAGCCCGGTGATTTCGGTATGGAAAAAATGTCGTTGAATCAGGCCTGTTTTCTGGCGCAGGAATTATCCGGACTAATTGATCTGGCAGAGAATGAGCAGCTTGATTTTGCAGGACTGGCTGATCTGGTGCCTGACGATTATGCCGTGCACTGGCAGGAAACGCTCAAATTTTTGAAGATTATTACTGAATTCTGGCCGCTGATTTTGGAAGAAAGGCAGGTTATTGATCCGGTGGCGCGTCGTAACCGGCTGTTGGAAGCGCAATGTGATATCTGGCAGCACAACCGGACGGAAAAAAGAATCGTTATAGCCGGCACAACGGCAACTTATCCTTTAATGAGAAAAATGGTAAAAACCGTGCTGGAATTGCCAAACGGCGAATTGTGGCTTTCGGCGTTAGACAGAAAACTTGATGATGAGAGCTGGGCGGCTCTTGATGAAACGCATCCGCAGTTTGAACTGAAGCAACTGCTTGATTATCTGGATATACCGAGAGAACTGGTTACAGAGGCTTTATTGCCGGAAAACAGCAAACGGGAGGCTTTTGTGTCTGAGGTAATGAGGCCGGCGAGCGTGACAAACCGCTGGCTGGAAATCGGGCAAAAAGGTTTTGACGAAACGGCGTGGCGCGGCATTAATCTGCTTAACTGCAGTGATTTGCGGGAAGAAGCTCTGGCAATTGCGTTGATTATGCGTGAGGTGCTGGCAACGCCCGAGAAAACAGCGGCACTGGTGACTTCTGACAGGAATCTGGCGCGACGGGTGTCGGCGGAACTGGAACGCTGGGATGTGACTGTTGATGACTCTGCCGGTCGTCCGCTCAGTCTGACGGCTGTAGGCATATTTTTACGGCTTACGGTACAGGCGGCGGAGAGCGAATCACGCCTTAAACTTTTGGCTTTGCTAAAACATCCGCTGTTGAGAATGGGACAGGAGGCTGCTGATATCCGTCTGAGAGTATGTGATTTGGAAAAATGGTGGCGTAAAGCCGGTGGTCAGGCAGACGTGTGTGAAGCCTTTTTGCAGGAAATTTCAAACAATCTACGGGAATTGTCAGAGTTACTGCAACAAGACAAAGTGCTTTTCAAAGATTTGCTGGCTTGTCATATTCGAACGGCCGAATTGCTGGCCAAAACACCGCAGAAAAGCGGAGAACAGGTCTTATGGCAGGGTGACGATGGCGAGGCTGCTGCGCAGTTTATTGCTGATTTGTATGAAAATGCCGAGGTGCTCGGTGAGATAGAGACAAAAGAATATGGCGGATTGTTGGATGCCTTAATGAATGGAGTAAACGTGCGACCGAAATTCTGTGGGCATCCGCGCCTGAAAATTCTCGGGCCGATTGAAGCGCGGCTGAATCATTTTGATGTGATGATTATCGGAGAAGTCAATGAGGGCGTTTGGCCGAAAACAGCATCTTCCGATCCATGGTTGTCGCGGCCGATGAAAAAGGATTTTGGTTTTCCGCTGCCTGAAAAAGCTATCGGAATTGCCGCTTTGGATTTTTTCCGGCTGCTCTGCAGCGAGACTGTTTATCTGACACGGGCGGAACGGGTGCAGGGAACGCCGATGGTAAAATCGCGCTGGTGGCTGCGTTTGGAAACGGTTTTGAAAGCGCTTGGGCAGAAGGTCGAGGACATGGAACTCAGCCCTTATGGTTATTGGGCTAAACAACTGGACAAACCTGTAACGTTTAGCAGTATCAAGCCGCCGGCACCGCGTCCGGAGGTCAGACTGCGGCCGAATGCTTTGTCGGCAAGCGCCATTGAGAAGTGGATGCGCGATCCTTATGAGATTTATGCTCGTTATATTTTAAGGCTCAAACGATTGGAAGAGGTGGAAGAAAAGCTTGATTTTTCTGATTACGGTACAATTGTTCATGCGGTTTTGCAGGAATTTAATAATAAATATCCGGAGCAGCTGCCCGAAAACGCCAGAGAGGAATTGCTTAAACTGGGCGAGGCTTATTTTGCCGAAAACAAGGTGGCGCAGGAAACCAGAGCTTTTTGGTGGCCGAATTTTGAGAAATCGGTTGATTGGTTTTTGCAGCAGGAAAAAGAATATCGTCCGCAGATTGCTCGCGTCAATACAGAAGTTTCCGGCGCTTTGACAATTAAGACCGCAGGACGGGACTTTACGCTGAAAGCGATTGCTGACCGTGTTGACGAGACAAAAGACGGAAAAATCAACATTATTGACTATAAGACCGGAAAGGCACGCAAGATTAAAGAGGTATGCAACGGAAAAGCGCCGCAGCTGCCGATTGAGGGGTTAATTGCCGAAAGCGGCGGTTTTGCCGGAATTCCGGCCAAAGAAGCGGCAAAGCTGATTTATTGGCAGCTTGGGTGGCAGGAAACGGAAATTTCCGAGGATATTAAGCAGGTTTTGCAAGATAATTTGGAAATTATCAGAGAATATATCAGTTGTTTTGAATTTGAATCAACAGCTTATGTATGTCAACCGAATCCGAAGAATATACCGGAGTATTCGGATTATGAACATTTGGCGCGGATTAAAGAATGGTCGGTGAAAGACAATGATGATTGAGCAGGAAAGACAAAACCGCAGCTGGCGGGCAACGGAACAACAGCGGCGGGCGGCGAATCCGAAAAAATCGGTATGGGTACAGGCTTCGGCCGGAACAGGAAAAACCAAGGTTCTTTCAGACAGGGTATTGCGGATTCTGCTGGGCGGCGGCAATCCGGGGCGGATTTTATGTCTGACTTATACAAAAGCGGCGGCGGTAGAGATGAGCAGCCGCATTTCCGAAAGGTTGAGCAAGTGGGCGGTTATGCCGCAGCAGGAATTATATAGCGAATTGGAAGCTCTGCTCGGAAAGCTTCCGCAGGATCGGAAGCAACTGGAAAAACTGGAGGCCTCGGCGCGGCGGCTGTTTGCCGTTTTATTGGATACGCCGGGCGGAATGAAGATTCAGACAATTCACGCCTTTTGTCAGGAGATTTTGAAGCGCTTTCCGCTGGAGGCGCATATTTCGCCATATTTTGAGGTAATGGATGATCGGGCAGCGGCCGAAGCACTGGCTGATATTCAGTCTCAACTTTTGAAAAAAATTGAAGAAGAACCGGAAAGTCCGGCCGGACAGGCTCTGAGCTTTTTGACAAGGAAAGTCAGTGAGTTTTCTTTTCCTGAGATTATGAATACAATTGCGGCCAACAGGAATAAGATTTCGCAAATGTTGGCGCGGTATCAAAATGTTGATATAATTGCGGCCGAGCTTTTGCGGCGACTCGGCTTGTCTGAGAATTGCAGCGAAGCAACTGTCAAAGAAGAGTTCTTGGCCGGATTTGACCGTGAGAAAGCGTTTATGCTGGTGCAGGGTTGGTCTGGAGGCGGAGCTAAGGAGAAGGAAAAAGCTCAAAAACTTGCCGGTTTGCTGGAGCGACCGCTGCAATCGGAAGATTTTGACGATTATGTCGCGTGTTTTTTGAATAAAGACGGCGGGATTCCGGCAAAGGCGGCAACAAAAGCGGTTTTAACCCTATGTCCTGATTTTGAAGAAGTTTTTTATGCAGAAGCACAGAGACTTTGCGATTTAAGAAAAAAACTGGCGGCAGTCAGACTGGCGGACAGTACCAGAGCGGTTTTGTTTTTGGCGGAAGATTTGATTTCGGCTTATAATCATTTTAAGAAAAGCCGTTCCAAAATGGATTATGAAGATCTGATTGTAACAACCAGACAGCTGCTCGAAAACAAAGGCGTTTCGCAATGGGTAATGTTTAAGCTGGACGGCGGCATAGACAATATTCTGATTGACGAAGCTCAGGATACTTCTCCCGACCAATGGGCGATTATACGGGCGCTGACCGAGCATTTTTTTGATGATGCCGGTGCCGGCAATGTGTGCAAGACGGTGTTTGCGGTCGGAGATAAAAAGCAGTCGATTTACAGTTTTCAGGGCGCGGATCCGAAAGGTTTTGCCGCGATGCAGCACTATTTTTCGCAGCTGGTCGGGCAAGAAACGCCTGATGGTTTTGAGGTGGTCAATCTGGAGGTGTCTTTTCGGTCAACGGCGGCGGTTTTGGAAACGGTAAATCATGTGTTTCGGCACTTTCCGGGGCGTGACGGCGTGGCTGATGACGGCGAGGATATTACGCATATTCCTTATCGGGCGGGAGAAGCCGGACGGGTTGAGCTTTGGCCGCTGATTGAGCCGGAAGAGGGTGAGAACAAAGATGTCTGGCTGCCGTCAATGGAGCGTGTGAGCGTCGAATCGACAAGTTCGCGGCTGGCCGGACAAATTGCCGGACGTATTAGGCAGATAGTTGAAAGCGGTCAGGAGCTGAAGTCGCAAAAGCGGCCGGTCAGATATAAGGATTTTATGATTCTGGTCCAGAGGCGCAATCGTTTTGTGGAAGAGTTGGTGCGCGCCTGTAAAAATGCCGGCGTTAATATTGCCGGTGTGGACAAGATTAAGCTTTTGGAACAGATTGCAGTGCAGGATTTGGTTTCGCTTGGCAAGTTTTTGTTGCTGCCGACAGATGATCTGACGTTGGCCGAAGTTCTGAAATCTCCTTTGTTCGGGCTGGAGGACAAAGATTTGGAAAAATTGTGCTGTGAACGCGGCAAAGGCGTGAGCCTGTGGAGCCGTCTGAAAGACGAGCCGGTTTATGGCAGAGTTTATCAGTGTTTGCAAAAGCTGAGTTCCCGCGCCGGATTTTTGCGTCCGTTTGAAATTTATGCCGAGGTTTTGAACCAGCTTGGCGGACGGAAGAAGTTTATATCCAGACTGGGATATGAAGCTGAAGACGGTATAGACGAGTTTATGAATTTGACGATTGCTTATGAACAGGAGCATATTCCGACGCTGCAGGGGTTTATTGACTGGATTGGCGGTGATGAAGTGGAAATCAAGCGTGAGCTGGAGCAGAGCGAAGCTGATGCGGTGCGGATTATGACGGTTCACGGTTCAAAAGGCTTGCAGGCGCCGATAGTGATTTTGCCTGATACGGTGCGAGTTGTAAGCGTAAAAAATTCCGGCGGCATGTTGTGGGACGATTTGTTTTATTATCCGTTGTCGGCGCAGGATTATGACGACAATTGCGTCAGGATAAAAGAGGCCGAAAAGCAGAATGCTTTGCAGGAATATCGTCGGCTTTTGTATGTGGCTTTGACCAGAGCGGAAGATTTGTTGGCAGTTTGCGGCTATTATAACAGCGAACGTTCTAAGCCGCATGAGGAATCGTGGTATAAAATCTGTGAAAAATCGCTGAAGGAAATCGGAACAGCGGAGCATGGCGATATTATTGCCTATGAATGTTCGCAGGCATTTGAACCCAAGCCCAAAAAAGTATCAGAAAAGACGGTTTATCTGGAATGCACAGAAGCGTGGCTTGATGAAAAACCGGAAGCGGAAAGCGCGCTGGCAAAGCCTCTGAGTCCGTCAAAGCTTGAGGACGACGAAGAAGAGCCGGCGCTGGCATCACCGATTGGAAACCATGGAAAAAGCCGGTATCGCCGCGGACTGATTATTCATAAACTTTTGCAGTTTTTGCCGGAAGTTTATGCCAAAGACGGTTGTGACATTATTGATGGCTATTTGGAAAAAAATGCACCGGATCTGTCGGCAGCAGAAAAAGAGAGAATTACCCTTGAGGTTGTGCGACTGTTAGAAAATCCTGAATTTTCGGCGGTTTTTTCTGCCGAGTCAAAAGCCGAAGTTCCGATTATGGGTGAAGTCAATGGCCGGATTATTTCCGGACAAGTTGACAGGTTGGTGATTGAAAAAGACAGAGTGTTGCTGGTAGATTATAAAACCAATCGTCCGGCAGCAAAGTCTGTTAAAGATATTCCGACGGCATATCAGAAGCAGATGCAGGCTTATAAAGATTTGCTGGCGCGGATTTATCCCGAAAAAGAAATTATTCCGCTGATCTTATGGACGGATACAGCCGATTTGATGCCTTTGGCAGAATAAATTTGAATTTTGTGCGTTTCCTCTTTAATATTGAAAAAATATTTACTATATTAGAAGAAACATAAAACCAGATGAAGAAAGGAAAGTCTAATGCAATCTATTGTCGACAGTCAGTTTGATGCTGAAGTTTTGAAGTCCAAGGGTTTGGTATTGGTGGATTTTTGGGCAGAATGGTGTGGTCCCTGCCGCCAATTGGGTCCGATTTTGGAAGAGGTTTCAAAATCTATGGGCGATACGGTGAAAATTTGCAAGATGAATGTAGATGAAGCGCCGAATACGGCTGCACAATATGGAATCCGCAGTATCCCGACCATGTTTTTGTTCAAAGACGGAAAACAGGTTGATACTAAAGTTGGATTGAATTCTAAAGCCGCTTTGGAATCTTGGATTTCTTCTCACGCTTAATCGTCTTTTCAACTCTCAAACCTCCTGTCAGATTGCAGGAGGTTTTTTTATGTTATTTTTCTGGTAGATAAGCTTCTTCTCTTTAGCCAAAATCTCCTCTGTTTTTCCCACTCCTCTGCCCAAAATTTCCACATTATTCTTCATGAGTGTTTGACACTGGCGTTTCTTTATGGTATACTGGTCTTAGTATTGGAACTTTTTAGGGAGGAAGCCGATGAAAAACATTAATACTATGCTACACATGAAACTAAACTCTGCGGTGTCAGTTTTTGCTGTTGCCGCCGTTTTCTCGGTTCTCCTCTCGCCTTCTAACGCTTTTGCAGGCGTTTGCTTCCTCCCCGACTGTGCTGATGACGATCTTGCCGGTGGCGGTGACATTAATATGAACATTAACGAAGATACCGAATATTGCGAGAACAAAGGTTATACCTATTATTCATCAGGACAATGTCCGCAATATCAAGCTAAAGTTGGTACTTGTTCCCGTGATGACCACTACCTTAAGTGCGACCCTGTCAAATGGTGTACTGATAACGGCTATAAAACACAATCATGTTCTCTGCCGTCTTTTGTTAATAACCAATGCCCGAACGGAAAGCCTTATTACAAAGGCTGTAAAGAGGACAGGCCGCGGGCCTGTCGTGAAGCCGGATATGTTAACTCTTGTTCTTCCGGACGGTTATATGCCACTACAAACCG
>CAKQRB010000041.1 GCA_934271195.1 uncultured Alphaproteobacteria bacterium | reverse complement strand
GCGTAGCGACCTTAACTTTTTCTTGAAAGCCTAGAAAGCGAGAGCGGGCTAGTATTTTTGGTTACTTTTGTTACATGACAAAAGTAACATAAAGAAGAAACCCTAACTCTATGAAGAAACCAAAACCAGAAAATAAGAAAATGAAAATGAGAAAAAGGAGCGAGCGGCGGAGGGAGAGAATGAGAGGAAAGACAGCGGCAAAAGAGAGGGGAGCGAGGCACCGTGCAAACTAAACACTCAGACCGACCCTGTGGATAGGTTAAAATAATAATTTTCAAAAAATAAAATTGGATTAATTATAAACGCAGGGGAATATATTTATTCATCATTTAATAGATTGGGGAATCTAGTGAATAATTTTTTGCAAAGTATAAAGAACTTGTCACCGGGACGTTTGGTGTCGATTTCTGCGATTATTATCTTTTTAATCAGCTTTTTTGCTTACATTGCCACGCAGGTAAGCGCCACGGAATACGCTGTTTTGTATACGGATTTAGAGCTTGAAGACGCCAAACAGATTGTCACGCGGCTCGAGGCTTCGAACATCAAATACAAACTGACCAAAAACGGTACGGAAGTTCTTGTTCCCAAAGATATGGTCAATAAAATGCGTGTTGATACGGCTGAATTGGCTATGTCCTCCAAAGGTTCAAACGTCGGATACGAGATTTTTGACAACACTGATGCCCTCGGATCAACCAACTTTGTGCAAAATGTAAACCTGATTCGCGCCTTAGAAGGCGAGCTTGCCAGAACGATTCGCTCTGTCGATAATATTAAAAGCGCCAGAGTTCATCTGGTGTTGCCCAAAAGAGAAATGTTTTCGCGCGAGGAGCAGACGCCGTCCGCATCCGTTGTGGTTAAAACCGCGCGCGGACATCTTGATTTGAAAAATATTCAGTCGATTCAAAAACTGGTTGCGGCAGCTGTGCCGAAACTTGATGTCAAAAACGTGGCAATTGTCGACAGCGCCGGCAACTTGCTGACCAATAATTATGATGATGAAGAAACGCTGCAACATGCAAATATTGAAATGATGCGCATGGAGCAGGAGCGTAAAATGGCCATGGCCGTACAAAATCTTTTGGAAAGAACGGTCGGCTCCGGAAAGGTTCGTGCTCAGGTCAATATTGAAATGGATATGGACAAGGTCGTCACCAATGAAGAAATTTATGATCCTGACAGTCAGATTGCCCGTTCTCAAAGCACGGTCACGGAAGAGGGCGTGTCCCGTGACAACGAGTCACCGGTAACGGTAGCGCAAAACATTCCGAACGGCGACAATGTTCTGAACAACTCCGGAACATTTAACCAGAATTCGCGGGTTGAAGAAACAATCAACTATGAAATTTCCAAAGTTGTGCGCAACAAGGTCAGAAACGCCGGTATTGTCAAGCGTTTGAGCGTTGCCGTAATGGTTGACGGCCTGTATGAGAAAGACGCTGCCGGTCAAATGGTGTATCGTGACCGCACGCAGGAGGAAATGGAACAACTGAGTGCTCTGGTTAAATCGGCGGTCGGTTATGATGCCAATCGCGGCGATATTGTAGAAGTTGAAAACCTGAAGTTTGTAGAAATTGCGCCTGAAACCGTTTCGGAAGAAGAAATTCTGATTATGGGCTTTACCAAAGACGAGTTAATGCGAATTGCCGAAGGTCTGGGGGTTGCAATCGTTGCGGTACTGGTTATCTTATTGGTAATTCGTCCGCTGATTAACAATGCCTTTGATACCGGTGGAACTTCGCAAAGACTGTTGGGTGAAAATGATGAGGAGAACCTTCTGTTGTCAAATTTCCTGAACGAAGACAATTCGGATATTGACGAGCTGGTCACCATGAACAAGGTTGATGGCAGGGTCAAGGCTGCTTCCATTAAACGGATTAACGAGCTGGTTGACAAGAATCCGGATGCGGCAGTCAATGCCATCAGGGGCTGGCTGTATCAGAATGAAAACTAAAGGACGGTGCGAACGTGATGAAAACAAATGTAATAGATGATTACAATCTGATTTCCGGTCAGCAGAAAGCGGCAATCTTAATGCTTTCTCTAGATGAAGAACGCTCCGCTGCGCTGTTTTCTCTGATGGATGACGAGGAGATTAAAGAACTTTCCGTAATTATGGCTTCTTTGGGAAAAGTAAATTCCTCGGTTGTCGAACAGCTTTTTCAGGAGTTTACGGACAAGCTGTCCAATACCGGCGCGCTGATAGGCACTTATGAAAGTACGGAACGCCTGCTGGCCAAAGCGCTGGATAAAGACCGTGTTTCCGTCATTATGGAAGAAATCCGCGGTCCGGCCGGTCGGACGATGTGGGACAAGCTCGGCAATGTTAACGAGCACGTTCTGGCAAACTATCTGAAAAATGAGTATCCGCAAACTATTGCCGTTATTTTGTCAAAAATCAAGGCCGAGCATGCTGCAAAAGTCATTGCTTTGCTGCCGGAAAACTTTGCCATGGAAATCGTTATGCGTATGCTGCGTATGGATTCGGTGCAGAAAGAAGTGTTGGATGGTTTGGAAAAAACGCTGCGCAAGGAGTTCATGAGCAACCTTTCCAAATCTACCCGCCGCGATTCGCACGAGCTTATTGCAGACATCTTCAACTCTTTGGATCGCAACACCGAAAGTCGCTTTATGGAAGCCTTGGAAGAACGCAACCGCGAAAGTGCAGAACGCGTCAAATCTTTGATGTTTACATTTGAAGACCTCATTCGCGTTGATGCTCAGGGTATTCAGATTCTGCTGCGCAACATTGACAAAGACAAGCTTGCCATTGCGTTGAAAGGCGCGTCCGAACAGATTAAAGAACTGTTCTTCAGCAATATGTCTTCCCGTGCCGGCAAAATCATCAAAGAAGATATGGAAGCCATGGGACCGATCAGACTGCGTGATGTGGAAGAAGCCCAACAGTATGTTGTCGCCACAACCAAAGAACTGTCCAATAACGGCGAGATTGTTATCAGCGACGGCAAGGATAATGATGAGCTTATTTATTAGTTTTAGGTTTTGCTGATGGGTGATTTTCAAAAATTTATGTTTGACAATTTCGTCATTGTTGACGAGAATGAGGTCATCAAAAAAACAACGCCCGAGCAGGAAGAAGCGGAAGAAATTGCTGAGGCTGAAATTGAAGAATTGTTGGAAGATGCGGCAGCCGAGCCTGAACCGGCAGAACCGCCCGTAAAGGCCTATTCGCAAGATGAGCTGGATGCCGCAGTGACGGCCGCTGAACAAAAAGGATATGAAAAAGGCTTCAGACTGGCGCAGAAAGATGCAGAAAAAGGTATTTCCTCCCTCTTGGGAAATATAGATGCCAAGCTGGCGGAAGTTGTGATCAGCGCGGGAGAAATGCAAAAACAGGTTGAGCAGCAGTATATGGCCTTAAACCATGAGGTATTCCAAAAACTTTTGCCCAATCTGCTGGAAGAGCAGTGTGTTGAGATTGTAAACAAGTTTATTGCGGACAATTTTGCCAATTTTTGCGCCGAGGCCAAACTTTCGTTCTATCTCAATCCGGAGGTCATCGGACAAGTGCAGGAACAAATTGCTAAAATGGCGCATATTCATGATTTTGAAGGGAAAATTGCGCTGCATAAAGATGAAAAACTGGCCAAAGCCGACTGTCGCATTGAGTGGGAAAACGGCGGTGTTGAGCATTTGAGCAATAAACTATTGGAAAAAGTGGACAATTTACTTGAAGATAATGCCGCTAAAAACTAAGCTTAAATTTAGAGAAAAACGGCTTGTATAAAAGAAAGGGCTTAAATGAGCGAAGATTTGAAATTAGATGAACTAAACGAGAGTTCAATCATAGGCAATGACCCGATTTTGAAGTCCGACAATGGTGAAACGGATTTTGATATTCCGAGCTCCACCAGCGATCTGGAAGCGGTTTATGAAATTCCTGTAAAGGTTTCGGCCATTTTGGGAAAAGCCCAGATGAAAGTCAGCCAGCTGATGAAGTTGAACAAAGGGACGATTATCGAACTGGACCGCAAAGTCGGCGAGGCCATAGATATTTATGTCAATAATAATCTGGTTGCGCGCGGCGAGGTTGTTGTCGTAGATGATAAATTGGGAATAACCATGACCGAGATTGTAAAAACGGTAAATAAATAAAAGGTCAAAAGAGGGGAAATGGAACTTTTAATTGTCGGCACATTAGACGGACAGATTGGGGCTGCCAGTAAAATTGCCATCAGTCAGGGAGGAAAAGTTTCTCTGGCTGATAAGATTGAAACGGCGCTGGAGATTTTGCGTTCCGGAACCAAAAATATTGAACTGGTTATGATTGACGTCAAGCTGGATATTCACAAGTTTATCAGCTCTCTGACGAGCGAGCGGATAAATGTTTTGGTTGTAGCTTGCGGCGTTGCCAATGATACCTCTCTGGCCGTTAAGGCAATCAAGGCAGGTGCCAAAGAATATATCCCTCTGCCGCCTGATCCCGAACTTATCGGCGCGGTTTTGGCTGCTGCTACCCGTGAAAATCATGCCCTGATTTACGGAGATAAAAAAACCGAAGCCGTTTTGAAAATGGCTAAACAAATTGCTCCCTCCGAAGCCAGCGTGCTGTTGACCGGTGAGTCAGGAACGGGTAAGGAAATTTTTTCACGCTTTATTCATGACAATTCCAAACGCGCCAACAAAAAGTTTGTTGCGGTCAATTGCGCCGCCATTCCGGAAACCTTGTTGGAATCAGAACTTTTCGGCTATGAAAAAGGCGCGTTTACCGGAGCGGTTTCACGCCGTATCGGCAAGTTTGAAGAAGCTTCTGACGGCACGCTGCTGCTTGATGAGATTTCTGAAATGGATATTCGGATTCAGGCCAAGTTGTTGCGGGCTATTCAGGAAAAAGAAATTGACCGTATCGGCGGCAAATCTCCGATAAAAATCAATACCCGCATTATTGCTACTTCAAACCGCAATCTTGACGACGCCGTCAAAAACGGCACGTTCCGTCAAGACTTGTACTTTCGCTTGAATGTGGTCAATATTAATATTCCGTCTTTGAAAGAGCGTCCGGACGACATTCCGGTTCTGGCCAAACATTTTGTAAAGAAATATTCCGAACTGAACGATATTCCGATGCGCGATATTTCTAAGGCGGCAGAAGAAAAACTGCTGAATTACCTCTGGCCCGGAAATGTCCGTGAACTTGAAAACACCATGCACCGCGCCGTTTTGCTTGCCGCCGGTGATGAAATCGGCGAAGAAGCGATTATTCTGACCGATCCGAATGCCGTCATCAATCCGGAAGTCAAAATGCCAGCAGCCTCCGGAGCGGAAAAAGCAGAAAATGCCGGTGCACAGTTCGGACAGACTGTTGCCGGAGCTGAACGCGATTTGATTATTGATACACTCAAACATACTTTCGGCAACCGGACACAGGCCGCGAACATCCTCGGCATTTCTATCCGGACATTGCGTAACAAACTAAAACAATACGAGGAGGCCGGTTATCAGGTTCCTCCGGCATCTATAGGATAATTGTAACTGAACGATGGCCAAGAACCCGCAAAACGTAAGCGCCTCATTATTCGGAGGCAAATCTTTCAAAGACCTTTTGGTTTCTTCAACCAAACGCGGCGACATTTTCTTTGCTCTGGCCATTATCTTAATGCTGGTCATTTTGATTATGCCGATGCCTGCCTGGCTGTTGGATATTGCGCTGGCATTTTCCATTACCATGTCTTGTCTGGTACTTATGACCGCAATCTTTATTGAAAAGCCGAACCAGTTCAGCGCATTCCCGCTGGTATTGCTGATTACGACCATGTACCGGTTATCGCTGAATCTGGCCTCCACCCGCCTGATTCTTGCGGACGGCTATATGGGACCGGATGCCGCCGGTCAGGTAATCAAAGCCTTTGGCGGTTTTATTATGGGCAACAATTTTGTGATTGGCGTAATTGTCTTTGCAATTTTGGTTTTGGTCAATTTTGTGGTCATTACCAAAGGTTCCGGCCGTATTGCTGAAGTTGCCGCCCGCTTTGCTTTGGACGCCATGCCCGGTAAGCAGATGGCAATCGACGCTGACTTGTCTTCCGGTCTGATTACCGAAGATGAAGCCCGTGCCCGTCGCGAAGACTTGTCTAAAGAGAGCTCTTTTTACGGCGCCATGGATGGTGCTTCCAAATTTGTTCGCGGTGATGCGATTGCCGGTTTGATTATTACGTTTATTAATATCATTGCCGGTATTATTATTGGTATGGTACAGAACAACATGACGTTTAAGGCCGCCGGCGAAACCTATACCCGCCTGACGGTCGGTGACGGACTGGTCAGTCAGGTTCCGGCATTGATTATCTCTGTGGCCGCCGGTATTCTGGTTTCCAAGGCCGGCATGACCGATTCGACCGATAAGGTTTTGTTTGAGCAGGTCAGTAACTATCCGAAAGCGCTGGGCATGAGCTCTTTCATGGCTCTGGCTCTTGGTATTCTCCCCGGTACGCCGGCCGTGCCGTTTGTTTTGCTTGCCGTGTTGACCGGTGTCAGCGCTTATTATCTGGACAAGCAGCAAAAAGCCGCGCAGGCCAAAGCGCAGGAAGTTTTTGAAGAAGAACAGAAACAGGGTAAAATTGCCAAAGCGGCAGATGAGCCGATTTCCACGGCTCTGCGTATTGACCTGATTCGCTTGGAAATCGGTTATGGTCTGTTGCCGCTGATTAATGAGCAGACCAACAAAAAACTGACCGACCAGATTAAAGCCTTGCGCCGTTCACTGGCTTCCGAGCTGGGATTCATCATGCCGTCTATCCGCATTCAGGATAATATGCAGCTGGAGGCCAACGAATATAATATTTACATCAAAGAGGTCAAATCCGGTAAAGGCGAGCTGCGTCCGACCCAGCTTTTGGTCATGGATCCGCGCGGCGAGCAGATTACGCTCCCAGGAGAACCGACAACAGAGCCGACTTTCGGCTTAAAAGCCATGTGGATTGACCAGTCCTACCGTGAAGAGGCTATGTTCCGCGGCTATACGGTGGTTGATCCGGCCACGGTCGTCACGACTCATATTACCGAGCTGGTCAAAGATAATATGCCGGAACTGTTGTCTTATGCCGAAACCCAGAAACTTTTGGATGAAATGGATAAAGAACAGCAAAAACTTGTTAAGGAGCTTATCCCCGGTAAAATCAGTCTGGGCGCAGTTCAGCGTATTTTGCAAAACTTGCTGCAGGAACGTGTTTCAATCCGCGATTTGCCGACCATTCTGGAAGGAATTTCCGAGGCTGTGTCGTCAACCCGCAGCCTGATGTTGATTACCGAGCATGTACGCACCCGTTTGTCCCGTCAGTTGTCCAATGCCAACACCAATGAATTTGGCATTATTCCGTTAGTGACGCTTTCGGCGGAATGGGAGCAGGCCTTTGCCGAGTCAATTGTCGGGGAAGGGGACGAGCGCCAGCTGGCGATGGCTCCGTCGGCTTTGCAGTCTTTTATTACCAAAGTCCGCAACACGCTGGAGGAACTGGCGGTAAGGGGAGAAACGGCAGTACTGTTAACCAGTCCGAATACGCGTCCGTTTGTTCGTTCGATTATTGAGCGTTTCCGTCCGTTGACCGTTGTAATGTCGCAGAATGAAATTTATCCAAAAGCCAAAATCAAAACCGTCGGGCAGATATAGAAAGGGGCAGATAAATGAAAATAAAAAGTTTCAGCGCTGCCACCTCCATGGAAGCCATGCGACTGGCTTCTGAGGCACTGGGGTGCGATGCCGTTATTATTTCGACCGAAACGTTGGAAGATGGACAAGTGCGGATTACCGCAGCTCTGGAAGAAAAAGAAGAAATCAGCTTTAATGAAGACGATGAACTGAAATTGTTGGACAGCCGTACGGTTTTTGATGACAGTATTATCCGCGAATGTCTGAATTATCATTCCGTGCTTGATTTGGTCAAAGAACGAGTGCTGTCACGGGTGCGCGGCATCAGCAAAAGTCAGAAAATTTTTGATGATGAAAAGCTTCTGACTGCCTGCTTTAAGGAAATGTTCAAATTTTCGGCGCCTCTGAATACACCGTTAAAAATCAAACTTTTTATGGGAACGTCGGGCAGCGGAAAATCAACGGCCATTGCCAAAACCGCTACACAGGCCAAATTAAAAAATATCTCCGCCTGCATTATTTCAACCGACAATGTCAGAGCCGGCGCCAACCAGCAGCTGGAAGCCTTTGCCCAAATTCTGGATGTTGATTTTATGTTTTGCAAAAACGGCCGGATGTTGTTTGATACCGTTAAAGAAGTTGAAAATAAATATGAACTTGTTTTAATTGATACGCCTGGGATTAATCCGTTTATTCCGGAAGATGTCGGGAAAGTCGGCGCTTTTGTCGAAGCTGTCAGCGCTGATGCGATTCTGACCATGGCTTCCGGTCTGAATACTTATGAGGCAATAGAAATAGCCGAAGTCTTTACCGAACTTGGCGCCCGCTATCTGATGCCGACCAGAATGGATTTGACCCGCCGTATCGGGTCATTGCTGTCGGTTGCCAGCTGTTGCGAACTCGGCTTTTGTTCGGCCGGTGTCAGCGCCAGCATTGCCAAAGGGCTGGCAGAAATCACCCCTCGGTCTTTGGCCCGCTTAATTTTGGAATGAAAGAGGTCAGCATGGAAAACATAAGTGAAAGTTTACAGATTATGCCGCGCGGCACCGGAGCCCGCGCCTCCCGCAAAGGCCGCAACATGATTGCGGTTGCTTCCGGCAAAGGCGGTGTTGGCAAGACATGGTTTTCAATCACGCTGGCTCACGCCCTGAGCGGCTTCAAGCAGCATACGCTTTTGTTTGACGGTGATTTGGGGCTGGCGAATATAGACATCCAGCTTGGCCTGATGGCCAAATATGACCTCGGCAGTGTTGTGACCGGCGCTTTGACCTTAAATCAGGTTGTTTATCACTATGACAAAGGGCATTTTGACATTGTTGCCGGCCGTTCCGGTTCTGCCGGACTGGCCTCTTTGCCGATTGGCCGGTTGCAAATTCTGGGAGAGGACTTGAGCGCGCTCTCCGGAAATTATGACAAAGTAATTCTGGACATGGGAGCAGGCGTGGAAAAACCGGTACGTATCTTGTCTGGTCTGGCTGAAAAAATCATCGTTGTTTGTACGGATGAGCCGACCTCGCTGACCGATGCCTACGCTTTTATCAAAATCATGAGCATGCAGTATAGCCGCAGTGATATTAATATCGTTGTCAATCAGGCCAATTCGTTGCGCGAAGGGCAGCGAACCTATGATACGCTGCTCAAGGCCTGTCGTAATTTCTTAAAAATCAATCCGCCGCTTTTGGGCATTGTCCGCCGTGATACCCGTGTGCGGGATTCCATTCGAAACCAGACTTCAATCTTAAACCGCTATCCCACGTCCGAAGCCGCTGAAGACGTGATAGCCATTGCCGGAAAGCTGATAAATGGATAGCCTGATTCCTTCCGTAAATATCTCCGGACTGGGTGGAGCCAGTCTGGAAGGAAGTCTGATGGTGCAAATAGAAAATCCTCCGCCGGAATTGCAAAGGCTGGGGCTTGGCGAAACCTTGCTGTTGGAGCTGTTACAAAACGGCGGAAATCCTGATGTAACCAAACTTCAAGCGATGATAAAGGAGCCGGCGACCGGCAAACTCTTGGATATTCCGGTGACTTTACGGGGCGGAAAAAATCTCACCCTGCCAGACGGCGGAGAATATAAACTTTCTGCCCGTCTGATTTCTAAAAATTCGCAGAGCTTTGAATTAAAAATTTTGACAATCAATAATCAGAAACCTGAAGATTTTCTGTCCCGCCCGACAGACGTGCCGACAAGCGGACAGAGCGTAAAAAAACTTGTAATGCCCGAACCGGATAGTGGTAGGGTAATACCGGCAAAAACGGAAACGGCAATCATAACGGATAAAAACTTCTTATTTTCAAAAGCCGAAATGCTGCCGTTAAAATTGGGAACGGAACTGGAAAAAATTTTTATACGGAACAATATTCCTTCAACAGTCGCAAGACAACTTGGCGAGAACTTAAACCAATTTAGTTTACAGCTGCAAATCGTCTCTGTTCCGACTGATATGGCGCAAAAAAATGTTCCTGCAGACAAAATTTTCCAGTCTGATTTTCTGCAAAAAATTGTGACGCTGGTTAAAAACAACTTACCGTCCGATGTCGGCGTCTTGCCAGAAAAAGTTGTACAACAGCTGACAAAAGACATTGTCGGGCAGGTAACGACACAACAAAACAAGCTTATAACAGGAGAGATGAAAACCGCGGATGGCAGGCTCTGGCCAGTAGTGAAAACCCCGCTTGGACCGTTGGTGCCGGAAGCCAATCTTAAAATTCCGGATGAAACCAAAGTGCTGCTTCAAATCACAGGCTTGTTTCAGAATAAGGCGGCTGAAACGCCAAAGTTGCCCTTATCGGGGCTGAAAGAGATTTTTGAATTGTTGCAGGCGCGGGGAATGAATGATGTTGAAGACACGATACTGCAAAAAATTCCGCAAAATAATGAAAAACTGTTATCTAACATTATGTCCTTTGTCAAAGCTGCCCGTAGCGGCAAGCCTGAGCACTGGCTTGGAACCGAAACGCTGAACCGTTTAAAAACCGCGGGGACGGATGGCGCCGAAGTCTTGGAAAAATTAAATAATGCAGTGAACGCACAGGTGCAGGAGAACAGCGGTTGGAAAATTATTAATATTCCTTTTTACGGCGATAATATGTTCAACCGGATTCGGATTGCCGTCAAAAAAATGGAAGATGAAGAACAGCAGCGGCAGGAAAAACGCCGTAAAGAAAAATCGGCCGTCCGCTTTGTGGTTGATACGTCTTTTTCAGTGTTGGGCGCTTTCCAGCTGGATGGTTTTTCCTTTGTCAAAGATAAGCGTTTTGATTTGATTGTCCGCACAGAGAAAGACATGCCGCGCGATTTTTGCAGTGAGATGATGCGGCTTTTTCAAAAATCTCTCGAAGACGTGGGCTATAGAGGTAATATGAAAATAAATGTTAAAGAAAATTTTATAAAAATCTGCGAAGATGAAAATAAGAATGCAACTTTGGAAAACGGTATTTTTATATGATGATGCAATATACAACAGATGCTTTGGGCTATTATCAGATTTTGGGCGTTCCGTTTGACGCCGATGAAAATCGTATAAAGCAGAACTACCGTGAACGGGCAAAATTATGGCATCCCGATCACAATTCCGGAGCGGAAGCAACCGAGAAATTTCAAAAACTTTCCGTGGCGTATGATATTTTGAAAGAGCAAGACAGCCGCCTGTTCTATGATTTGTTAACGCAAGCTTATACCGCCAAAGATTTTCCAGATATGTTTGCGTTAAAGGTGTACTCAGACCGGAGCGGACAAGAAAATCCGTACCTGCGTGTCTTTTCGTTGCGGCGAGTTATCGGAAAAATCATCAAAACGACAGATGAAAAAAAAGATGAAATTTGCAATGCCAAAGAAGCTGCCGGTCTGATCTTTCAGACTTCGTTGCAAAACTGGTTGCTGGGCTGGTGGGGGTGGCCGGCTTTCAGCAAAAACATTCAGGCAATCAAAGACAATTATTCCGGTATCAACCAAAACCGTCAGAGAAACCTGACGCTGCTGATTCACAATGCACTGGCCTATGCGCAGGAAAACAAAAAAGACAAAGCGCTGTATTCCGCGCTGCAGGCGATGGATTACGCCAACCCTTATCAGCGTGGGCTGTTGCAGAAGCTGATTTATTTTCTGGGCGAAAACCCGCAGGTTAGCCTGCCTCGGTTCAATTTTAATCGGCTCAAATATATCCAGTTGGTGATTCCCGCTTTGATTTTGGTTGGCGCTCTTGTGCCGACCACCGCAAAATTTGTGACGGAAAGCGAGCTGTTAAACTATTTTACTGACCGCAAAGAAATTATTTATAATCAGGAAGTTCGCTTTAATGATGGCCGCGAAACTTTTGATGACATGATGGTCAGTAAAATTTTGAATATTCCGGCAGATACTTCAAACCTGAGCAATCTTTATCATCTGAAAAATGCCGCTAAAATTATGTACGGCCCGTCAGATGAGTTTGATGTCATAACCGAACTGCGCGGACAAACCACTGTGCGCTTGACCGGAAAAACGCCGGATGATATTTGGGCAAGAATTATGCTTGATAACGGAGAAATGGGTTTCGTACGGCTGAACAATTTAAGTGGTGGAATAGGCAGAAACATTCCGTCAGACAGCAAAATCTATACCGGTCCGCATCCGATACCACAATAACGTTTTTATCAAAAAGATGCCGCAATACAAGCCGGAAGCTAGGCGTATTTGCGGATAAGACCAGCCAGTTTGCCCTGAATTTTTACCCGTGAAGCCAGATATTTTTGCACGTCATAATTTTCATTAAACGGAATGAGCAAAATATTGTCATTTTCTTTCTTAAATTTTTTCAGCGTAGCCACGTCGTCATCAACCAAAGCCACGACGATATCACCGTTATCGGCTGTTTCGGTTTTTTTGATAACAACAATATCGCCATTCAGAATACCGGCTTCTTTCATTGAATCGCCGGAGACATGCAGGGCGTAATGTGACCCGCGGGAAACCATGTCAAACGGTACAAAAATCTTTTCATTCTCATCGGCAATGGCGTCGATTGGCAAACCGGCGGCAACTTGGCCGTAAAGCGGAATCTCAATCATTCCGTTCTGAATTGCCTGCTCGCGTTTTCTTTCTTCTTCAATAATGGAACTAGGCTTCAGTTTGGGCATGTGCAATACTTCAAGAGCCCGTGCCTTATGCGGCAGTTTTTTAATAAAGTTGCGCTCGCATAAAGATTCAATCATGTTATGAATACCTGACTTGGACTTCAAGCCGATAGCATCTTTCATCTCGTCAAACGATGGCGGACAGCCTGTTTCTTTAATCATCTTATTAATAAACATCAAAAGCTTGTATTGTTTTTGGGTCAGCATCAGCCTTGTCCTTATCAAAAAAAACAGTATAAATATGTTCTATTTTAGTTCTTGAAAAATGTCAAGAAAAAAGCTCCTTAAAAAAGGAGCTTATGCTGTTCTTTTACCGAGAACGTTTTAAGCGATTAATGATTTCCCGTTTTTTATAAACGTTCTTTTTTGCCGACGTGTTGAGTGCCAAAGGCGAAATCACTTCTTTTTCCGGACTTTTTATTTGAGTACGAAGGCTGACGGCAGACCAAGATGGCAACGGCAGCGTTGCCGTGAAGGAACGATCGCTTTTGGCAAACAGATTAACCTGTTCTTGTTCCAAAAAGCTCTGATAATCCAACGCCATGTCTTTTTCGCCAAAAACAATTTTTTTGCCTTTTTTATTGGTCACGCCAAGCAGACGGTTTTTCAATCCCGGAGAACGCTTGACCCGTAGGTCATAAAAATTGCCAATAATATCGCCAGTTTGCACATCGCTCGGCTTTTTTCCTTCGGCAGCCTGATGATAGGCTGTCTTCACCATCTTTACGACCACATCTTTGCGATACTGGTTTGCCGCAGAAGTAATTGCGCCATGCAGGGCATCTCCGCGGCGGTCAATGTCCAATCCTTCAATCTCGCGCAGTTCCTCAAATATCGGCGCATATTTATGCTTTTCCATAAATTCGGCCTGATCCTGACGAAATTTCGGACTGTCCAGTTCTTTCCACAATTTCTGAAACGGGCCGTTTTTAATCGTGCGCATTTCCTTGGTTTTTCCGAGAGTGGCGAGTTTGGGGTATTTATCTTTGTTTTCTTTCAAAAAAGTAGCCATCGTTCCGCCCAAATCCATTTGGAACAGACCGATATAAGAATTGGTCGGATCAACAATACCGGGCTTCATGCCGGATTCAAAAACCCAGCCCAAATGGTGCGGCGTACATTCGGCAAAGTTAACTTCAATACCGCCCTTGTAAATGCCGCTGCTTTTGTATTCAACGGTATTAAATTTTGTTTTTTTATAATCAAACAATGCGCTTTTGGTATTGGGAGCATAAGCCTCGGGAGAATTTCCGCTCGTATTGGCTTGTACGGCAGAAGCCGTGCCGAGACCGGAAACTGTAAGTCCCAGAGTCAGCATTTTGTTCCTGACCGTTTTCAAAAATTCTTTTATATTCTTTTTCATCTTTTATTTCTCACTTATCCCTTTAATTTTCAAATATAATATAGTCCTTGTTTGTGTTTAAATCCAGTGTTTTTTTGCAAAAAAAAAGATATATTGGCTTGAAAATTTGCCAAACAAAGTTTACAATCCGCGCAGAAATTAAAAATCTTTTACAAAGAAGGATCGGACTTTTGTTTTTTCAAAAAAAAGACTGGCGCGAACGCTCATTGCTTCAGAATCGGATTCGGATGGTCTTTCGGGCTTTGCTGGGTGTCTTTTTGGCTTTTTCCTTTAGCTGGTTTTTTCTTGAAACCATCAAAAACGTTCATCCTGAAAGCAAGCCGGAAAGCATTGGTTCAAAATTGGAAATCAGCGGTCTTGAGGTTGCGCCGAACCCTGAACAGCCTTGCCCTGACGGTATGAGCTGTCGACAGCCGACAGATTCTTTTTTCTCCGCTTTGGAAGGCGAAGAAATCAAAATTATCCGCTCGGAAGAGCTGAATACTGAACTTGCGATAAAAATGCTGAGTCCTGAAGAAGAAGCCGCCACTATTAATGACATTGCCGAAATGGATAAGATTGAAGAAACCTATGAGGAAGAACTTCCTTCTGAAGCCTATATGGAGGAAGAGGAGCTTTCCGAGGCGGAGCTTCTCAGGCAATATGGCGAAGATTATCATATTTATCACGGTCATCGCAGCATCCGCGAAATGGGCATTTTCCCTTCCAAACGGCCAATGTATTTCGGACCGCAGCCGGTTATTGCCGTAGTGATTGACGATATGGGCGTCAGTCCTAAACGTACGGCGGATATTTCTTCTTTGCGGGCACCGTTAACTTCTTCTTTTCTGACCTATGCCAAAAAGCTTCCGGAACAGATTGCGGCAGCGCGTCAGTCCGGACACGAGATTATGATTCATGTGCCTATGCAGGCCAAAAGTAATAGAGATGTTGCGCCGGATGTTCTGACCGTAAATATGAAACCGGAAGAAGTCGGCAAATGTCTGGAAGAAATGCTGGCAAAATTTGACCATGTCAAAGGGATTAATAATCACATGGGCAGTTTGTTTACGGAAGATTCGGAACGTTTGGGAGCGGTTATGGAGGTTTTGAAAAAACACGGGTTGTTCTTTTTAGATTCCAAAACTTCGGCCAAATCGGTCGGCAGGCAGGAAGCCGGCAAACATGGTGTGGTATATGCCCACCGCCATGTTTTTCTGGATAATGAAAATAATGTTGATTATATTAACGGCCAACTCCGTCTGACGGAACGAATTGCGCGGAAAAATGGCTATGCTGTGGCAATCGGACATCCCAAAAGCGGCACGTTTCAGGCCTTGGCAACTTGGCTTCCCGAGTTGGAAAAAAAAGGAATAAAACTGGTGCCGATGAGCAAAATCGCAGAGGTTACGGGTATTCCGCAATAAAAAATAAAAAAATATATAAAAATCTAAAAAAAAATCTTGACCGCGGCAAAAATAACCTTTATATATGCACCTAGTTTCTAAATGACCCCATCGTCTAGAGGCCTAGGACACCACCCTTTCACGGTGGGAACACGAGTTCGAATCTCGTTGGGGTCGCCAATTTTGAGAGAGGCAACATTTTTTAATGTAACCTCTTATTTTTTTACCAAAAATTTGCGGTTCGTATGATTTAAATACCAAAACTGTATATTTTCATTATCATTTTCCTGTCAAGCCCTATACAACGCAAACAAGATTGAAACCTCAAAAGATGAAGGAAAACTTAAACCAATTTAATCATCAGCAACGGGGGAGAGATGTTGGGGCGGATGTGGTCAAATGTCAGGAAAAAGAATACATTCTAACAATTAAAGCGATAAATAAAAACAAAGAAAGAGAGGAATCGTTCCTCTCTTTCTCTATTTTTATGTCGTTAAGCAAAATAGTTAACGACATAGTTTTCAATTGCCTTCTGGTCGCCGTAGCCGCCCCAGAAACCGGAAGTCGGAAGATTTCCTCCTACCCAACCCCCGAAGTTGGAGTACATATCCCAACCTTCCGGGGTCTTTCCGATTTTCTCCCCCTGTAGAGCGAGACACAACTCTCCGTTTCCGAAGAAGTTGCTCTCTCCATCAGCGGAAAGAATCAGCAGTCGCTGTTCCTTCTTGGGGTTGAAGAGGCGGTCGCATACTGTGGCGGTTTTGGAGTGTGCCATCCTCACGATGGTAACCCCGTTCACCACTTCTGCAGCCGCAATGGCTCTTTCTGCTTCCTTCTCCTGCTCCGGGGTGATGCCCTGAGCGGAGCGATCAAGAAGACGGACCTCTGCAACTTCTTCAGGGGTTGCGCCAAGCGACAACATGCAGGGGATATACCCGCTGTCATTGGCTGCAATTAGCTGCTGAAGACGGGTTGTCTCCATGTCGAGGAGGTCGAGAACCTGTAAAATACTTGCAGGCTTGCCCGCATTCTCATTGTGGTGATCCACAATGATAGCGCCGGCAACTGCCTCAGCTCCAGCCAACTCCACGAGGACGGGAGTTTTTCCTTCAGAAACCGCTTGTGCGATTTCTTCAGTGTAAGCCGAAGCTGCAGCTCCCCAGCCAAGATGTTTGTCAATGACATTAATACCTGCCTCACGGCAAATATTAATGATTTCAACCATCTCGGCGTCGTAACCGCCACAAAATACAACCATGTTGCTATTGTTTGCTGTTGCCATAATCATTAACGATTTTGACAACTTGAGATACTATATTTCACAACTACTGTGTTTATTTGAATATTATCTGATTATACTTATAAAATAAATTTTCATTTGGAATTCTACTAGTCTCAAATCTATCGAAATGAGGGGACGTGGCAGCAACAGCCAATGTGTCCAGTGAAAAACACCGAAAGGTCATTTCCTTCCTAACCAAACTACTCTTTTTATTCTTCCATATAATCAACGATAACATCTTTCGACACCGTTGTTGTTTATCTCCAGTTTCTCAAGCCTCAGTCATAAAACGCATAATTTTTTATAACTGAGATTTAACATAAATTACCGCACAGAAGAAGAAACAAAATTTCTAAATTCTGTATGCCTGCGGGGCTATAATAATCCGCTTTCGCAGAAAGTTTTAGAACAGCCAATCCCAAAACCAAATATATATAGCCACCATAGGTGGTAACATAATTTTCTTTTTAGAATAATATGCATAACTATATATTTACGTTTATCACTATACCATATTTTAACGAGTCGCACAATATAATAGTCGTCTGTTTTATGTAAAATTAACAAATATTAAGAATAAACAGTACGTTATTACAAAAAAATAACATCAAGAATTGATTTTTTGGTGTTAAAATGCTCTATGTCTTTCCCAAAATCCCTAAATATGCCAGTGGGCTTTGCTTTTTTTACAAATGTGTAATCTTAAGCACTCTTGTGCTTCAGTTGCTGTCATCTCTTGTAATGATGTTGTAACATCACCGCAAACAATTGGGGACAATACATAAAAGAATCTCGTTCAAAACCCATGTTTGTAATCATTTCCGTAATGCTTTCTTTTCTGGTTTCTCTGATTTCATCGCGTGTTAACATTTATGTTCTCTTAAAAGTTATATATATCTAGTATAACACAAAAATGACAATAACAATGTTTTGAAAAATTATGTAATTATTTTGTCAGGATTTTGTATAAAGGCAAAATTTTTTAGAATAATATGCTGTAATCTGCGTAAAAAGTTCTTGACTGTTAAAAAGAATACCGGTATAAAGCGCATAAATACAAATAGATTTCTCCTTTTTAGGGTATGGAATTTTAATAACACTCCGAGGAGTGCCGCCAGTCAGCGAAGGTTCGCACACTGGCGTGCAATAGTATGTAGGCACATGTTTGTTCAAAAATGTGTCGGAACAATGCGGTTCTTGGAGAATGAGTATAAAGGGTAAAAACAATTTTTGACGCTTTGACAGATAAATTAAACGCCGCTTTTTCCAAGATAACCTCACGGGGTGTCTTAAGTGAAAAAGACATTGACGAGGCCATGCGCGACATTCGTGTTTCTTTGTTGGAAGCTGATGTTTCTCTGCCGGTTGTCAAAGAATTTATTGCCAAAGTAAAAGAGCAGGCTCAGGGTGAAAAAGTTGTCAAGTCGGTCAAGCCCGGCCAGATGGTGGTCAAGATTGTCCATGATGAGCTGGTCAAATTACTGGGCGGCGATAGCAGTGAGCTGAATTTTAAGGCTGTTCCGCCGGTATGTATTTTGATGGTCGGTTTGCAGGGTTCGGGTAAAACCACAACCTCGGCTAAAATTGCCAAACGCCTGAAAGACAAAAAACGCAAAAAAGTTCTGCTGGTGTCTTTGGACATTTATCGTCCTGCCGCGCAAGAACAACTGGCTCAATTGGCTGCGCAAATCGGTGTTGCTTCTCTGCCGGTTGTTAAAGGCGAGAAACCAGCGGAAATAACCAAACGGGCACTAAACGAAGGCAAAAAAAACGGTTATGACGTGATTATCCTTGATACCGCCGGCCGTTTGCATATTGACGAAGTCCTGATGAATGAGGTTGTCGAGGTCAAAAAAATCTCCAATCCGGCAGAAGTCCTGCTGGTTGCCGATGCCATGATCGGACAAGATTCGTGTAATGTCGCCAGAGAGTTTAATGAAAAGGTCGGCATTACAGGCATAGTCCTGACCCGAATAGACGGTTCTGCCCGCGCCGGTGCGGCCTTGTCTATGAAGATGGTGTCGGGCGTGCCGCTCAAGTTTTTGGGCACGGGCGAAAAACTTGACGAGATTGAAGAGTTTTATCCTGAGCGTCTGGCCGGACGGATTTTGGGGCAGGGCGATGTTGTTTCTCTGGTAGAAAAAGCCATAGAGAACGTAGACCGCGCCGAAGCCGAAAAAATGGCGCAGAAAATGCTCAAAGGCAAGTTTGACTTGGAAGATATGCTTGCCCAGCTCAAGCAGATTCAAAAGCTTGGCAGTCTGGGGAGCATTATCGGCATGATGCCTGGGCTTTCCAAGTTTAAAAATCAGATTGAAGATGTCGGTGGTGATAATCTGATTAAAAAACAAGAGGCGATTATTCTTTCTATGACTCAAGCGGAAAGAAGAAACCCTGATATTATCAAAGCCTCGCGCAAAAAAAGGATTGCGGCAGGCTCCGGCGTAGAAGTTCACGAAGTTAACAAACTGCTCAAATCTTATGAGCAGATGTCAACAATAATGAAGAGAATGGGAAAAATGGGCGGCATTGGCGCTCTGGCTTCCCAGTTTATGAAAAAGAGTCCGTTTGGCGGAATGCTTGGCGGACAGAACCCGAAATTTCCGTTTTGACGGAAGTTTTATTTAACTAACCGCGTTATAAAAAAACGCAAAGAAAGGAAAACAAAAAATGGCAGTACGTATCAGACTATCTCGTGGTGGTTCTAAAAAACGTCCTTTCTACCGTATTGTAGCTGCTGACCAAAGAGCACCCCGCGACGGTAGATTTATTGAAAAACTCGGCACATACAATCCGATGTTGCCGCAGGATCACGCTGAAAGACTCATTGTTGACGGCGAAAAAGTAAAAGCTTGGATTGCCAAAGGTGCAACCCCGACCGAAAGACTGGCTAAAATGTTTTCGAAACTCGGCCTGTGTGCTGCTCCGAAAATCAGTGATCAGCCGAAAAAATCTGCTCCGAAAGCCAAGGCTCTTGAGAGAATTAAAGAAAAAGAAGAAAAAGCCAAAGCCGCTGCTGAAGCCGCTGCCGCTGAATCTTCTGCTGAATAATTATCGTTTGGTTTCTGCAGGATAGGTTTTCAAAATGACGGAACGGATTTGTCTTGGAGTAATCAGCGGAGCGCACGGCATTCGCGGCGAAGTCAAAGTCAGATGCTTTGCCGAGGATTGTCATAGCCTCACGGCTTACGGCCCGTTGGAAGACAAAACCGGTGTCAGAAAATTTGTTTTGAAAATCACCGGCCGAACCAAAGACGATTTGCGCGTTAAGATTCAGGGGTGCGATGACCGTAACGCTGCCGAAGCCTTAAAAGGAACGGAGCTTTACATTGAACGCAATGCCCTGCCGGAACTGGAAGAAGACGAATTTTACCACACCGATTTGATTGGTCTGGACGTAAAAGAGGAAGCTTCTTCAGAAGTTATCGGCAAAGTCGCGGCTTTGTATAACTTTGGTGCCAATGACGTGATTGAAATCAAAGTCAGCAAAACCGCCAAGCTGGAAATGCTGCCGTTTAACAGGCAGTATGTTCCGGAAATCAATATCAAAGATGGTTTTATTATTGTCAGAGAGATAAACTTTGCGCCGGAAGACGGAGACGGGCATGAAGGTTAAAATTTTAACCATTTTTCCCGAAATCTTTCCTGGTTTTCTCGGTTATTCTTTAACCGGAAGAGCCCTGAAAGAGGGAACCTGGTCTTTGGAAACGGTCAACATTCGTGATTATGCTTTTGATAAGCACGGTTCTGTTGATGACACGCCCTGCGGCGGCGGTGCCGGTATGATAATACGGCCGGATGTTTTGGGAGCGGCGATTAAAGCCAATCACCTGAAAGGCCGGATTATATATATGAGCCCGCGTGGCCAAACTCTGACCCAGCAATTGGTCAAAGAACTGAGCCGGGAAGAGGAACTGACCATTATCTGCGGGCGCTTTGAAGGAGTGGACCAGCGAGTTCTCGATGCTTATGCAATTGAGGAAATCAGCATTGGGGACTATATTCTGACCGGCGGCGAGCAAGCCGCGCAGATAATGTTGGATGCGGTTGTCAGACTTCTGCCTGGAGTTTTGGGCAATAGTGAATCTCTGTCAGATGAAAGCTTTGAAAATTTTCTGCTCGAGCATGACCAGTACACCCGTCCGGTCGTCTGGGAAGGTCGGGAAGTTCCGGAAATTTTGCTGAGCGGCCATCATGAAAACATTGCCAAGTGGCGAAAAGCGCAGTCTTTGGAAATAACCGAACGCAAACGGCCCGACTTAATGAAAAAATATCTTGATTTTAAGCGGCCTTAGGTATATACATAAGAAAATTTTATAAAAAGGATAAAACTTATGAACATAATTGAAAATATTGAAAAAGAGCAGATCAGCAAGCTCATGGAAGGAAAAAACGTTCCGAGTTTTAAGCCTGGCGATACGCTGAAAGTTCACACCAAAGTTAAAGAAGGTGAACGTGAACGTATTCAGGTTTATGAAGGCGTCTGCATTGCTCGCAAAAATGACGGGTTGAATTCTTCTTTCACTGTCAGAAAAATTTCTTTCGGTGAAGGTGTAGAACGTGTGTTCCCGTTGTATTCTCCGAATGTTGCCAAAATTGAAGTTGAACGTATCGGTAAAGTTCGCCGTGCGAAATTGTACTTCCTGCGTGCCCTGCGCGGCCGTTCTGCCCGTATTGCGGACGATCTGGTTGCTGCAGCCAAAGCCCGCGAAGCAGCAAAAGAAGAAAGCAAATAATTTTTGTTTATCTTACGGTCAAACCCCGCAGACGTTGTCTGCGGGGTTTTGCTTTGTACCTGCCTGCCGGTCTTAATATTTTCCAGCCATGGCCTTATAAACATAGTTTTCATATTTAATAATCTGATATTTTTGCTGAATTAGATTTTTTCGTAAGGCATTTTCGCTGTAAATCGCTTCCAGATAATCGCGGAATTCTGTTTTTCCGTTATTGTAGCGGTCTTCATAATATCGGGTAATCTTAGTCGAGTTGCGATAATTCTCATCAATGTTTTTGTAACTCTCCGTTGCCTTGCCATAAGCAAAATAATAGTAGGCAACTTCGTTCACGGCCTGATTAAGCTTGTCCTTAAAATCTATTGCGGCAATCTGATAATCGGCTTCCGAAAGCTTTACATTATTTTTAACTCTGTTCCAGTCCAGAAAAGGCAGGTCAATGCTTACGTTGCCTAAAATATACGGAAAGTCAAAAGTCGTACGTGCCTTGTCGGATGAAGAACCAAACGCCCCTTTCAAAGAAATTTCCGGATACCAGCTTTTGTTTTCTGCTTCCAAAGTTTTAAACGCTTTTTCCAAGCGATACTGGCTGGCCAGCAGGTCAGGACGGTTAGCCAGAACCGCAAGCGGAACGTCAAGGTTGATGCCGAGGGTTTGCTGTTTGAGAATATCGCCGAATTTAATGTTAAGGGAGTTTTCCTGCCTGATGTTCAAAATATTTTTCAGACTGGTTTCCATCTCCTTAAACTGAGTTTCATATTCCAACAGCCTGTTCTGTTCGGACAACAGGCTTTGTTTAGATTCCAGATATTCCAAATCATCGGCCTTGCCGTTTTTGTATTTTGCCTCGGTGATGTTGCGGATTCCCTCATAAGCCTTGATATTTTTCTTGGTGACGTCAATTGTATTTTGCAGATATTCAAGGTTAAAATACAAATCCACAACACTGTTAATCAGGCTCAGTCTGGCAGTTTCCTTGTCCATCACCGTCGCCTGATATTCAAATTCCTGAGCAGAGTGCAAGTCCCTGATTTTGCCATACAAATCAGCTTCATAGCTCAGGCCGGCTTCTCCGGAAAAGCTGTTTGAAAAACCGTCTCCAGTGTCAATTCGGCGCTGTGCGGAAGTATTAAGTTTTCCTGATAAAGTCGGAAACAAATCAGACGTTGCCAGATTTAATTTGTATAATTCTTTGTTAATGTTAATGGCTGCTTTCAGATAGTCCGGATTGTTGGTCAGAGCCGTGTCAATCAGGCCGTTCAAATCCGAACTGTTATATTGCTTCCACCATTCGGAACTTGCCTGATGCCGACTGCGGATTTCTTGCGTATAATTAAGCTCTGCGGCCGTATCTGCGGGATACTGAGGCAGCGTTGCGCAGCTTGCCGTCAGCAATGCCGTTGTCAAAAGCCATAATTTCAAACCGTGTCCTTGCATCTTATTCACTCGCTAAAGCATCAATCGGATTAAGGTTGGAAGCGTTTTTCGCCGGCATATACCCGAAGATAATTCCGATGGCGGAAGAACAAACCAAAGCCAGTATGATTGATGTTGTTGAAAAAATCATTCCGAAGTTTTCGGAAAAAGTATTAAACCCGAGGCCGATAAGCATGGAAAGCGAAACGCCCATAAATCCGCCGACCAGACAAATCAAAATCGCCTCAATCAAAAACTGCTGCAAAATATCGGCTTGCTTGGCGCCGATGGCCATACGGATACCAATCTCCTTAGTACGCTCGGTCACAGAAACCAGCATAATGTTCATCACGCCGATACCGCCGACAATCAAAGAAATAACCGCAATACTGGCAATCAGAAACTTCATGGTATTTGTGGCATTTTCTACGGTCTGCTTGATACTGTCGCTGTTGATCATAAAAAAGTCTTTTTTGCCGTGCAGAGAAGTCAGGATATTTTCAATACTTTCTTCGGCCACCTGCGAATTGACCTTGTCGGAAATTTTAACGGTAATGGTATTAATATCCGTACTGCCGTTAATCTTATACATGGCCGTTGTGTAAGGCACCCAGATATTCATCGCGTCGGCGCGCGGACCTGGGTTATTGTCAACTTCCGTAATGCCGATAATCTTCAGTGGTTTTTTGTTAAAAATGATAATCTCGCCCAGCGGATTGGGATTATTGGCAAAGATTTCTTTTCGGGTGTTATCATCAATCACCACAACCGAGGCAATGTTCTTAACTTCATTTTCGGTAAAAACGCGGCCTTGCGCCAGCTTTCGCCCTTTGACTTCAAAGTATGAGGCGCCCGCGCCGTGCAATTGCGCCGTAGACGATGTATTGCCGTATACCAGCGTTCCGCTGCCCGAAACACTGGGAGTAGAATTGTCAATAAAACTTTGTTTGCTCAGATAATCAGAGTCGCTGACTTTAAGCGTTTTGACCTTGCCTGACCTCATGTCGCCAAATCCCGTTCCCGGCATAATGTCAATGGTGTTTGTTCCCATGGAATTAATTTGCTCCATAATCTTGGCCTGCGAGGCATTTCCCAAAGCCACGACCGAAACAACCGAGGCAATGCCGATGATAATGCCGAGCATTGTCAGAAGCGAACGCATTTTGTTAGATAAAATTGCATGTATGGACATATTGAAAGATTCCGCAAAACGATATTTAAAAGTCTCAAGCTTGCTTCTTTTAATATACTTTACTTCATCTCTAATCTGATAAAAGTCAGAGGATTTGCGCTGATCGGAAACAATCTCTCCGTCTTTGATTTCAATAATGCGGCTTGCCTGTGCGGCAATTTTGCTGTCGTGCGTGACCAGAATAATTGTATGTCCCTGCTTATGCAGGCTTTTAATGATTTCCATAACCATCTCGCCGCTCTTGGAATCAAGTGCGCCGGTCGGTTCATCGGCCAGAATAATCTCGCCGCCGTTCATCAGTGCGCGGGCAATGCTCACCCGCTGCTGTTGTCCGCCGGACAACTCGTTAGGACGATTTTTCAGCTTGTTTCCTAGGTCAAGCTTTTTCAAAAGCTCAACGGACCGCTTGTCGCGGTCAGCTGCACCCAACCCCAGATAAATCGCGGGCAGGGCGGCATTTTCGCGGGCATTCAAGCTGTTGAGCAGGTTATACCGCTGAAAAATAAAGCCAAACGTTTTGCAACGCAGCTCCGCAAGCTGATTCCGATCCATTTTTCCGGCTTCAATGCCATTGATTTTATAAGAACCGGACGTTGGTATATCAAGACAGCCGATAATGTTCATCAGTGTTGATTTTCCTGAGCCTGATTGTCCGACAATGGCCACAAAGTCGCCTTTTTCTATGGTAAGGTTAATGCCCTTTAACACATGAACACGGTTTTTAGCTTGTCCGAAAAATTTGTTGATGTTTTGTAGCTCAAGAATATTCATCTAGAACCTCCTCGGGCCTCTCATCTTGGTACTCGAGGCCTTGTCTGAGATTTCGGCAGATGACAGACGGGCGATAATCACCTCATCTCCCTCGGCTACGCCGTCCGTAACTTCAATATTCAGACCGTCAGATACTCCTGTTGTGATTGTGCACTTCATCACGCCCTGCGGCGTTAGGATTTCCACATATTTGTCTTTACCTTCGTTCTTTACGGCCGTTACCGGAACTGTCAGCACGTTGTCGGCATGCTCGACATAAATCACGTTTTGCGTTGTCATGCCGATTCTCAATACCCCGTCCGGATTAGGAACATTCAGACGGCCGTAGTAATAAATTGCTTCGCTCGATTCCACAACCTCGGTGTATTCGCCGTTAGTCAAAAGCGTCAGCCCCGGATCAATGGATTGCAGAGTTGTCTCAAAAACATCTGTCAGATTGGCCAGAACAGAATAGGTTACCCGTACGCCGGGCTTAATGTTACCGATATCGCCTTCCGATATTTCTATAAGAATTTCCATCTGACTCAAATCCGCAATCTGAACAATGGTCGGCGTGTTCATGGCCGCATTGACGGTTTGGCCTTCTTTGACCGGAATGGAAACGATTGTACCGTCAAGAGGCGCCGTAATTTTTGTATATCCGAGATTGGTTTCTGCCGTGCTCAAAGAAATTTCCGTTTCTTTGATTGACGATTCGAGCTCGGTCACTTTGGCTTTGGCCGCTTCAAAAGCATCTTCTGCATTTTCAAGGTCTTCAACCGATGCGGCGTTGCGTTTTTTCAGAGTCAGCGTTCTGTTGTATTGTTTTTCGGCAATATCCAAAGAAATTTTTGCGGCTTTGAGCTGAGCCTGATAACTGTTAAGCTTGGCTTTGTTGATGTCCACGTCGTTTTGCTGGGTAGTGGAATCAATTTCTGCAATCAAATCGCCTTTCTTAACGTTTTGACCGATTGAAACATGAAGCTTTTCAATCTTGCCGGAAGCCTGAGCGCCGACGGTCACCAGTTCACTGGCTCTGACTTCGCCGGTTGCATTTACAACTTTTTGAATATCCTGACGCTTGACCGGCTCCGTAATATAGGAAACACTGTCCTTTTCCTTAAAAAAATCGGAATAAAGATAAAAACCGATAATAACAATAAAAGCAAAAATCAAAAGCCTTCTGTTCTTTTTTATAAGCGTCCTAACTTTGTCCATCGTTTTTCTCTGTTGTTTTTTATTATTTTGCGTTCTGGTTAAATATTTTAACTAATTTTATCTGCTTTTCTTTATAAAATCTTTAATGCAAAATTTCCACACATAATAATAAACGATATAAATATCAAAAAAGTTCAAAATAATTGCAAAAAAATCTCAAAAAAAAGGGGCTCCTTATAAAAAGGAACCCCGTCAAAGATTTGTTCGTTAAAATTAGAACAAAACTTTAGCTTGCAGACCAGCGGTGTAATCGTAGTCGATGTCATCGTTGTAGCTGCCACCCAGATAGTAGTCGCCATAGATACCGAGAGCAACGTTTTCTTTAACGAAATAGTTTGCTTCAGCTTGCAGGTACCACAGGTTAGTATTGTGTTTGTTTTCTTCAAATTCATTTTTAATGATTTCAGCATCGCCATCAGTGTTGAAGTCATAACGAATACCAGCATCCAAAGAGTATTTAGCATCTCCTTTGTGAACGCCGGCAAACCAAGAATAGTTCATCGGGCGGTTAGCCTGATCGATAACACTGGTAGCGGTGAAAGAAGTATACGGTGTCCAACCGTTGCACAAATCATAGCCCAATTTTACTTCGGCAGCCAGTTCTTTAAACCATCTGCTGTCATTGTCTCTGTGGCCATACCAGCTCTTCGGATTGAATGTATAATAAGAAGCGCCTGCCTGAGCCAGCCAGTTGCCTGCCTGCATATTGTATTTAGCGCCAACGGTATAATCAAAGTTGTGATCATTGTTGTATTTGCCGTTAGAGAATTTTTTACCGTCAAATTCGTTGCCGATAGAACCGAAAACGGATAAATTGTCAGAAATACCATAGGTAATTTCTTCATTGGCATACAAACCTTTGTAAACATTGCCTTCGCCATGTTTTCCATTCAGGCGGGAAGTTTCGATAGAAGTATCGGACAGAACTTTACCTTGTTCCGGCAGATAAAACGGGTTGGTAATATCTTTAGCAGAAGCGGCAGTTGCAAACATAACGGCAGCTGAAGCCAATAAAACAGTTCTATAATTCATAAAGGATCTCCTTACGTAGTTTTCTTTTTTAGTCATACCTCGTTCTGATGTACGAAAATATGATGTCTGTAGTCTATTCAAAAAGAATTAATAAATCAATAACTTAATTAAGAAATATAAATATTGGGGGTATTATTGGGTATAAAAAGTGATTTTGTTAATGATTTTTCCTATGGAAATGCAAGGACTTCTGTGCTATAATCCGAACAAACAGGAAAGGTTTTGTAATGAATGATAACAAAAAGTTACAACAGGCAATTCACTCTATTATAGAAAAAGCGGCATCAACGGATATTGCGTCCAACGTTCCTATGGGCTATTCCCAGCTTGCCGCCCTGAAAAATCTGCATAACTATTGCATTAATCAGGTCTTAAAAGATTCGGAAGTCATGCGTGATCCGCGCAAACTCAATTACATGGCTTCGCAGGAGTTCAAAATCGCGTTGGTAGCGCTGTGCTTATCGCAGGCAGTGGTCAATCCGGCGCGGCGCAACCGCGAAACCAGAGAGTTTTTTATTGAAAATATTAATGTTTATCAGGCTGACGAACATACAAAGATGATAGATTTCGGCCGCATTCATCCCGCTGACGTCGATGCCTCGGTTTATCCGGAAATCATAGAAGATTGGAAGATTTATCGTGACCGCGAGGGCTTGGGAATTTCGGCACTGATTGATGAAAAAACGCGCCTGACCGGATTGAGCGGATTTCAACGCGGCGGTGACCCGATTTACGAATTTGCTCGATTCCATCGCAAATATACTGAAAAAGAAAGAATAAAAGAAGAAAAAAGCCGCGATTCGGCGCAGGAAGCGTTTCGCAATGCCGTTGTTCAGTCTTTGGCCAACGAGATGACCAGACAACAATTGCAGGCTGGCAAAAATCCGCTTGAAATATTGGATAATCTGTTAAATTCGGCAGGCAAATACCAGCCGTCGCAAAGATTGCGGCAGGAGCTTGATCCCGAAATCGAGCAGAATGTCGCCCGCCTGCTGGAATATGATAATTCCCGTTCCGGCCGCGAGAGGTAATAAAAAAGATGCTTTTATAATAAAAGCATCTTTTTTCATTTTACCATTTAATCGGATCATTGGCAATTTCCGGCGGCACGATTCCCTCAAAATAAATCGTGGTTAACCTGTGCAAATCCAGATTGGAATTGTAGATTGTCCGAATGTCGAGGGTTGGTGTCACAAAGGCAAAGGCGCAGGCCTTATCCAATATCTCTTTGGGACATTGATAAATTGCTTCATCGGCCGAAGGGCGTAAAAAGCCGTAATATCCGCCATAAGAATGATAAGATTCGATTCTGCCAATCTCTTTCAATCCCTCGGCTTTTACAATTACTTCAGGTTTAAACGTGCAGCTGGTTGTAGCAATGGGCGTGCTTTTTAGCCAGTAAAGCTCTTTGTCATTTTCTTTCGGACAAATACTAACTTCGCCGTTTGAACCAAAAAGAACCGGACGGATTTTTGCAGCATAAGCTATAATCTGTTCTTGTGACATTGCTTGTTTTTGCTGTTCCAGCTTGTCAAGAATTGCAACATATTTCATTATTTTTTCTTGCGGCAATCCGGAACATTCTTTCAGCCAAAATATTTTGTCTTCGTACTTCATAATAATTTATTTTTTTGATGAAACATAAAAATTTATAACATATAAAAAATAGCATATATTAAGTTTTCCGTCAATAAACATTTTTTTACTATTTTGAGCTAAAAAGAAATATCGATAATGAGGAGAAAAAACATGAAATTGATTGTATATCTGATAATTCTGGCCGGTTTGGCTTATGGCGGCAAATGGGTGTATGACAACTATCTGGCCGAAAGCGTGAACGAAGCCATGCACAAAACCGGAAACTATGTTGCCCGCCAGAATTTGGATCATATCGAAATCCACAGTGACGGCACTTATGTTGAAAAAGAATTGCCGTAAAATGTGCAATAAAAAGGCGGGATATTTTTTCCCGCCTTTGTTTTTTCTTTACTTTCGTCTTTTTATTCCCTCTTTCCAAAGTTCCTCGAGAATAGCTTCGCCAATATGCAGATAACCTAAAGATGTTTTTGAAACAGCGCAGTCAATTTCATGACTACGAGTATCCGCGTATTTGTATTGCCAAAAATTTGCAAGCGGATTTTCTAGCCGTTTTCCAATTCTTCTTTGAACATTTGGATTTCCAGCCACTCGTTTTCCTTATTTTCGATTTCTTTTTGCAGCTCTGTCAGCTTGGCGCTCAATTCTGCAAAACGGGCGGGATTTTTGGCGTATAAGTCCGGATTCGACAATTCCTCCTCACAAGCGCCGATAGCCTCTTCGGCCTTGGCGATTTCCTGCGGCAGGACTTCCAGCAGGCGTTGCTGTTTATAACTCAGTTTTTGCGCTTTTTTATTTTCCGGCTCCGATGTTTTTTCAGTTTTTTTGACGGCAGTTTTTTTCTCCGGCATTCGCTCGGCTTTTTCCCGCAACTTTTGCAACAAGTCCGAATAGCTGCCGGCGTGTTCATAAACCGTCCCGTCACCTTTCATATAAATCACCGAGCTGACAACGCGGTCAAGAAAATCGCGGTCATGGCTGACAATCAGAACCGTGCCCTGATAATCGTCCAGTACTTCCTGTAACAAATCCAGCGTATCCATGTCCAAATCGTTGGTCGGCTCGTCCAAGACCAGAAAGTTTGACGGCTTGGCCAGAGACACCGCCAGCATCAGGCGGTTTTTCTCGCCGCCGGAAAGCGCCGCGACCGGACAATTTGCCTGATCGGGGCGAAACAGAAAATCTTTCAGATAAGCCACCACATGACGATATTGACCATGCACAAAAATATGGTCGCCTTTGTCGCACAGGGTTTGCCACAATGTCTTTTTCAAATCCAGCGTCATGCGGTTTTGGTCAAAATAAACTTCTTCAAGGTTTTTGCCGATTCTGACTGTTCCCGCGTCGGGGTCGAGTCTTTTGGTCAGGAGTTTAATCAGCGTGGTTTTTCCGGCGCCATTCGGCCCGACGATGCCGATTTTGTTGCCTTTGATAATGCGGGTGGAAAAGTCTTTTACAATTTCGCGGTTGCCGAACGCCTTGTACAGATGTTTGGCCTCAATCACCATTTTGGAGCGAAAATCGCCTTCTTCCACGTTTAGGTTAACGCTGCCAATCTGCTTAATCTGCTCTTTACGCTCCTGCCGTAGCTGTTGCAAGCGCCGCAGCCTGCCCATGTTGCGTTTGCGGCGGGCAGTCACGCCTTTGTGCAGCCATTCGGTTTCTTCCTCAATTTTTTTGTTCAGGTATTTCTGCTCAATGATTTCCTGATCAATCACCTGTGTCAACCATTCTTCAAAGAACTTAAAACCTTTGTTGTTGCGACGGAGAATGCCGCGGTCGAGCCAGAATGTCGTCTGCGATACATTGCTCAAAAACATCCTGTCATGCGAAATCAATACGACGGCGCCGGCAAAATTTTTGATAATTCTTTCAAGTTTTTCAATCGTGGCAATGTCCAGATGGTTGGTCGGCTCGTCAAGTAGCAAAATGTCGGGTTCGCCGATTAAAGCTTTGGCCAGAGCAGCTTTTCGCCGCTCGCCGCCGGAAGACTGTTCCGGATGCTGCGATTCGGCAATTCCGAATTCGGCAATCAGAATATCGGCCTTATAATCCAAGTTCTCGTCATTTTGCGGCAGGCCGGATTTTACCACGTCGCGCAGTGTCTGGTAACCTGAAAAATCAGGTTCCTGCGGCATATAAGAGATTTTGACGCCGGGCTGGATAAATATTTCGCCCGAGTCGGCTTCAATAACGCCGGAAATGACTTTTAACAAGGTCGATTTTCCTGAACCGTTACGCCCGACTAGCGAGATTTTATCGCCGCGGTTGATATATAAGTCAACATTACTGAACAATTGATTGGCGCCAAAACTGAGCGCGGCGCCTTTTATGGTATAAATCGGAGCTTCGGCCATGGGAACACCAGAAAACTAAATATCTTCCTCAACCAGACGGTTGCCGTCAACTTGCCATTCCAGCCCGCGGGCTGCCCACAGAAAAAAGTCGTCCACTTTTTCCGACTTTATGTCGACAGCGGTGCAAATGTCATAAATATTGCGCATTTCAGAATCGGTCAGGTCATGGTCGGCAAGGGTCATCAGAATCATATCACGGGCAATAAAACGTTTTATTTTTATACTGTCGATTTTTTCCAGCATGGCAATCAGGTCTTCCGGTGTTCTGACCTTTTTTATCTGAGCCAGCGGGATTTTGACTTCGCGCGCCTTATTCTTTATAAACGCGCGGCGTTGCTCGCTTTTGGTATCTCCGGCAGACAGCACATAAGACAAAGCGGAAAGGTATGTTTGTTTGTCGTTTTCGTTCCAGGCATCAAGCGCTTGATTCATATTTCTTCTCTTTATTTGATAAAACTAAGTTTACCTTATAACAAATAAAATAAAGATTTGCAAAAAAAAATAATTTTATTATAATTTATTAATCATTAGATTAAGCATCAGGCTTAAAATAACACCGTAAGGAGAACGATATGCCTTTGAAAATTGAACTGAAACCGCACGAGAGTATTATTATCGGCGCGTCCCTGATTACCAACGACGGAGAAAGAACCCGCTTTTATATTGACGGTAACGTTCCTATCTTGCGCGAAAAATTCATTATGCGGGAAAAAGAGGCTAACACCCCGTCCAAACGTGTTTATTTTGTTGTTCAGCAAATGTATTTGGAAAAAGGCAACAAAGAACTGCAGAATCTTTATGTGGAATATGTCCGCGATTTGCAAAACGCCGCGCCGAGTCTGATTCCGTAAATCATGCCGCTGAGCGAAAATATTTTGAAAAACGAGTATTACGCTGCAATCAAATGCGCCGGCAAGCTTGTGGAAAAAGAAACCGAATTTTTCGGCAAGACACTGAGCGGCGAACCTGAATAAGCCGTTTTAAAGTTTTTTGTGACAAGACCCTTACTTTAAAGGGTCTTTTTTTATATCTGTTATCAACCCTCGTAGATATTAGGTATATATTAATAAATACAGGGTATCCTTTCAAACAGATTAGATTTTCCGTCTGAATGCGGAAAAATAATTTTAGCGCTATAGACTTGAAATATCTTGATAAAAGCTTATATCGACAAGCATCAGAAGAAAATTTGAGTTGACAGTGACCTAAATTTTATGATATAGTAAACTCTGTATTGTTAGAAAAACAATCACATGGTTTTAACCTGACACATTATGTGTTCCAAAGAATTGGAGAAAAAAAATGGCTGATATTTCTTTGACTGCAAGCATGC
>CAKQRB010000040.1 GCA_934271195.1 uncultured Alphaproteobacteria bacterium | reverse complement strand
TTCAATGCGGCGGCTGTATGTTCGGACGACGGGAAATTCTGGCGCGAATCAATGCCTGTGAAGCAGCAGGCGTTGCAATTACCAATTATGGTATCGGCATTTCGGAAATGAAAAATGTGCTGCCCAGAATTCTGGAGCCGTTCGGACAGATTTTTCAAGACTACAAAAGGACAAAAAACCCCTGATATAAACAACGTTGTTAAACCTTCTTTAAGGTCTTGCGTTTAAACTATTTTGCAATAGGTTTTTTAAGCGATAAGGATGAAAAAAGCAGCAATGAAAATGATTAAACCAATCGTCAACATTTCCAAGGTCATTGACGCTTATGACACGATTGTGGTTGGTTTGGAAGGGGTCATATGCGCCGGAAGTTCGGTTAAGGTTGATGCCGTCAACGCATTGATTAACGCCAAGAAGGCCGGCAAAAACATTGTCCTGCTGACCAGTTCTGCCCAAAGGGTGGCCGAAATTGCCGGTTTGCTGCAAAAAAACAAGCTGCCGCCGCAAATTTTCAACTGTATTGTTTCTTCCGGCGAAATCATGCATTACCTTTTCAAATCTCCCGAGAGCACTTTGGCAAAGCTTGGGCGCCATTATTTTTTGTTGGGAAATCCGGCTGACGCTTCCGTTTTTACCGGACTGGAAGATTATCAAGAGGTATTCTCTCTGTCTCAGGCTGACTTTATTTTTATAGGCAGCGTTAAAAACATTGACGACAATCTTGATACTTATCTGCCATTGCTTGAACAGGCTGCAAGTATGTCTATACCGATGGCTGCAGCCGGCAATGATGCCTCAAGCTTTAAGGACGGAGAAGTTTGTCTGGCTGCCGGCGCTATTGCCGAGCAATATGCCGCGCTCGGCGGGCGGATTATTACCGTCGGCAAACCTGACCAAAAAATTCTTGCTTACGCATTGGAAGACATTCCGAATTTTGCGCCGGAACAGACTTTGCTTATCGGCGACAACATTACGTCCGACATTCGAGCCGCCAATCTGGCCGGTTTGCACTGTATGCTGGTTTCTAAAGGAGTTCATGTAAATTATTTGGGAGAAGGATATATTCCTGATGTGGCAAAGACCAGAGAGATTGCCGTTAACTATGATGCCTACCCTGATTATGTGATTTCTAACCTGAGGTGGTAAAATGACTTATAAAGATAAATTTCCCGTATTCATTATTGCTGCCGTTTTAGCAGCTGTGTTTGTTTTAGTACCGTTTTATAACCCCAAAAAAGAAATGCTCAAGCGTTCCATATTGCCGGAACTGTTATCAAAAGAAAACGTGATTACCTTTGACGAGATGAATCGCTTTTTGGAAATATGGTCAAAGTTTATTACCAAGAAATATCATATGGCCGGCAAAGAAAAAATTGACTGGTATGATAAAAAACCGCAAAAGGTTTTTCCGCACGATACATTAAAATGGGTCGAAAGCCAAGGCTGGGACGTTGATCGTTTTTTTGAAGTCGAGAATCGGTTGCGCGCCATTACGATTTATGCTTCCAGAAAAAAAGGCAGCGATTTGATTATTCGTTCATTAGAAAATCAGCTTGCACAAACGACTGATCCGGAAATGACACGCAATATTATGGCTATGATTGACGAGCAAAGCAAAATGTATAAAAACGTTAAAAATACAAAATTCTCCGACAGCGAGGTCAGAATGGTTATGCCGAATCTGGAAATTGTGAAAGACATTCTTGACGGAAAAGCTATTTACCGGCCGGCTTACTGATATAATATATGCAAAAAAAATCCCTCTTCGTTTATTGCGTAAAGAGGGATTTTTTACATCTTTCTATTTTGCAATACGGCGTTTGGGGCTGTTGGCAGAACCGACATTCAGCACAACCGGCTTGGTTGCCGGCACAATCTGTGCCGAACGATTTTCGGCAGATGAAGCTGATTTTGACACCTGTTGCGTTTGTCTGGGCGAAGGCTGCAGGCGGTCTGCTCGAATACAGCTACCGTCAATATAAGCGCCGGGCTCAATGGCAATGGAGTTGTGGGTGGCGTCGCCAATCATTTTTGCACTCTTGGCAATGAACAAGTCATCAACATTTGCTTTGCCCTGCAATGTTCCGTATAAATCAAGCTTTTCTGTTTGAACCAGCCCCTTAATGCTACCTTTGAGGCCAACAACCAGCTGATCACAGCAGACATCGCCTTCAATCCGGCCGTCAACATGGACAACGCCGGAAGATATCAGATTTCCGATGATTTTACTGTCTTCACTGATAATCGTCGGAACGGAACAGGCTTTACCGTTTTTGTTCATTTTTCGGGCTAACTTCAAATACAAAAGCTTTTTAATTTTCTTCATAAGCTTATCCTTATATTTTTGCTTTGATAAAGGGCATCGGATCTACCGGAACGCCATTATATAAAATTTCATAATGCAGGTGCGGTCCCGTTGAGCGGCCGGTACTACCGACTTCTCCCAAAGCCGTATTAAATTTTACTTCATCACCTTTTTTTACATAAATTTTGTTCATATGAGCATATTTGGTCTTAAAGCCGTTGCCGTGATTGACTTCAACCATATATCCATAACCGTTCATCCAGCCGGCATAGGTCACTTTTCCCTTTGCCTGAACGCTGATTTTGTTTCCGGTACGGCTGGCCAAATCCACGCCTTTATGAGAAGCTCGTTTGTTTTGGAACGGATCCGGACGGGAGCCGAAAGGCGAAGTCAGCCAGTAGCTCCAAACCGGTTTGCCAATCGGAACAGACTTGACAACTTCACGATAGTATTCCAAATCCTGCACAGAATCATAAATAGCACTGACCTGTTTGCTGATTTCTTTGTCTTTAATCTTTGATTTGTCAGGAACATACAATCCGCCTTTGCCTCCTTTACGGTTGGCAAGGGCATTAAAATACAAGCCTTTTTGCTTGAGCGGAACGTTAATGCTACTGAAAGCTTTTTTAATTTTATCCACTTCTTTTGTGGCAATTTTTTTAACCTGTTCCAGAACTTCCGTTTCCGCGCCGCGGATATCTTCAATGGTATTCTCCAGAGCAGCAACTTTTTTCTTCAGTTCATCACGCTCGGATATGGCAATATCACGTTGGAGCAAGGCCTCATTGATTGTGACCTTTTCAGAAACAACAGCTTCATCAATCCAATTATTTTCCGACTGAATCTGTTTGATCTTTTCTTCCAGCACAGCGGCCTGACGTTTATAATTTTCAATATCGTTTTTTTTCTGGGCAGCCGCGGTTTTGGGATCGGCCAAAACATCTTCAATTTTGTCATGCAGTATCACAAAATTGGTCATCAGATCCAAATAGGCGTCACGGGTTTTTACGAGTTCGGCATCTTTATTATACAAAATATTACCGGTTTTATTATATAAATGGTAGGAATAAAAACTCCAGATGCCGATACAGAGAATCAGGCACAAAGACACGACCTGAGCACGGGAACTGATGGTTATCACCCGCGCCCGCCCTTGTGTCCGGAAAATAAATTCTTTAGCAGCAAAAAAACTCTTTTTTTCTTTATAACTTATATAATTATCTTTTTTCTTTTTGCCGAAAATCTTAAACTTCATCATAAACCTTTAAATTTTAACAGTTTTTGCAAACGTGTTAGCTGTTTATAACAGAAAAAATTTTAAAAATACAGCTTTTTTATGCGTCTATTCCTTGTTTAAGAATAACTCATTGAATTTTCAATATATATTTAAAGGTATTTTTGTGGATTTTTGCTAATTTACCTTTTCAGCCTCACCTTCATCGAGGATAATAAATTCATCTGGACCGGCCATATTAAGTACGACGCGGGCTCTTTCTTCCAGCAGGTCGAGATCCAAGCTGGAAGAAGACAAAAGGCGAACTTTATCTTCCAAACGGCGTTTTTGATTATGATAATTTTCAGCCACGCGGCGAGCTTCCGTAATCTCCTGCCGGAGATACATATAACGCAGGAATCCGCGCTCGCCGTTGACGGCATGGTACCCGAAGTAGATAAACAACAAAATGCAAACCAGAAGCAGACCGGAGTTCTTTAACCGGTTGTGAAACTCTGAAAACATCCCCATTTTTTCTTTCCGTTTTTTATTTTTCCTTTCTTCTAAATCAGCATATTTAAGTTAAAAAAAAGTTACAAATCCCTGACAAAATTGCCTTATTTTAACCCAAAAACAAGCCTGTGTGCAACCGGCTTGTTTTTGCTTGTTTTTTATTAATATGCGACACAGTTATTGCCGATCCACCGCCATCCCGTGACAATGCCGCCTTGGACAAGAAACGACGTCTGACAAGTGTATTCCGTTTCATAACCAACCAGTTCCGTTGTGTTCATAAAGTTAGAAGTCTGGCTCGGATAAGGCTGAACGGTTACCTCATTGCCGGGGACATACCCCTGATTGAAGATAATGTATTCGCTCGGGACATAAACATCATTGGCTTTGATATAGGTCATAACGCTGTCACCATTGGCAAACATTTTAACATGTGCCGGACGCCCCCATTTTTCCTGTAATGAAACAGCGGACTTTCCAACCCACTTTTGCAGCTTGTTATCATAGTTGGCCGAGGTTGCGCAGCTGAACAAAAAGATTGTGCTCAAAACTGTTAATAAAACTTTTCTACCCATTTTTCCTCCTTATTTTTGCAAATTCTCTCCATTCTTAGATAAGCGTTGCAAGCTTTTTTTCAATATCGTGAATTTTAATATTGCATTTTAGATTTTAAAAATATAGATTAGTGCCAGTGCCGATTTAGCTCAGTTGGTAGAGCAACGCATTCGTAATGCGTGGGTCGGGGGTTCGAATCCCTTAATCGGCACCATTCTTTTACTTAATGCAAAACTACGAATACTTACATATCCGTAGTTTTGGCGTTGCTAGCTCTGGCTCGTAAATGTTTAAGCATTAACTCGCTGCGGTCAGCTCTTTAACGATGCCGATAAAATGTTGGCCGCGTTCGACAAAGTTCTTATAAAATCCGAAACTCGGGGCGGTTGGAGAAAACAGTACTATCCCGCCTTTATCCGCCGTCAAAACTTCATTTGCCTTGGCAACGGCTTCTTCCAAAGTCTGCGGCTCCAGCAAAACAAAATCCGGACGGGTAACGTATTTTCTAATCGCTTCGGCCAGATAAGGGCCGCTTTGGTACAAGGCACAGACCATTTTGACTTTCGGATTTTCCTGAACATAACGGGCGTAGTCGTCATAGTTCTGCTCCAAATACTGTCCGCCGGAAATCAGAACCATATCCTCATCAAAACTTTTCATGCCACCTATGGCTGCTTCCGGAGCGGTTGAGATACTGTCATTAATAAACAAAACGCCATTATTGACAGCCACTTTTTGCAGGCGGTGTTCCAAAGGTTCAAAAGTTTTCAAAGCCTCTGCCGCAGCACGGATGTCCAGCCCCAGTTCATGAAGAATCGAGAAAACACCGGCCAGATTATCCAAATTATGGTTGCCGCTTATTTTGAGTTCGTTGATATTTAGCAAAAGCTTATCTTGCCAGTAGAGTTCTTTTCCCTCGGCATGAAAATTCTGAGACTGATTATAAAATTTTTTATTCTTTCCTTTATATGGCGCGCAATATTCTTTGAGCTGTTCATTGCGGTCATTTACAAAAAAGACATCTCCGTCTTTCTGATGAGCAATCAGACGAATTTTATCACGACAATAGTTCTCATGGCCGCGATGCCAGTCGCTGTGCACATAATACAAATTGGTGAACATGGCCAGATGCGGCGAATTGTGCAGATCGGCGGCCTGATAACTTGAAAATTCACAAACGGCATAATCATATTGTCCGTCAATCAAGTCAATCATCGGCTTGCCGATATTTCCGCCCAGTCCAACGTTCAGCCCAAGCGCTTTCATCATGTGATACATGGCGGATACGCTGGTGCTTTTGCCTTTTGATCCGCTGACGCCGATGACCTTGCACTGTGGCTGGTTTGTTCTGACCTCATCAAGAAAAATATCTGATGACGACGTAACAGCAACACCTTGTTCTTTAGCTCGGACAATCTCATCCCGATAGGCACTGACTCCGGGAGATTTTATAATCACGTCCATTTGCGGCAGCAGTTCCTGCAGTTCGTCTCCGAAGTATACACTCATCTCTTTGTATTTTTCAGACAGTTCAAAAGGCTTATCACTATAAATTCTAATATTGTCGCTCAGATTGTGCCGCCGCAGATAATCTAACACGGCCGACCCCTCGGTTCCCAACCCCCAGAGCAAAATACTTTTATTTTTCAGATTCTTCAGCAGCATTTTTACTTCCTTTCTTTTTGTTGGCAGCGTAGAACTGGCTTTCGGTTGCCTTGGAGACCTCACTGCCCTGATGGACAACAAGCTGGTTGAACGGAATTTCAATTCCTTCTTCGCGGAAGCGGCGGTTGATTTCATACCGCAAATCACTCGGGACTATCCAGCCTTCCCAAATATCACTGACATAAACGCGCAGTTCAAATTCCAGACTGCTAGCGCCAAAATCCTGAAACAGCACATAAGGCGCCGGTTTTTTGAGGATTTTCCGGTTATTTTGCGCTGCTTCCAGCAAAATTTCCCTAACCTGATCGGTATCAGAACCATAGGCAACTCCGACTTTAATGGCATAACGCGCCCAGTTGTTGCTATGGGTTAAGTTGGTTACCGTACCGGAGAGCAGCGACGCATTCGGAATAATAACGCTGGAGCGTTTGAACGTTTCAACCTCTGTCGAGCGGATATTAATTTGTTTGACCTTACCTTCCTCGCCGTTGATAATCACCCAGTCGCCGACTTTAATCGGGCGCTCAAACAAAAGAATAATACCGGATACAAAATTATTGACCACATTTTGCAAGCCCAAACCGATACCGACTGACAACGCACCGGCAACCAACGCGAAGTTTCTGAGGTTGCCGCCCATTATGGCAAAAGACAACAGCGCGGCAATGGTAAAGCCGAAGAAGCCGAAGCCGGAAGCCAGAGAATGTTTGAGGCCGTCATCAATATCCATTTTGCCCAGAACATTATTCAGTAGCCGCGTTTTCATGGCGCGAACCGCCGCAATGGCAAAGAAAAACACAATCAGACCGATAATAATGGCAAGAGGCGAGATTTCTATACCGCCGACCGTAAAGCCGGTCATGACTTTTATGGTGGTCTGGATTAAAATATCCGTTGACACGCCCCACAGGCTCAGCAATATCAGACCGCCAAGGATAATGAAAACAGGATCCAGCACCAGACCTGACCAAAAGTTGATTTTACGGATTATCTTGCGGCGCAGACGGAAAGTATGCACCCAAAAGCGCCAAAGCAGCATTCTGCGCAGCGCCTCATTAACAGCCTTGCGAAAAATGACAATTGCACCGACAATCAATACCGAAGCGATAAGTTTATTAAAGATAAACGCGGCAAGATACGGATAACCGAAGAGCGAAAGCGAGAAGATGCCCAATGCAAAAACCGAGGTCAGAAACGTGATTTTAAAAGAACTGCTCAGAGCGTCATCTTCTCCGTCATCGACATTCTGAACAGAATCGTCTTCTTCCGTGCTTTCCGTCAGGTCTTCCCATACCAGCCGTTTGACAATCCAAGCAATGGAAAAAGCCTTTGCCGCGTTGGACACAGAGGTCAAAAAGCTGATAAGTTCCAAGGAATAGCTGGCTTTCTCAGCCACATATTCAAGATATGCCGTCAGCCCGATCAGCAAAATACTGACATAAACGGCATGCGTCACCTTGATGGCCTTGTCCGTTGAAAAGTTTATCAGCCGCCAGCGTTCATTATACGGCGCAAAGATGACCCGCGCGACGGCTTTGCACAGAATCATAACTAACGTAAAATACAAAAAGCTGTTTATTAAAATTCCAAAGAAGCCCAGCGTCATCACCTGTGAACTGATCATCCACAGCAACAGGCCGCCGATTAAAAACGCCGGAATCACACCATACCCGACGGCAACGGCTATGGCTGCCGAGACTTTGCGCCCGTAAGAAATGTGTTCCAAAGAATTGTCATATCCAAAGTGCCGCATAATAAAAAAGCGCAGATAAATGCCGAGCCACAAACACAGTAAAAAGATAACCGTAACCGGCAACAGATTGGCTTTTACAAAATCGCGGCCTTCGGTATTGAGCTCTTGAAACCAGTCTACCGGCGAACGGATGGCGTCTATGCCGAATTCGACAAACGAGCGCGCGTCATTGAAGAACACTGCCGGATAAATCAGCGGCAACCGGCGCTCCATCAGGCTTCCTAAAAGTTTTTGATTGCGGACGTTGACAATCAGACTGTCCAGTTCATCAATGCGGGTCAGCATAAGGTCAATCTCGGCAACTTTACTTTTCAGCGACGAAGCTTCTTCCGAAAACTCTTTTCGTTTGCCGGAAATCAACGGCTGTTCAGAACCGTCCGCCGGCGCTTCGCCAAGAGCATCAAGCTTTTTTTGAACAAATTTCAGTTCTTTTTCAACCTGCTTTTTGCCATCTGCCAATTGTGCTCTGATTTCACTTAAAACTTTTACCGTATCTGAAATTTCATTAACCGTGACTTTATCGCTTTTAAGCTTTTCTTCCGTTTTGGTCAAAGATTTGTTGATTTCGCGGTAATTGACCTCCGGCGATGATATCGAATCGACAACTCGGGTGCTGGCATCTACTTCGACCTCGTTGTTTGTCTGCGCAGACACCGGCATGGCAAACAACATCACGCCGAGAAAAATTCTTAAAAGCCATTGCATTACGCTATCCTTTCCTTAATGTTTGGCTGCGGCAAGCATCAGCTTCATGACATTAAACGCGTTTTTGGCAACGCCGGCACGCAGATTGTCGGCCACACACCAGAAGCTGAACCCGTTATCAACGGAAACATCCTGACGCAGGCGGCTGACATAGATTTCGCTTTCGCCCTGAACATCGTTAATCGTGACATAACCACCGTCAACATTCTTGTCAAAAACGACAACACCTTTGGTTGCTTTCATTTGTTTTCTGATCTCGTCAACATCAACTTCTCCGGCGCATTCAACATTTACATACTGCGCCGAACCGATAAAGGCCGGAATGATTGCGCAGTTGGCATGTACTTTGATATCGCCGCCCCAGATTTTTTTGGTCTGAGCGTTTATAGCCCATTCGCAGGCGGTTTCTTCGCCAATAAATTCTTCTACCTGCGGAATCACATTAAACGCAATCTGTTTATGAAAAACTTTTTGGTCATCAGCCAGCGTATCATTCATAAAAATTTTGCGAGTCTGGTTAAACAACTCGTCCATAGCGTCTTTGCCATAAATCGATGCGGAGGAATAAGTCGAGGCAATAATTCTTTTAACAGAAAGTTTTTTATGAATTTCCGACAACGGCAACAGCATCTGCGTGACCGGCGCAGAAGGAATCGCTACCAGCCCGCGCGGCGCTTCCGTAATCTTGTCATCATTCACGCCTGCAATAATCAGCGGGACATCGGTCTCCGAAAAGAATGCGTCGGAGCAGTCAATCACTTTGGCGCCTTTGTTCAAAGCCTTAGACACAAAACGTTTGGACAAAGCGGACGGGGTTGCAAAAATCACAATATCAATACCATTAAAATCGCAATCATCAAGGTTGAACACATCCAGTTCATCATCTTCTCCGTAAGAAACCATTGTTCCCAGCGGCGCTTTGGAATCCAAAGCTACAATATCGGCAGACGGAATACCGTCTTCTTCCAGAAAACTTAAAACTTCCCGCCCGAGGCTGTCTTGCGCGCCGGCAACTGCAATCTTTGTCATCTTTTTTTCCTTTCTTTTATTTTTTTGTTCAATTTACACCCAAATTCTTTACAAATCTATAACAGCAGCCCTTTTCTCTTCCTCTGACACGCTCTTATCTTTATTAAAACATCGGAGACTGCCAGTGAAGGGCAAAATATAAAAAACAGAGGGTGATAATTTAAAAAAAGCACTTATATAAAGGAAAAAGCACAATAAATTCCATATATCTTTTGAACGACTTTACAACTTTGGCATATAACTTGCATTGTGTTTTGCAACGGTTGTTCTCAGCGGAACCGAATGCTTAATTTTTTTATAACTTAAGCCCGAGGAGGCGCTGAACAACACAACAACAGGAATCGCGTATTTGTTTTTTTTGCAAAAAAAATATGATAATTACCTGTTAAAAGTTACAAAAAAGATATTTACAAAGCGTTAATTTGTTTTTAATCTTTTAACCAATTATTAAGGATTTAATAAGCGAAAAATTTTAACACTGTGGTTCACAGAATTGGAGAATAAAACATGGCTGATATTTCACTTACTGCAAGTATGCGTTCAAACCTCTTATCTTTGCAGAATACCCAAAGCCTGATGGATATGACGCAAGAACGTTTGTCTACCGGCAAGAAGGTCAACTCTGCTATTGACAATCCGTCTTCTTATTATACTTCTCAGTCTCTTACCAATCGGGCTTCTGACTTGTCAGCCTTATTGGACAGCATGGGACAAGGCGTACAAACTCTGAAGGCTGCCAATGAAGGTATTGAGGCTATTACGACTTTCACCCAACAGGCAAAATCCGTTGCCAATTCGGCACATGACATTGCCAACAACATGAAAACAAAAATCACCTCAACCCGTACGTTGAAAGCCGAACAAAAAGTCGGCGCAGGTACGATTTCCGTTGATGCCCGAGCTGACAAATCTACTACAACTGTAGAAATGACCGGAATCAGCACTAAGTTTACCACCGGAAAGACAGGTACGGCAAGTTTTGACTTGAAATTGATGGTTAACGGGGAAGAGCAATCGCTTACCGTAAGCCATACCGTTGCAGGTGATGACAAATTTACTACGGCTGACATTCAGAAAGCTCTTGATGATAAATTCGGAAAAGATGCTTTTACCGCGACTCTGAATGATGACAGTTTGAAGCTGGTCTCTAATGATGGCGCCTCCATTATGGTTACAGGTTACAGCACCGTAACTCTTGGCGGAGACGCAGCAGGCGGACCGACCGGCAATGCTCTTGTACAAGATACGGCAATGAAATCAATTACCTTAAATGAGGATTCAACCGTTCAAGACGTTGTTGATCAATTGAATGCATTAACAGAACAGTTTGACGGCGCAAACAACAAAGCCATTGTAACTGCCGAACTTGATCCGATTACGGGAAAACTGGTTATTAAAGCCAGCGAAGCTGCCGATGAGGCCGGTGTTTCCATTAACATCACCACAAACACGCCGGATTCAAAAGTTTTGCAAGGCGTTTCTGGTCAGATTGAAACCAGAGTTTCAGATGAAAACGCTATTGATCAACGTAACAAATATGTTGCGCAGTTCAATGAAATTCTGACCCAGATTGATCAAGTTGCCAAAGACTCCGGTTATAAAGGTATTAACCTGTTGCAGGAAAATGACCTGAAAGTCATTTTCAACGAAGACCGTTCTTCCACCATTGAAGTTAAAGGCGTGGACGCTTCTTCCAAGGGTCTGGGCTTGGAATCCATTACCAAAGGCGGCTGGAATCTGGACAAAGACATTGATGAAACGATTGCTGCTATTAGTGATGCCATTACTACATTGCGCGGCATGGCCAGCGACTTCGGTAACAACTATTCTATCGTTCAAACCAGAGAGGACTTTACCGACAATCTGATTAACGTATTGGAAGAAGGTTCCGACAAACTGACCTTGGCCGATATGAACGAAGAAGGCGCAAACATGCTGGCTCTGCAGACCAGACAGCAATTGGCCATCAATTCTCTGAGTTTGGCTTCTCAGGCTTCTCAGGCTGTATTGCAATTGTTTGGCTAAACCAGTCTTTATTATTCTTAAATTTTTCAAAAGGCGGTATATTATATGCCGCCTTTTATTTAATGATTAACAATTGAGAAAGTTTTAGCTGATAGTATAAGCTTATAACAAAGTGTGTTTGATAAAGGCAAAAAGATGAAAAAGATTGTGTGTTTGAGTTTGGCCCTATTGCTTTCTGTTCCGGAATTTTCTGCTCAGGCAGCAGAAGACAATACAAAAGAAAATAGTATTTTTTCATTTTTTAATTTCGGCGGCAATGAAAAAAAGCCTGTTGACAAGACACAGACGGCCGAAAAGAAAGAACCGGAAGAAACAAAGCTACAAAGGCTCACCAGAGAGGCCGACTCGGGAAATCTGAATTCTCAAATGGCGCTTGGCTACATTTATCTTTATGGCGAAGACGATATCAAAATCGACCAGAAAAAAGCTTTTCATTACTATCAGCTGGCAGCGACGCAAAATGACGATATTGCCGTCAACAATCTGGCGAGTCTGTACTACAGCGGCATTGGAGTCGGGCAGGATTTTGCAATGGCTGCGGAACTCTTCAAAAAAGCTGTTCAGCTTGGAAACATAGAAGCTGCCGTTAATCTCGCCTTTTTATATCTGGCCGGAAGCGGCGTGCAAAAAGACAGCAAAGAAGCGATAAACTATTTTGTGATTGCGGCTCAGGCAGGAAATCCGACTGCACAGTTTATGCTCGGCTACGCTTATTATAAAGGACATGTAGTTCCGCAGGATTATGCCCGTGCGTTTGATTTGTTAAAAGTATCGGCCGACGCAGGTTATGATGACGCACAGCTGATGACGGGAATGTTATATCGGGACGGTTTGGGAACGCCGCAAAACTACGGTAAAAGCATTAATTATCTGCAAAAATCTCTCCGACAGGGAAATTTGAACGCCATGATGATGTTAGCAAATATGTTGACAGGCGGCGTGAAAGTGACGCCTAACTATGCTACGGCGCACGTTTTATATAATCTTGCTTCAGTGCGCGGCGCTCCTGAGGCTGCGGAAGAAAGAAACAACATTGAGCAGCGGCTGAATGTGGAGCAATTGCTGCAAGCACAGGCTCAGGCCGATTCGTATCAGGAGCGGCCGTCGTCGTTAACTCAGTATATCCGCCAAACTTTTGGCAAAAACATCAAATCTTATATTGACGCGGCAATTGCCAAACGGCCAGTAAAGACAGAAAAGCCGGCCTGAAAAGTTCTTTAAGCTTTAATTAATCTTTTTGCTATAATCTTTTACATGACTGTATTTTTTTGATAAAAGAATATAGCCTGTTGTCTTGCGAGTCATTTTTAATTTGCAAGATAGTAAATTTTATGATATAGTAAACTCTGTATTGTTAGAAAAACAATCACATGGTTTTAACCTGACACATTATGTGTTCCAAAGAATTGGAGAAAAAAAATGGCTGATATTTCTTTGACTGCAAGCATGC
>CAKQRB010000039.1 GCA_934271195.1 uncultured Alphaproteobacteria bacterium | reverse complement strand
TTTTCGCCCTGTCAGACCGTCATGCGCCCTTAAGGCGTTCGCTGGCACTGTTAGGGTTATACCCGCATGTGAAGAACCCCACGTTTTACGTGGGGGTTCCTTTTTTGCACTTGATAACGTTCTGTATTTAAGTAATTTCTGAATAACATAAAAAATGCTGGTAAAAAAAACTTATTTTTGTTAATAAATTTATAAGAAATATCTCTCATACTGAGGTCAACTTATGTTATTTGTAAATCCTTATTCTGGTTGGTGGAAATGAGCAGTATGCAAACAAAAACTATTCTGAACACGATTATTAATGATGATTGTGTGAAGGTAATGAATGCAATGGAAGAAAATTCCGTGGATCTGATTTTCGCCGATCCTCCTTACAATCTCCAACTCGGAGATGCTTTGACACGTCCGGATAATTCTAATGTCAGCGGCGTATATGAAGAATGGGATAGTTTTGAGAGCCTTGAGGCTTATGACAAATATACCAGAGAATGGATGACCGCTGCCCGTCGAATTTTGAAAGAAGACGGCGCTATATGGGTTATCGGGTCTTATCATAATATTTTTCGTGTCGGCTATATTTTACAGGATTTGGGCTTTTGGATTTTGAATGACATTATCTGGAACAAGACCAATCCGATGCCGAATTTTAAGGGAACGCGTTTTACCAATGCGCATGAGACGCTGATTTGGGCTTGTAAAAATCCGAATTCCAAGTATACTTTTAACTATGAAGCAATGAAAGCGCTGAACGAAGACACCCAGATGCGCAGCGACTGGCAGATTGCGCTTTGTACCGGTAAAGAACGTCTGAAAGACGGAGAGGGAAACAAGCTGCATCCGACTCAGAAACCTGAAGCCCTGTTGTATCGTGTGATTATGTCTTCAAGCAAGGTCGGCGATGTTATTTTAGATCCGTTTTTCGGTACCGGCACGACCGGTGCCGTGGCAAAAATGCTGGGTCGTAATTTTATCGGCATTGAGAAAGACGAGAATTATGTCGAGGGTGCCAGACAGCGTATTGAGGCAGTTGAACCGGTTTCTCAGGGAGCTTGTTTGGAGTTTAGCGCCAAAAAGCGTCAGCCCAGAGTTCCGTTCGGAGCTGTTATTGAGCGCGGGTTACTGCATCCGGGAGATAAGCTCTATGATGCCAATCGCAAGCATTGCGCCTTTATCCGTTCTGACGGAACCCTTACGTCGTCAGCCGGTGAGGGATCAATTCATCAGGTGGGAGCTGCCGCTCAGAATGCTCCGGCCTGCAACGGATGGGTTTATTGGCATTTTGAAGACGAAAACAAAGGCTTGGTCAGCATTGATGAATTGCGTAAACAGGTCCGTATTGAAATCTACGGGGAGTAGGTTTCTTGTTTGAATTGAAAAAAAAGAATGCAGAAATGGCAAAGACAAAATAGTCGAAATACAGAACCAGAGAAAAAAAACAGTCAGAGCGGCGCTAATTATGCCGCAATTGATCTGGGGACGAATTCGTGCCGTTTGGTTATTGCCTCTCCGACTCCAACATCTTTCCGAATTGTAGAAACTTTTTCTAAAATTACTCGCTTGGGTGAAGGCATTATTAACGATAATGAGCTTTCTCGGCCGGCAGTCAAGCGGACAATCGGCGCCTTAAAGGTTTGCGCCGGCGTGCTGGATGAATATGCTCCGATTGTGGCTTCCCGCTATGTGGCGACGGCAGCTTGCCGACGGGCTAAAAATTGCGGCGAATTTCTTGAAGCTGTCAAACGCGAGACCGGTTTAAATATTGAGATAATTTCTTCCAAGGAAGAATCCCGTCTTGCTGTTGTCGGCTGTATTCCGCTGTTGAACCGGCATATCAAGCGGGCTTTGGTTTTTGACATCGGCGGCGGTTCAACCGAAATTTCGCTGGCCAGAGTTACCAACAGCGGCAATACTTTTATTGAGGGGTTTGTTTCCCTGCCTTATGGCGTGGTTACCGTATCGGAGGCTTTTCCGGCTCAGGATATGACCAAACTGGCGTATGACACGGTTATTGAGCGGACACATAAAATCTTAAAAGAATTTGATGACAAGTATAATATTTCAGAAGCTGTTCGTAATCAGGAGATTCAGGTGATCGGAACCTCGGGAACGGTGACGGTTATCGGAGCCGTGCATTTGAACTTGTCGCGCTACAATCGTTCGGCCGTAGACGGGATTTCTATTTTGAAATCCGATATTGACCGAGTTATCAGTAAAATTAAAAACATGGGAGATGACGGACGCCGCAAGCATCCGTGTATCGGTGTGCAAAAGGCAGACTTGACAATCGCCGGCTGTGCGATTATCGAAGCTATTTGCTCATTCTGGCCAATTGCCGAGGTGACGGTTGCCGACCGCGGAATCAGAGAAGGTATTTTGTTAGACCTGATGCATAATGCCAAAAATTTCAGAGGCGGAAGAAAGCGTCGTTTTCGACATCCTTATAAAAGAGGGAAAAATAGAAATGAAAAATAAGTGTTTTGCCGCAATTGATTTGGGAACAAACTCCTGCCGACTGTTAATTGCCGATGATAAAGGCAGGTATCTTTATAACGATGCCGTTGCTACCAAACTCGGAGAAGGAATGTCGGCGCAGAACCGGATTACGCCGGAAGCGGCCGAGCGGGCTTTGGCTTGTTTTTTTGCGTTTAAGCAAGAGATGGACAAGCATAACGTGAAGGCTTATCGCGCAGTTGCCACTGCAGCCTGCCGCAATGCGGAAAACGGAAAAGATTTTGTAAAGCAGGTGTTTGATGAGACCCGTATCAAGCTTGAGGTTATTGACGGCGCGGAAGAGGCGCGGCTTAATTTGATCGGGGCGCGGGACAATGTGAAAAACAATCCGGCTAAGTATATGATTGTTTATGATTTGGGCGGAGGTTCGACCGAAATCACACTGGCGACAAACAGCGATAATCCGCATATCCTGCATACGGTTTCCATTCCCTGGGGCGCAAGAAATGCTGCCGAGAAGTTTAATCTCTCGTCTTATGTGCCGGCCAACGCACAGCAGTTGCATGAAGAAATTGTGAAATATGCAGATGATTTTATCAGAGTGTCTAAACTGGATAATTATAAAGGCGATGTCTGTTTTGTGGCAACGTCAAGTACGCCTTTGCGTCTGGCTTCAATGATCCGGAATTTTGGACAGTATGATCGTGAGGCGGCGGACGGTGTAACCTTTACGTCCGGTGAGGCCGACAAGGCCATCAGCAAAGTTTTGAACTTGACGAGGGAAGAAATGGCCGATAATAAGTATATTGGTGAAAAACGTTCCTTTATTTTTGCGCCGGCATGTGTTATCTTTAAGACAATTTATAATAGCATTGGGGCAAAAGAAATTACTGCGTCTTTGAAAAGTGCCAAAGACGGAATCATTAAAGAGTTGATAAACAATGATAAAACTTACCAAATCTGCCAAAGCTGTGTCCGGCCGAAGAGCTGTGACTGTTCATGTTAAAACAGCCAAGTATCGCAAAAAATCTTCTAATCAATGGTTGGAAAGACAATTGAATGATCCGTATGTGGCGGAGTCTAAACGTTTGGGCTATCGTTCGCGGGCAGCGTTTAAACTTATTCAGCTGGATGAGAAATACAAGTTTTTGGGGAAGGGCAAGCGAATCGTTGATTTGGGCTGCGCTCCCGGAGGTTGGACACAGGTTGCCGTGATGCGAAACAAGGGTGTGGGGCAGGTAGTCGGGTTGGATATTCTGGAAACGGAGCCGGTTGCCGGTGCAACGCTGATACAACAGGATTTTACCGAGCCTGATGCCGCGGATAAATTAAAATCACTGTTGCAAGGCGAGGCTGACATTGTGATGAGCGATATGGCGGCCAATACGACCGGACATCAGCAGACAGACCATCTGCGAACCATTCATCTGGTAGAGCTGGCTTATGATTTTGCCAAAGAAGTTCTGGCGGAAGGCGGTATTTTTATTGCCAAGGTTTTTCAGGGCGGTGCAGAGGGCGAGCTCTTAGCAGACGTGAAGCGCAATTTTAAAAAGGTCGGACATTTTAAACCCGATGCCAGCCGCAAAGCGTCGCCGGAGACTTACTTAGTTGCTCTCGGCTATCGGGGTAAAATGCATATAACGAGTGCCTAATGCGATTTTTTCCGAATAAAAAAATTCATGTACTTCTGTGTACACTAAAATTTTTTTTATCGTTAAAATCACATTATTCATCTCGTTCTCTGCATTTTACCGGAGATGAGGAAAGCTAATACAGATTTCGCGGGTTGGAGAAATGTTAAAGTTGGAAATAAATGTAGAGGACATTGACTAATGCAAACAGGAGCGCGTTATCAGGCGGTATTGGACTTAATCGAGGCTGTTTGGAATTCCGATATTCCGGCGGACAATATTATCAATGATTATATGCGGGCACGCAAATATATCGGTTCCAAAGACCGGCGTTTTATTACCGAAACCGTATGGAACATTATCCGCAATCGGATGAAGCTTTCTTTTGATGCCGGTGCTGATGAGCCACGCAAGATTGTGTTGCTGTATCTCAAGCATTATACATCAGACAATCCGGAAGATATTTTTGGCAGCGGGCCATACGCGCCGTCTGCTTTGACAGATGATGAGAAAAAATTGTTATCCGCGGAAAATGAAAAACCTTATCCCGATTATGTTGAAGCGGAGTGTCCGCAATGGCTGTTTGCCAAAATAAAAGATATGGTATTGTTAAAATCATTGAATAAACCGGCGCCGGCGGATTTTCGGATTAATGCCAAAAACCGCGAAGCTGTCATTGACGGTCTGAAAAAAGAAGGATACACCATGGTGCCGACACTTTATTCTCCGATCGGTCTGCGTTCGGAAGCTCGTATCAGCCTTGGTAATTGTATGGCTTATCAAAACGGGGAGATTGAGGTTCAGGACGAGGCTTCGCAGCTGGCGGCGATTTTGTGCGATGTGCGGCCGGAAAATAAAGTTATTGATTATTGCTGCGGAGCCGGCGGAAAAAGTTTGGCCATTGCTTATTTGCTTAATAATCAGGGACATATTCTGGCACATGATATCTCGTCCAAGCGTTTGGATGCTATCAAACCACGGATGCAGCGGCTGGGCATCAGAAATATTGAACTGACTGATATAATAGCAGACAGCGATCGGGATTTTGATCGCTTTATTATAGATGCTCCTTGTTCGGGAACAGGCATTTATCGGCGTTCACCCGATGCCAAGTTTCGTCTGACTCCTGAGACTGTTCAAAAGCTTAATTATGCGCAGAAAGAAATTTTGGAAACTGCTTATCCGAAGGTAAGATCCGGCGGTTGGATTATTTATATTACCTGTTCTGTCTTGCGTGATGAAAATGAAGACATTATTGAAGCTTTTCTTAAAAACAAACCGGATATGGAGCATGTTAACGTGCGGGAGGTCTGGGAACGAAAAATTGCGCGTTTGTATCCTTGTCATGATGAGCATTATCTGAGACTTTCGCCGGCAACGACAGGAACGGACGGTTTCTTTCTCGCTATTCTGCGTAAAAAATAGAGCTATTCTGCCTGTATTGTTTGTTGGCTGTTCTTCTGATAAATATAGGAAATAATCTCCGCAACGGCGGCAAAAGCTTCAACCGGAATTTCCTCATCAATGTCTACCGCTTTAAGAATTTGTAATAAATCGGCGTCTTGACGAATCTCGATCCCTTGGTCGATGGCTATTTGAATAATTTTTTCCGCTACATGGCCTTGTCCTTTTGCAAGTACGACCGGCGCATTGTGTTTGTTCTGGTCATAGCCGAGGGCAACGGCATAATCTGTGGACAAATCGAAGTCATGATTGTCTGATATGTTTTTTGGTTTATTATCTTGTTCAGACATGGGTGGTTCCTTGTGTTGTTTTTTGTTATTGTAATCATTGGGGAATGGTTTGGCAAGAGCTTTGTAAACGGCACAAAACTTGCATGTCTGAGGTTGTGAGGGAACATAACCGTTTGGGGGAGAATCGTTATTATGGATTTGAATAATCTGACAGTTTTTTCTTTAGCAAATCAGGATATGAAATATCTGACCGAGCGTCAGAAGATTCTGGCCGGAAACGTGGCTAACGCCAATACGCCGGGATATCTGGCGCAGGATTTGAAAAAACCGAGTTTTTCCGATGAGCTCAATTCTGCCCTGCAAATGAGCGTTACCAATGAAAAGCATTTTACCGGACGGGGCGGCAGTTCTCTGGCCGGCCGAATTTATACACCAAAACCTACGCAGCCGCTGACAATTGACGGCAACGGCGTGGTTTTGGAAGACCAACTGAATGAAATCAGCAAGGATAAAGGCGAATACAGCCGAGTGCTTGCATTGTATAATTCTTACAAAAATATGCTTAAAACCGCAGTGACTAAAATCAGTTCTTAAAGGATGACGTTTGATGGCCAATAATTTGATTGTAAGCGCTGATATTGCCGTTTCAGGAATGAAAGCTCAGGCGGAGCGTCTGCGGATTATTTCCGAGAATATGGCTAATGCCGACTCAATTGCCGGTGCGCCGGGAGAAGCGCCGTACCGCCGTCAGGTCGTAACCTTTAAGAATTATGTCGATCAGGCAACCGGAGCTCAATTGGTAAAAGTTGACAAGGTTGTCAAAGATCAGTCGGAGTTTGAGAAAAAATATGCGCCTAACCATCCGGGGGCAGATGCTCAGGGATATGTGGCTATGCCAAATGTAAATCCGTTGATTGAGATGATGGATATGAAAGAAGCCCAGCGGACATATGAGGCAAATATGAATGTGATGAAAACGGCGCGGGAAATGAGCGCCAGCGTTTTAGATTTGTTAAAGTAAACTAAAAGGAATTGAACAAGATGACCAGTATTTCCAGTGCTTTGAATGCTTATCAGCAGGCTTTAGGACGAATCGGTGCTCAAACACCGGTTGCCGAGGCAAAAAAAGTTCAGAACTCCGATTTTGGGGCAATGGTTAAAGATTCTATTGATAATGCGGTTGAGCTTTCGCAACAAAGCGAGAAAATGACAATTCAGGGAATACAGGGCAAAGCCGATATTCAAGATGTGGTTCTGGCTGTAGCTAATGCCGAAACGGCGCTGGAGACGGTTGTCGCGGTCAGAGATACTGCTATCAAGGCTTATCAGACTATTATGCAAATGCCAATATAAAACCGCGTATAATGGTCGACTGATACAGATTTAGCGAGATGGAGAAATGCTCGTATACTCCTTTTGTACATGTCGCTCAAAACTTTCGGCGCAGAGTATCCCTTAAAAAGTTTTTTTATTATCTGAATGTACTACTTTATATACTTTTTTATTTCTTAATCCGTTTGAGATGTGCTTGGAACGATCTGTGGAATCAGAAAAGCACGGGTGAAAAGACGGGAAATGAGATGAAATATAAAAGAGAGGCGGGAGTGAATGATAAGAGAGAGGGATAAAAAAGCTGGAAAGGTTGATGATGGGGTAGTAGAAAAGCCGGAGGGGCGAGGTGGAATAGAAAGGAAAGCCGGCGGCGGAAGAAGATAGGGAGAAGCGATAAAAAAACCGCATATAAAATGCGGTTTTTTATTTAACTTTTGTCTTCAGCATATGTATAAAACTCAAATCAGCGCTGAGATCGTAAAGTTATTTGCTACACATGTGAAAATTCTTGTCTATAAGTTTTATACCATTTTAGTATAGGCGATATTATAAAACTTGTCAAGAATTTTTGCATGTAAACAATTTCAACGGGTTAGCTGCACATTATTTCATTAATTTGGTGCAGAGCAACCGTTGTATAGCTTATGATTCTTTTGTGACGTTCAATAATGTTATCAGAGATAGAATTTTCTTCATATCGGTGAAAATATTGAATTTTTTTGCTGCCGGCATTAAACAACTTGATACTGGAATAGTATTTTTGTTGTTTGTATTTGAATTCGTAACATAATTCAGAGCCAAATATTTTCAGAACAATCTTGAGTTCAGGAGACGTTCTTATATCCGAAGCCAGATGTTCGTTTATAAAACAGTCAATAAGCGGGCTGAGGCCGTGTTCATCTTCTGAAAGCGGATGGTTATAGCAATAGCTGACAATCTGGTATAGACGTTCTTTTTAGAATCCTTTTCCGAAATTTCATTTTTGGAGAAGCTGCAGCTTTTGATTACGGAAACATTTTGCAAGCGTAAAAAAAAAGCGGCTTTGCAGCCGCTTTCGTGTGGTTGTTTCTTACATAAAGAAACGGATATGAAGGTAAAGCGCGGCAATGGAGATGCTTATCAGCATAACAGGAACTGACCAGATCATAAAGCCCAAAAAGCTTATCGGATGCCCTTCGCGTTGAGCCATACCGGCAACAATTACGTTGGCCGATGCGCCGATCAGAGTTCCGTTACCGCCAAAGCAGGCTCCAAGTGACAGAGCCCACCACACCGGCATCATGGCCTCGCGGCCGCCCATAGATTCTTCCATGGACTTAATCATCGGAATCATGGTAGCAACAAACGGAATGTTATCAATGGCACTGGAGACAATGGCAGAAACCCAGATAATCAGCATGGCGGATTTCTCAATGCTGCCTTCGGTCAGTCCTACAAATTTCTGACCCAGTATGCCCAAAATGCCGGTGACTTCCAGACCATAAACGATGACAAACAGGCCGGAGAAGAAAAAGATGGTTGTCCAGTCAACAACGCCAAAAATTTCTTCGACCTTATGGTCGCGTTTGTCATGGCTGTCTCCAAGCGTATAAAGCAGCAATAAGGCTGCGGCGCCGAACATGGCGATAGTGCCGTTGGCGATGTGCAAGTGTTCCGCGCAGATAAAGCCCAAAATAACCAGAGCCAGAACCAGCAGTGATTTATGCAGCAGTTTCCAGTCGGTAATACAGTCGATTTCGTTGATTTTCATAACGGTTTGTTTGTTCTTTTCCGTGGTGGTCAGGCGTTTGCCCCAAATCATGTCAAAACCAAGGATTAAAACAAGCATGGTAACGGTGACGACCGGCGTGAGTTCGTCTAAGAAATCGGTAAAAGAAAGGTTTAAGGCCGAGCCGATCAGAATGTTGGGCGGGTCGCCGATTAAAGTTGCCGTGCCGCCGATATTGGAAGCAAAAATTTCCAGAATCAGATAAGGATACGGATTGATTTTAAGCTTGCGGGTAATCTGGAAAGTGACCGGCGCAATCAGGAGTACAGTGGTGACATTGTCAAGAAATGCCGAGAAGACGGCGGTAACAACAGCTAATACGACAAGCAGGCCGCGCGGGTTGGCGCGAACCTTTTTGGCGCCCCAGACGGCAACGTATTGAAACATGCCCGAACGTTCGGATATGCCGACGATTGTCATCATGCCGATAAGCAAGGACAAAGTGTTAAAATCAATACCCTGTAGGGCTGTGTTTTGAGTCAGGATTCCGGAGAATATCATGACCGAGGCGGCCAGAAGGGCGACGATGGCGCGGTTTACTTTTTCCGTAAACAATATGACATAGGCGATAATCACAATCACCGTTGCCAGAACTTTGGCATCCATTCCCCATATAAGCTGCGGAATTGCGGTTATATCTGTTGCATGCATAATTCTGTTCCTCATTAAAAAATAATACTTTTTAGTTTTATCAGCCAGAGTGCTAATAATCTGTTAACTTTGCATAAAAAAAGGCTGCGTGTTACATTCTCTCAGAGAGTTTTGCCGGTATTTTACATAAAGTGCCTGATGCGCAAGATAGAGGGCGGCAATTCCGACACTGACCAACATGGCAGCTTTTTCTATACGGCTATCGGTTATTTCTACAAATTTTCGTCCCAGCAATGTTTCAAAATTTGGTAAAGATATAATCTTTGGAAAGTCAGTTTTTATGGGGGCGGCGCAAATAATTTATAACACCGTAGAGCGTATCCAGCTCCTGACCAGTCAACTGCGGACGGGAAAAGATGTTGCGCAGGTTTCTGACCATGCGCGGGCGTTTTTCATCGACTTTGAAATTGCCGCAGTCGTCAAGCTCTTTCTCCAAATAAGAAAAGAATTGGAAAAGTTTTTCTTTGGGAGCGATTTCGGCGCCGTTGGTAACAAAGCGAGTGCCGGAGATGTCCGTCCGGCGTTTGAAAAATTCGTAACCGACCAGCAGTACAGCCTGAGAAAGATTTAGCGAGCAATGGCGCGGGTTGAGCGGAATATTGATAATAGCATCGGCCAGCGAGATATCGTCATTTTGCAGTCCGGTGCGTTCCGGCCCGAACAATATGCCGCATTTGGTGTTTTGGCGGCAAAGGGTATCAAAATTCTGCATTGCCTGTTCGGCTGTGTAAACAAATTTTATCTGGTCACGATGGCGGGAAGTCGTGGCGTAAACCTGTTCCAAATCGGCGATTGCTTCTTCTGTTGTGTTAAAAATCCGAGCCTGTTCCAATATTTCTTCAGCGCCGGAAGAAGCTGCGACGGCTTTGGAGGACAGATGATCCTGTAGCGGAGAAACCAACCGGAGATTATAAAGCCCGCAGTTCATCATGGCACGGGCTGTCATACCGATATTTTCAGCCAGCTGCGGTTGAACTAAAATGATAAAAGGAAAGTTGTCCATTATGTTTTACCTTGCAAAAGTTCTGCGAAAAGTTGCGGGCTGAGTTTTTTTCTGTTCCGGCATGGTGTGGCGAGGCGGTTTGGGCTGAGCCGCTTCTTTTTTGGCTTTTTGCCGGTTGAGGTAGGCTGCTTCTTCTTTCTTGGCGGCTTCCGTCGTGTCAATCAGATGATATGGCACATCAGAAGAAACGGTTTGATACAGGTCTTTGTTGAAATAATTGCTTAAGTCGGCAATGTCTTCCAGGTCAACCTCTCTTTGAGTGTTTTCCTGCTGCGGATTTTTAATTCGGGCAAGGCGTTTGGCTTCGTTGACCAGAAGGCGTCGCTGTAATGGTGTGGCTGCGTTTAACATACGGGTAATGCGGTCTTGGACTTCATAACGTTGGCGGGCATATTCTTCCGGTGACATCCTGAGCTTATCGGCAGCGGAGAGGCTGCTGACGCCACAGGCAAAAAAGAATAAGACCGGTAAAAGTTTTTTCATGTTTAATCCTTGGAAAGAATGTCAATGCTGTTGAACAAGATGTTTTCAAAATCCAGTCCCGTCCCTTCTTCTACATTTGACATCATGCCGGAAAACAAAGCGCCGAGAGGGTCGTTGCTTATTGTGGACGAAGTGGATTTATCATAGGCATTACGCAGGTAGCGGGCATAAGTCTGAGGCATTTTCCGAATTTTCTGGTCGTAGCTTTCGGGAATTTTGTATCCCATTTTGCGCAGGTGTTCCGTCATGACTAGCATATTATGCCGGTTGACTTCCGGCGCAATCATTTCTTGTCCCGTGGCATCACCGTAAGTTGTTGCTTCGCCAATATAATTTAAGCCGCGGTCATTGCGGCCGCTGCCGCGCCAAGTCGGGGTGCCATTGTTTACTCTGGCCCGCGCCCAGGGGTCTACGGGCAGAATGTCGTCATAAGACGGCGTGCCTGCTCTTGTTGAAGACTGGGCATAGGCCTGAGAAGCCGTGCCGGCGGCTGCGCTTTCTGATGCAATTTGAGCATTTTGAGCTTCTGAAACTGCTACAGACTGCGGATCCCACGGGTTGGACGGAAGTTGTGCCATGGTAACTGATGTGCAGAGCAGGGTGCTCAGCAGAGCCATGTGAAACGGAATTTTATACATGACAAACCTCCTTTGGGCTAACATAAAATTATTATATTCCATTATTCTATATTTTTCCAGTTACAAAAATGTTAAAAATCGGAATTATTTTTGCTGATGAACCCGCCGCCCATAACGCGCGTTCCCTGATAAAAACAACATCCCTGGCCCGGAGCAATGCCGAAAAACTCATCTTTCAATTCCAGCCGTGCCGTGTGGTTGTCCTGAAAAAAAACGGTTGCCGGAACGAGTTTTTGACGGGAGCGGAGTTTGACCTCAAGTTCCATGATACCGGAATGTTCTTCGGCTAACCAGTTGATATTGGTGATAAGCACTTCTTTTTGCGCCAGCTGCGGTTTGCTGCCGACAATCACCTGATTGCGGACGGCATCCAGTGACAGAACGTACAAAATGTCGCCGCCGCCGATACCCAGACCGCGGCGTTGTCCGACAGTGTAATTTATCAGTCCTTTGTGACGGCCGAGAATCTTACCGTCTGTCGTGACGATATCTCCCGGATGTTCTTTATAATCAGGGTTTAATTTCCTGATGAGTTCGGCGTATTTTCCTTCTGAAACAAAGCAGATGTCCTGACTGTCTGATTTTTGGGCAATTCTGAGTCCGGCTGCCGCGGCAATCTCTCTGGTTTGAGCCTTGTTGTATTCTGACAGCGGACAGCGGAGCATTTGCAAATTGTTTTTGGCAATGGCAAACAAAAAATAGCTCTGGTCACGGGTATCGTCTTTGCCGCGGTGAAGTTCCACGCCGCGCGGTGACGGAACTGTTCGGGCATAGTGTCCCGTCACCAGTATATCTGCTCCCAACCGGCGGGCATAATCCGCCAGAATGCCGAGTTTGACATATTTGTTACACATAATGCAGGGAGAAGGGGTTTGTCCGCTCATGTATTCGTCGGAAAAATATTGAACAACCTTTGTTGCAAATTCGGTTTGCAGATTGATAAAATGGTGCTCTATCTCCAGCTGGGCAGCCACAACGGCTGCGTCGGCCACGGATGAAACGGCCGGAGCATAGGGAGGCTGCAGCAAATCCATGGTCAGACCGAAAACTTTATATCCTTCTTTTTGCAGCAGATAAGCCGTTACTGAACTGTCTACGCCGCCGGACATAGCAACACAGACAGCGGTTTCTTGCGGAGATTTGTTTAAGCCCAGACTGTTTTGCACTAGTTTTTGCCTTTTCCAAGTTCTGCCACGGCTTTTTGCAAGGCAGCGATTTCTTTGTGCAGGTTGTTGATTTCTTCTTGCAGCGGATCTTTGGTGTCACAGGTCATGCCGTAAGCCTGAAAAGTGTTTTTTCCTTTGCTTTTGTCCGCTTTGTGCGCCGGCACGCCGACAACGGTTGTGCCGGCTTCCACGTTTTTTATAACAACAGCATTGGAGCCGATTTTGACATCATTGCCGATTTTGATCGGCCCCAAAACCTGTGCTCCGGAACCAATGATGACATTGCTGCCGATGGTCGGATGGCGTTTGTTTGTGATTTTTCCTTTGGCATCAAACACTGTCGTGCCGCCCAGCGTAACGCCGTGATACATAGTGACGTTATTGCCGATTTCGGCTGTTTCGCCGATGACGACGCCTGCTCCGTGGTCAATAAAAAATCCTTTGCCGATTTTGGCTCCTGGGTGGATTTCAATGCCGGTCAAAAACCTTGCAATCTGGGAAAGGACTCGGGAAAGAAGCCGAAAATTCTTTCGCCATAAAAAATGATTGAAGCGATAACACAAAATTGCGTGAAGCCCAGAAGAGCATAAAAGAGCTTCGAATCTGCCGCCGGTTGCCGGATCACGCGCCGAAACGGCATCAATGTCCTGCAGAATTATCTTGAATTTTTGATTCATTTTATGGTATATTCCTTAGAAAATTAACAATTTATATAAACTTTTAACGTAGTATACTCTGCAGGTTACTAAATTTAGGTTAAAAAAATGACAGAAGTATTGTTTAACGGACATGCCGGCCGTCTGGAAGGCCGTTATCACCACAGTGACAAACCCGGGGCGCCGATTGCGCTGATTTTGCATCCGCATCCGCAATATGGCGGCACCATGAACAACAAAGTGGTTTATTCGCTGTTCAGCTGTTTTCAAAACCTCGGTTTTTCGGTTTTGCGTTTTAATTTTCGCAGTGTAGGCCGTTCTCAAGGGGAGTTTGAAGATGGTCCCGGCGAGCTTTCTGATGCAACAGTGGCTTTAGACTGGCTGCAGTCGGTCAATCCTGAAGCCAGACAATGCTGGATTGCCGGTTATTCCTTCGGAGCATGGATTGGTTTGCAACTCTTGATGCGGCGTCCGGACATTAATAATTTTATTGCCGTTTCGCCGCCGGCTAATGAAAAAGATTTTTCCTTTTTGGCGCCGTGTCCGACTTCCGGTCTGATCGTGCAGGGCGGAACTGATGAAATTGTGAATCCGCAGAGTGTAGCAACTTTGGCTAAGCGTCTGAACGTGCAGCGAAATGTTGATGTGGATTTTGCCCTGATTGAAGAAGGCGACCATATGTATAACAGCCATCTGGTTGATTTGTATAAGATTGTCGGGCATTATGTTATTGATGCAATGAAGAAAAAAGCGCCGCAGAAAAAACGTCGCGGGCGGCGGAAGAAGACTGAACTTACCGGTGAGGAGGCTGATGATACTCTGTTGCTGGAAGACAATTCCATGGAAGATGATGATTTGGATGCAGATTTTGACATGGATGATGAAGATGAAGAATAAAAAATGGCTCTTTATTAAGAGCCTTTTTTATGGTTCAAACGCAACACTATCAGCATAAGCAGGCAAATGTAGTCATATTTCAATTTTACCCAAAATGAGTGGGTAGTGTTGTACGCATAATTGAATTCGATACAGCAGCCAATGGGGGGTTATAGATGAATTGCCTGCTTTTTCAGCTGTTTCAGAATGTGAACCCTGATAGCCGAAGATAAATTTTCCTGTTGACGTTCAGAATCAATTAGGGTGACTAACTCATTGATTGTCTGATTGCTTTTTGAGGCAATGTCGCGGAGTTCTTCAATAAATTCCGGTTCAAGGGATATGCTGGTTGAATGCCGGTTGGCAATAATGACGGAGAGTTTTTTCATGATTATTTTTTGCGGAAAGCGTCAATTGAAATCACTCTTGCCGGAGCGGAAGGTTCTCTGCCATTGGCTGTTGCCGCCGGAGAATTTTCACCATTTGAAGCCAAATCGGAATTATTTTCGTGTTTGCCGCTGATTTCTTCATTGAAGCTCAGACCGAATTTGGCGTAAGGATCTGCAAAATAAATAATTGCATCATATGGGATTGTCAGTGTTTGCGGTATGCCGCCAAAACTCAAGTCTACGCAAAAAGATGTCTTATCGACCAAAAGGTTGGAAAACTGGTGTTGCAGGACTATGGTCATTTCCTCAGGATACTGGCTTTTTAATTGTGATGAAATTTTGGTCTGCGGATGATTGGTCTTGAAGGTGATGTAAAAATGGTTTTTCCCCGGAAGCCCTTGGTCTTCGGCAATTTTCAGCGCTTCAATAACGACGTTTTTCAAAGATTTTTCAATCAGCTTGTCATAATTAATTTCGGTTAAGTATGTTTGCATATCCTGTTTATCCCGCATTCTGTTTTTATAAAAACGGGCCGTTCTGTTGCTAGGTGGCCCAGACCCCACTTATAACTAACCAAAGCTACAAGGATTTATGTTCGTTGCCTTGCTATTAAGCAGCTACAGCAACAGGTGCAAAGTTATCGTTTGCATTCATTTATTTTGAACCGATAACGGTGGTATCTCACCGGACACAGCAAAAAATATCTTTACTGCTTCCTGTCTACCCTGTTTCACCCCCGTAAAGATTTGTTCTATGGGCGATTTTGTTGTCTTTATTTTAATTTTCTAAGTCATGTACGCTTTTGTACACTCCTGTCGAAAATTAAAATAACTCCTAAAAATCTCCGCATATAACAAACTTTCCTCCGTAAAAGCCGCTCATATATCGCCTTTTAAAGCCGCTCTATGGACTGCCGGAATGGAGTTGCGCATAAAAAATTGGTGGAGGTGCTGGGTACTGCCCCCAGGTCCAAAAAGCCTATTTCATACCGCCTCTAGTGTCATAGTCAGTTGCCTGACAAAATATATTATAGATAGAAATTATTACTTTTTCAAGCCTAAGCTTGAAGAATCTTTAATAATTCTGTGGGTAAGCGGACAAGAGTTTTTGTTTTGAACGATACTTATGGTATTTTGCCTGTTAAAGGAGAATAAAATGACAAAAGTTGCAATCTGGTGTCGGCATCAAAAGGACAATATTATCGGTATTGGCTCTGATATTCCGTGGAATGTGCCGTCTGATGCGCAAAAGTTTGTGCGTATGGTGACGGGACAGAATGTTGTGGTTGGTCGCCGGACTTATGAAACCTTTCCAGAACGAACGTTGCCGGAAGCCAGAATATTTGTTCTGACCTCAAATCCGGATTATGAAATTTCCGATATTCAAAAACATCAGGTTATTGACAGCCTTAAAATATTCAAAGATTTTGACGAGGATCTGTATATTGCCGGCGGGGCAAAAGTTTATGAACAATTTTTTACCACAATACCAAAACTTTTGCCGGAAATTGTTGTTGATTGTGTTTATCGTGGCAGTTTAAATCCTGAGTGTAAGGGTGAGCTTGCTGATATAACTTCCTGTATTGACGTTCTTAATAAAAAATATGTTAAAATTTCTTGTGATTATGACAAAGATAATGTGACAACTGCAATTTATGTTCGCCGCGGAGAATTTGTTGATCAGGCGGTTTTGAAAAAACTGTTATCAGAGATTGAGGGGTAAAATATGAAGCTTGAAATGCAAGAAACGATAATTAAGGTGTTGAAACTTCCTCATTATGTTGAAAATGAGGCTAATCTCCAATATTCAACGCCGGCGGCTGCCTGCTTTGATATTTGCGCAGCCGTGACGGAGCCGGTTGTTCTGAAAGCCGGAGAAAGGTTTGCCGTGCCAACCGGCGTGAAATTTATTCCGGAATATCCGATCTGGTGCCGGATTAATTCCCGCAGCGGTTTGGCTCTGAAAGCAGGCGTGATTACCATAGGCGGGATTATTGATACGGATTATCGCGGCGAGATTAAGGTTATTTTGCTTAATACAAATAATCAGGAGGGAACGGATTATATTATTAATCCCGGAGAGCGTATTGCGCAGGTTGAAGTTCCTTTTCCTTATCGGGCGGTGTTTGAAGAAATTACGCCGGAAGCGTTTGCGCAATTTGAGACGACGCGCGGCGAAGGCGGATTTGGTTCTACCGGAAAATAAAATATTGCCAAATTGGAGCAGGCATGATAAAGTGCCTGCCAATTAAATTTATTTATGAATTATTAAAATATATCATTATGGAATTAAAAGTTTTATTACCAAGTACAGACCGTGAGTATTTAATGGATATTGTTTCAAAGCGGGATGATCAGGGCAAGCAGATGCTGAGCGACATCATCGGCAATTGGATGTTGGATGAAAATCCGCTGTTTGGAAAATTCATGATTTTGAATTATGCCAAATCTGCCAATTATGTAGATTTTTTTATTGAAGCGCTTAAAAACCGGATGCTTGATTGCGGATATTATTGCAATTGGGACAAGTTTTTTGAGCTTTTGGAAAATTTGACGGAGCTTTGGCAAATTCGCAGCCTTACAGCAGTTTTGGCGGCAATGCCAGAGGTTAACCGGAAGCAGGAGCATTGGCGCCGTTGGGAGATATTTAAAGGTTTTGTTCCAAAGGATAAAGCCGAAAATGAGTACACCCGTTGTTTGTTGCTTTTGAAGTCGCTTCCGGCGACGCAAAATCTGAAATCTGCTTTGGAGGAGTATGCAGGAGAAAGCTTGCTGATTGCAGAGCTTCTTAAAGAAAAATTCTAAACGTGTAAAAACTTAAAAGCCGCTGAAATTTCAGCGGCTTTTTTGTTCTTTGGCTGCCGTTTGGAAAAACAGATCGGCAATCTTTCGGCAGTGTTTTGGTATTTATTATATATTTTTAGTGGATAAGCTGTAATTTTGGGTTTTTTTCTTCTAACGCTGCTATAATATCCGGATGTGGCAATCGGAATGGCATATGTGGCCGTTCAGGCAGAATTCTGCGAGATTTTCGATGATTACGGTTGTCGGAAGAGAGCGTTTTTTTATTAAAAAAGGGTCATCCACAGCATGCCCCGCATGTTGTTTAGTTTTTAGTGATGACAGCTAATGTTTTGTTTGGTCGTCGTCCGAGAATAGTAATAACAATTCTTGGCACCTCAATATGGGCAGTGGCAATCGGAACAACAACAATAAGGATAATAACAATTCCGTTCGCTGTTTCCAGCTTTTTTAATAATAAATCTGAGTGCTTGTACGGTTTGGGAAATTTGTTATGAAGCAGACGGATCTTTTTGAAGATTCCGGCGAGGTACTGTCGGGACAGGTGACGCTTGAAGATGTCTTCAAAGCATATTACGAATGTCGCAGAACCAAGCGACGGACAGTTAATGCTCTGGCCTTTGAACTTAATTTTGAGCAGGAACTTATACGTCTCTGGCAGGAAATAAATTCCAATACATACAAAATCGGCCGTTCCATTGCCTTTATTGTGAAATATCCGGTTCAGCGTGAGGTTTTTGCCGCTGACTTTCGGGACAGAATTGTTCATCATTTGGTTATTTCAAAATTAAATTCCCTGTTTGAAAAAGAGTTTATTGATGACAGTTACAGCTGCCGCAGCGGTAAAGGCACATTGTTCGGCGTGCGCAGCATTAAGGAGAAAATTATTGAATGTTCCGCCGCTTATACACAGGATTGTTATATTCTGAAACTTGATATCAGGTCTTTTTTTATGAGTATTGACAAGAATATTTTGTATCAGATGTTGTTTGAATTTATTTCTGAAAAATATCATGAGCCTGACAAGTATGTTATTTTGCGTCTGGTTAAGCAGATTGTTTTTTACAATCCGGAAGATAACTGTGTGATAAAAGGCAAAAGGTCTGATTGGAACGGGTTGCCATATTATAAAAGTCTTTTCTGGTCGAGCCGGCATTGCGGTCTGCCCATCGGCAATCTGACGTCTCAGATTTTTGCTAATTTTTATCTGAACAGTCTGGACAGGTATGTAACGGAGGAATTGCAGATTGAGTATTACGGGCGGTACGTTGATGATTTTGTTTTGATTCATCGGGATAAGAAAGTCTTGCTGGCGGCACGGGATAAAATTCGTGATTTTTTGCAAAACCGACTGAAGCTTCGTCTGCATCCGCAAAAAGTTTATCTTCAGCATTACAGTCAGGGCGTCAGATTTATCGGAGCGGTTATAAAACCTGATCGCGTGTATATCGGTAACCGCACCAAGAACAATCTGTACAGGAAAATATATTCGTTACTGCCGGAAATGGCGCGGGGTGTACGACAGACGCTTGACGGCCTGACGCATTTTATTACCAGCGTTAATTCTTATCTTGGATTCATGAGGCATTATAATACCTATAATTTGCGCTCAAAAATATTAAAGCTTCTGGATAATACTTTTCTGGGAGAAATTTCAGAGCTCAGGCCGCGGGCGGAAAAGTTTGCGGTTGATAAAAGATTCTGCCCGTCCGGTCAGAAAAAGCGCCAATTGCGCAGGCAGAGGCAATATCGGCGTTTGCAACGTAATAAAAAATAATTTTCAGATAATAAACAGGAGAAAAAAATGGTAATGTATAATCAGTTGCCGATTTATCGCGATGCTTATTCGCTTTTGTTGGAAATCTATCAGGTCAGCAGCAGTTTTCCGCGAGATTTTAAATATACTTTGGGACAAGATATGAAGCGTGACAGTTTGGCTTTGTTTCGGGATTTATACGGTGCGAATGTTTCCGCTGAGAATCGCCGGAAGCATCTGGACAGTTTTTTGACTGCGTTTGAACTGCTGAAAGTGGAATTGCGGTTGTGTGTGGATTTGAATGTTTTGCCGATAAAAAAACTGGCGCAACTCAGTCTGATTATGGACAGCATTGCAAAACAGGCAACCGCTTGGAGAAGAAGCAGCTGTTAAAAACCTGCACGGGCAGGTGGCGCACCCAGCGGGTGAGGCGTCAGTTTGTACGGTGCCTCGTGACCCGCGGCCGAACGTCGGCAGCGGTCGGTTTGTACGGTGCCCCAGAGCCCGCGATGCTATGGCGGGGATGTGACGGAGAAAGTGCTTTGAAGAAAAAGCCCCGTCATTCTGAACGGAGTGAAGAATCCAGTTTATAAATAAGGCTGATTTGTTTGACTGGATCCTTCGCTCCGCTCAGGATGACGGAGAAAAGAAAAGGGAGCAATAAGCTCCCTTTCCCCTTTACTCTTGAATTATTGTAAAATCGTGAGTAAAATATCAAGTATCAACTTGATTATGATAATAATTTTTACTATCATATTCATATCTTTCCTTTCAGCCTTTTGAGCAGTTAGGAAAGGAGTTGAAACCTTGCTTATTTTGCACTATATCAATTTTGGTTGACAATAGTAAAAAAATAAGCTATTCTAACTTCATGGGAAGAAGTTAGGGGTTTAACTCCTTTCATTAGTTAGAGAACGTCCGGTGTTGCTGCACCGGACGTTTTTCTTATATCACATTAATTGAATATATCAAGTTTTTTCCTTTTTTGTCATTCTGCGTTATTCTCGAGTAATTTTCTTCTTCTGTCATTGCCGGACTTCGATCCGGCAATCCATAAAGAAACAGGTATGGTGCCGGTTAGGAGATGGATCCCCGTGTCAAGCCCGAGAGTGACGAAAAGAAAAAGCCCCGTCATTCTGAGTGCAACGAAGAATCCAGTTTATAAATAAGGCTGATTTGTTTGACTGGATCCTTCGCTCCGCTCAGGATGACGGGGAGGAAAAGTTGCAGGCGGATAAAAAATACGTGGATAAAAGGTTCAAAGATATTTAAGCAAGCTTCAATAGATGTTATATACGGGCAAGGAATAATATTTTTTTTGTCGGAGAGAAGATGGGCAAGATAACATTAAATTCGTCTATGCGCAGTAATTTGCTGGCGTTAAAACAGACGTCTAATCAGATGGATATTGTTCAGAATCGGCTTTCTACAGGGCTTGAGGTTAACTCGGCAATAGACAGTCCGTCTTCTTATTATACGGCGCAGTCGTTGTCGAATCGCGCCGGAGATTTAGATGCCTTGCTTAATTCCATGGGACAGGCCGTGCAAACGGTTAAAGCAGCGACAGAAGGGATTGAGGCGGCATCGGACATGGTTGAGCAGATGCGTTCCGTAACGGAGCAGACATTGACAGAAGCCGGCTATATTCCGCATAAGGTTGAATTAGACCTCAAAGACAATGTTGAGAGTTTGCGTGCGCAAGGTTATACGGTTGTGACCTCGCAGACGACGTTTGATGACTTTAAGGCGTTGGTTGAGCAGGACAATGCAAAGATTGTTTTGGGCGAAGACGTAGATTTTAAGGGCAAGACGTTTAATATCACCGGAAAGAATGTCACAATTAACGGTGCCGGGCATACATTGTCGGTCAATCAGATTCAAAATAATGATGCGAATGCGACCGGCGCCGTTATTGAGAACATCAAATTGCGGGGAACGGATACCGGCAGCACGTGGTGTCGGATTGTTCTGAGCTATAAGGACATTACGATCAGAAATGTTGAATTTTCGCAGTCTAAAACGGCGGCAACCGGTCATCTGAACGTAATGGAACTGCATGGCGGCGGCAAGGTTGAGAATGTTAAGATAAATGTCACCGGACAGACAGACCAAATATGCGGAATTTACGCCTATAATAATACGGAAATCAGCGATGTTTCTTTTAATCTGAACGGAAAAGAGGACAGTCTGTTGGTAGGTGTTTTTTCACACTCTACATACGGCGCGGTGAATACTAGCAAGGTATCGGTGAGTAATATTGCCATGCAGGCTTCCGGCGGCAGAACTTATGGCGTTATCGGAGAGACACAGGGTGTTGAAACGCATGCAATCGGCGGTAAGATGAATCGGGCGTCTGCTTTGTTTGACGGAGAGGCCAATACAAAGGCGATTGTGGCGCAATTGGGTAAAGAGGCCTCAGCGGCGAATGCGGCTTTTCAGTTTTATCCGCCTGAAGTGGCAAAAGGAGATGCCGACTTTGGCGCCGGAACATGGTATTTGCCTTCAATCGGCGAGCTGATGGAAATGTACGGTTTTGATTTTGACAAAATGACGTCAATGTGGGATAGTACGACCGGCGCTAACAGAACGAATTTGAATGCTATAAATAAAACACTTGCAACTTTAGGTGGTGAAACTATAGGTAGTAAATGGTATTGGTCGTCGTCCGAGAATAGTCTTTACAGTTCTTGGCCCCTCTGTTTGGGCAGTGGCGATCGGGCCTACACCTATAAGGTTAATAACGATTCCGTTCGCTGTTTCCAGCTTTTAGAAAATTGCTTTTCTCCCTTTAACTCTTCCGCAGGCGCTTCCGGCGCCGGCGGGGTGTCGGGCGGCGCAGCCGCCCCGAAAATTGGCGATGTTATGTATTCTGACAAGACTTGGAGTTCTTCGGACAATATAGCCAACGACAAGAAGGCTGTCGGCGTTGTCGTCGGTGTCGGAAACGACGGTTCAGTCAAGATTGTCAATCTCAAGGACTTAAGGTTTAATTCGGCAACGGCTACAGACAATTTTAATCCCTCCAATCCCTATAGCGGCGCTTCCGAGACAACGCGCTGGTCAACCGGAAAAAATATGTATAAAGATGTTGAAGGGGTGGAAAATTTTGCTGATTTGGAGGTTTTGCTGGCTTTGAATCCGAATGTGCAGGCCGCCGGTGTTGATGAAGTTAATTTTGCTTTTGCGCAGATTGACGCAGATAAATATGAGCAAAGATATAATGAGATTCTTAATCAATATGACAGTATTGTTCGTGACAGCTCTTATAAGGGGGTTAATCTCCTTAAGAGCAACAATCTTACCGTGAAGTTTAATGAAGACGGCAGCAGTTTTGTTAAGGTTGCCGGCCGAGATATGACGTCTGAGGGAGTGGGGCTGTCATTGGCGTCTTGGGCCGAGAAAGAAGGTATTATGCAATCGGTGCAGGAGTTAACGCGGGCGGTGTCGGTGTTGCGGTCTTTCTCCGAAGAATTGGGAAATAATTACAGCATTATTACTACGCGGCAGGATTTTACCGAGAATCTGATTAATGTTCTGGAAGAAGGGGCTGACAAGCTGACTCTGGCCGATATGAACGAAGAAGGAGCAAACATGCTGGCGTTGCAGACAAGGCAGATGCTGGCGGTGAATTCGCTTTCTCTGGCTTCTCAGTCCAGCCAAAGCGTTTTGAAAATGTTTTAGGTTATGCAGAAAGGAGGGGAGACTCTCCTTTCTATTCTTTTCTCCGTTTTCTTTTCTTATTTTTCCCTCTTTTTACTGTTCTTTTTATCTCTTCCCTCTCCTTTCTCATTCCCCGCCACTTTCTTTTCCTTTTTCCTCTCCGTCTTTTTTCTTTTCCGCTTCCCCGTTCGCTCTCTTTTCTCACTTCCTTATCCCGTTTGTTCTCTTTCCTTTTTCCTCTCTCTTTCTCCCTCATACTCTCCGCTGCTTGCTCTCTTTTGCCGTCTTTTTCTTTTCTTATTTTCGGGTTTTGGTTTCTTCATAGAGTTGGGATTTTCTTTTCGCTACTTTTGTCATGCTACAAAAGTAGCACAAAAAAGCTAGCCCTAAACTCGTTTTCTAAGTTTTCGTGAAAAAGTACAGGCCGTCTAAGCGCAAGGCTAAGACGGCAAGAAGACACAATGTGCTTTTAATTTCCTCTTTTTCACAAAGACTAAGAAGTACTCGTTAAAGGGCGGGTCTAACACCCACCTACTTAGGCATCTAGGCTCGCTACGGTTGCTTACGCTTTCCTCGCTTGCCAAGATGTTCCAAAGAGCTTGCAGACAAAAATAACCGGAGCAGCGGTTGTTTTTGCTTAGCGCTTCCCTCTTAGCAAAGAGGGGGAAAAGGTGCTTCATTTTCGGTTTTTGCTCCAAAACCTAAGCTATTCGCAAAGGGTACCAAAACCGTGCCGGACGGGAAGAGGTGTTTCAATATTTTGTCATTCTCGGGTAATTTTTTCTTCTGTCATTGCCGGACTTCGATCCGGCAATCCATAAAGAAACAGGTATGGTGCCGGTTGGGAGATGGATCCCCGTGTCAAGCCCGGGGATGACGAAAAGAAAAAGCACTGTCATTCTGAGTGCAACGAAGAATCCAGTTTATAAATAAGGCTGATTTGTTTGACTGGATCCTTCGCTCCGCTCAGGATGACGGAGAGGAAAAAGAGGATGACGGAAAAAAAGGCTCAGGATGACCCGCACGGCGGGTGGCGCACATTTTGAATGGTGCCTCGTGACCCGCGATGCTATGGCGGGGATGTGATTAAGAGAGTGCTTTGAAGAAGAAGCCCCGTCATTCTGAGTGCAACGAAGAATCCAGTTGATTAATAAAGCTGATTTGTTTGACTGGATCCTTCGCTTCGCTCAGGATGACAAAAAAAGGAGCTCAGGATGACGGAGAAAAGAAAAGGGAGCAATAAGCTCCCTTTTCCCCTTTACTCTTGAATTATTGTAAAATCGTGAGTAAAATATCAAGTATTAACTTGATTATAATAATAATCTTTATTAACACTTGTTACCTCCTTTCGTTAATGCGAAAGGAGTTGAAAGGCTTTAGAAATTTACTATATATCTATTGACAATAATAAATTTTAAAGCTATTATATAACCATCGTGATTGAAGTTATATGTCAACTCCTTTCAGATGTTACACAGGCTTGATGCTTCCTTCATCAAGCCTTTTTCTTATATCATACTAATTGAAAATATCAAGGCTTTTATATTTTAAGTTTTTAATCAGCCGGCGAGGTAGGTTTTGATGGCGTCGTCGCGTTCAAATAAATAAAGCAGGGTACGCAGGGCTTGTCCGCGCGGGGTTTGCAAATCAGGATCCAGTTCCAAAATCATTTTGGCATCCTGATTGGCAATATGTAACAGGTCTTTATGGATTGCCATGTCGGCAATGCGGAATTGGTTGAAGCCGCTTTGTCTGGTGCCGAGGATTTCTCCGCCGCCACGCAGGTTCAAGTCTTCTTCCGCAATCTTGAAGCCGTCTTCAGTTTTGCGCATTGTGTCAAGTCGGGCGCGGGAGGTTGCGCTCAGCGGGTAGTTGTAAAGCAGCAGGCAGGTTGAGGCTTCAAAACCGCGTTTAATGCGTCCGCGCAGCTGGTGCAACTGAGCCAACCCGAAGCGTTCGGCGTGTTCAATGACCATAATTGTCGCTTCCGGCACGTTGACACCGACTTCAATCACGGTTGTGGCAATCAGTAGGGAGATTTCGCCTTTTTTGAACTTTTGCATGACCTCGTCTTTTTCTTTCTCTTTCATTTTGCCATGTACGAGGCCGATCTTATTGCCGAAGATTTTTTGCAGGCTTTTGTAGCGTTCCTGCGCGGCGGCGAGGTCAAGTTTTTCGCTTTCTTCAACCAGCGGGCAGACCCAGTAACCACGGACGCCGCTGTCAATTTTGCGTTTGACGGCAGCCGCGACTTCATTGATTTTTGCCAGCGGGATTGTTCTGGTGTCAACCGGTTTGCGGCCGGCCGGCACTTCGTCGATTTTTGAATATTCCATATCGCCGTAAGCCGTTAAAACCAAGGTTCGCGGTATCGGTGTGGCGGTCATGACCAGAATGTCGGCGCGGTTGCCTTTGTTTGACAAACTCAGTCGCTGGTGTACGCCAAAACGGTGCTGTTCGTCAACGATAACGCAGGCAAGGTCTTTGAATTTGACTTCTTCCTGAAACAAGGCATGAGTGCCGATGAGGATTTTAATTTTTCCGGCTTCCAGATCCTGCAGAATTTTGGCGCGGGGCTTGCCTTTTATACGGCCTGTCAGGAGTTCGGAGCGAATCCCGATTTCTTCGCAAAGAGGTTTAATGGTTTCAAAATGCTGGGCGGCCAGAATTTCGGTCGGAGCCATAATTGCCGCCTGCGCTCCGGTTTCTATGGCATTAAGCATTGTCAGCAGCGCTACAATCGTTTTGCCTGAGCCAACATCACCCTGCAACAGGCGCAGCATTCGGAAAGGCGAGGCCTGATCAGCATAAATTTCTTCCAGAACCCGCTTTTGGGCGTTTGTCAGTTCAAAAGGCAGTTTTTCCAGAATTTTTTTGCGCAGCATACCGTTGCCTTTTATTTCTCTGCCGTGCTGTTTTTTGACCTTTTGACGGACAATGCCGAGCGCCAGTTGGTTGGCCAGAAGTTCATCGTAAGCCAAGCGGGTGCGGGCGGGAGTGTTGGCCTCAAGGTCGGCGAGACTTTGCGGATTGTGCGCTTGTTGCAGCGCCTCGTTGAAGCTTGGAAATTTTTGCTGTTTTATAAAATCGGGGTTCTGCCATTCCGGAAAAACGGGAACGCGAAGCAGGGCCTGAGATATCCATTTTGACAGCATTTTGTTGGTCAGGCCGGCGGTGAGCGGGTAGATGCTTTCTATTTTTAAGACCTGAGAAATGTCTTCCGGTTTGACAATATAATCAGGGTGGCTCATTTGCAAAGTGTGGTTAAAGCATTCCAGTTTGCCGCTGATGACGCGTTCGCTGCCAACGGGCAGATTTTTTCTAATACTGTCGGGGTAGGCGCGGAAAAAATTTAATATCAACTGATCCGACCCGTCATCGACCACCACGCGGTAAGGCTGGGATTTGCGCGCCGGAGCGATGTGTTCTGTAACTCGGGCTTTAATTGTGCAGACAACGCCAAGTCTGGCCTGCATTAGGAGCGGGGAATATCTTCGGTCGATAATGCCTGACGGCAGGTGAAATGCCAAATCCAGAATTTTTCTGCCACCCAGCAGGCGCTCCGCAAGTTTGGCGCCTTTTTCGCCAAGGCTGTTTATGGTGGTGATGTCAGCAAACAGCGGATACAGAATTTCCGGACGCATTTTGATGCCTTAAACTAAAAAAATGGGTTGATATAATGAATGTATTGTATATAGTTTATCATAAATTGTAAACAAAGAATAATAACATGAAGAAAGATATTGAGCTCCTGAAGGGCAAGACGGTTTCGGCAGTGGCGGAAGGGTATGATGCGCTTTTGCTTGCCGAACTTGTCGGAACGTCAAAAAAAGACATTCTATACATTCTCAGCGACGGCGTGGAACTGGCAAAGGTTGCCGACGTGCTGGAAACGATTGCGCCAGATGCAGTTGTTTTACGTTTTCCGGCATGGGATACCGTGCCTTATGACCGAGTTTCGCCGAATGTGAATATTGTGGCGCAGCGGATTGAGACACTGGCCGAACTGGCGGTTAATCCGGCACCGAAAAAGCCGCGGATCGTGGTGACAAGCGCCGGTGCGTTAATGCAGAAGCTGCCGCCGACAAAAATCTTTTTGAATTCGCGCAAGGAAGTGATTGTCGGAAAGACTTTGGACTTTAACGCTTTTTTGCATTATGCCAATATTAACGGCTACAATCGGGTGGAGCAGGTGATTGAGCCGGGAGAATATGCCGTGCGCGGCGATATTATCGACATCTTTCCGGTCGGAACAGACGAGCCGCTGCGCATAGACTTATTTGGCGACGAGGTCGAGCGTATTCGGACTTTTGACGCAATGAGCCAGCGGACGACCGGCGAGCTTAAGTCTTATGTCTTTAAGGTGATGAGCGAGGTTATTCTTGACGCCAATACGATAAAATCTTTTCGCGGCAAGTATCGCGAGGCTTTTGGCGCGGCTTTCAAAGACGATGAAATTTATGAAGCGATTTCCAACGGCAAAAAGCATCTGGGGATGGAAAACTGGCTGCCGTTTTTTTATGAAGAGCCATTGCCGACTTTGTTTGATTATATGCCCTCGGCTTATGTTATCAGCGGAAAAAATCTGGAAGACGCGTTGCACGCCAAAGCCGAGAGCATTGTTGACTATTATCAGGCACGGCTTGATGCGCTGAATATAAAGTCGGCGGCGGAAGAAGACGTTTATCGTCCCGTGCGTCCGGATTTGCTTTATATTAAGCCGGACGAGGTTAAAAGTATTATCAACCGGCGGGAAGGAATTGTGTTTAATCCGCTGTATCTGCCGGAAGATGATAATGTCATCAATGCGGGCGTTTTGCCGGCGCGGGATTTTGCCCATAACAAAAACATTAATGCCCGACAGGTTTATGAGGAGCTGAAAAGTTATCTGGCGGAGAACAAAAAGCTTAGGAGAATTGTCTGTTGCTATTCCGAAGGATCGCGTGAACGCGTATTCTCTTTGATGAGCGAATACGGGCTTGAGGATCTGGTTTTTGCCGACAGTTGGGAAGAGGCGGTTAAAAAAGCCAAAAGCCATGTGGTTTTGACGGTGATGAATCTGGCGCACGGTTTTCGCGGTGACGGATTTTGCCTGATTTCGGAGCAGGATATTCTCGGTGAGCGGCAGAACCGCCGCGTGACCAAAAAGGTAACGGCAAAGGATTTTATTGCCGATGTGTCATCTTTGTCAGTCGGTGAGTTGGTTGTTCATATCGAGCACGGTATCGGCAAGTTTCTGGGGTTGGAAAATATCGTGGCCGGCGGAGCGCCTCATGATTGTTTAAAAATTCTTTATGCCAATGATGCCAAGTTGTTTGTGCCGGTTGAAAATATTGACGTGATTTCGCGTTACGGTATTGAAGACGACAATATTCAGCTTGATACTATCGGCGGTTTGGCATGGCAGGCCAAGAAAGCCCGCGTTAAGCAACGTATTCGCGATATTGCCGAAAAACTGATTAAAATTGCTGCAGAGCGACATTTAAAAAAGGCAGAGAATTTTATTCCGCCCCAAGGGATGTATGACGAGTTTTGCGCCAAGTTTCCATATAATGAAACCGATGATCAGATGAATGCAATCTCAGATGTCTTGCAGGATTTGAACTGCGGGATTCCGATGGACAGGCTGGTATGCGGTGATGTGGGATTCGGCAAGACGGAAGTGGCTTTGCGGGCGGCGTTTGCCGTTGCAGTTTCCGGTGCGCAGGTGGCGCTGATTGTGCCTACGACGTTGTTGGCGCGTCAGCATTATTACAACTTCAAAAAACGGTTGGAAGGTTTTCCTGTCAGGGTTCGGATGTTGTCGCGTTTGGTGTCTCCGAAGGAAGCTAAAGAAGTTAAAGAAGGGCTGAAAAACGGCTCAATCGAAATTGTTATCGGAACGCACGCTCTGTTGGCAAAAGATTTGGAATTTTGCAATCTCGGGCTGTTGATTATTGATGAGGAGCAGCATTTTGGCGTGGCGCACAAAGAAAAACTCAAGCAGATTAAATCCGACGTGCATGTCCTGACCTTGACGGCAACGCCAATCCCGCGGACGTTACAACTTTCGCTGACCGGCGTCAAGCAGCTCAGTATTATCTCGACCCCGCCGGTTGACAGGCTGGCAGCCAGAACTTTTGTGATGCCGTTTGATAAGGTAATGATTAAAGAGGCAATTTATCGCGAGAAGTTTCGCGGCGGGCAGACATTCTTTGTTTGTCCGAGGGTTTCTGACATTTTCGGTGTGGAAAAAGAATTGCGCGAGCTGGTGCCAGATGTGAAGATTCTGGTAGCGCACGGGCAAATGCCGGTCAAGCAACTGGAGAGCGTGATGACGGATTTTGCCGATGGCAAAGCCGATATTCTGCTTTCGACAACGATTATCGAATCCGGAATTGATATGCCGACGGTTAATACGATGATTATTCATCGTTCCGATATGTTCGGGCTGGCGCAGCTTTATCAGCTGAAAGGGCGTGTCGGCAGGGCCAAGCTGCGTGGTTATTGTTATTTTACCGTTCCAAAACAGAAAAGGCTGAATCCGATTGCCGAGAGGCGGTTGAATATTCTGCAGGCGCTGGATACGTTGGGCGCCGGATTTTCTCTGGCCAGTCATGATATGGATATTCGCGGTTCCGGAAATATTTTGGGCGAGGAGCAATCAGGGCATATCAAAGATGTCGGCATCGCTTTGTATGAGCATATGCTGGAAGAAGAAATCCGCCGTCTGAAAGCCGGAGAGGAAGAAGAAAAGGCTCAGGGCATCAGCGATTGGGCGCCGCAGATTACGACCGGTATTCCGATTATGATTCCGGAAAGTTATGTGCGTGATTTGGGCGTGCGGCTCGGGTTGTATAAGCGAATTGGCGAGATTAAAGATAAGACAGGTATTATTGATATGCGTGAGGAATTGACTGATCGCTTCGGAAAACTGCCTGATGAGGTGGATAATTTGTTGAAAACGGTAGAAATTAAGATTTTGTGCCGTGAAGCAAATATTGAAAAAATTGATGCCGGAGCAAAAGGTTTTCTGATTACGTTCCGTAATAATGTTTTTGCCAAGCCGGAGGCCCTGATTGATTTTATTAACCGGCAGTTCGGCGCGGTGAAAATTCGTCCGGATCAGAAGCTTTTTGTAGAGAAAAATCTGGAAAGTTATGTGATCCGCGTTGAGACAATCAAGTCTTATGTCGGCAAGATCGCTTCGCTGGCAGGCGGTGCTCAGTTGTAGTTTTTTTCCCTTGCGGATAGCGGCGGGCAACGGTTGTGTTGACGGAGAACCGTGACGGGAGAATGCTCGGAATAAAAAAAACGCCCCATGCGGGGCGTTTGTGAAAAAATCAGGTTCGGTGCTTTTAAGCTACTTTATTGTTAAGTTCTTTGGTAACCAGATTTTTGGTATCGCGGGCAATAACCAGTTCTTCATTGGTCGGGATTACAAAAGCCTTAACTTTGGAGTTCGGGGTTGTAATCATATTTTGTTCGCCGCGGATGTTGTTCTTTTCATCATCTATTTCAATTCCCAGATATTTCAGATTGTTTAAAACCTTGCTGCGGACAATCGGGGAATTTTCGCCAACGCCGGCCGTGAAGATAATGGCATCAACGCCACTCATGGCTGCAATGTAGCTGCCGATGAATTTGGTGATGGTATAAACATAAGCTTCCAGAGCGTCAATAGCACGCGGGTTGCCTTTCAGATATTCGGCTTCAACATCGCGCATATCGCTGTAACCGGCCAGACCCTGCATACCGCTTTGTTTGTTCATCAGTGTGTTGACTTCATCTGCCGTTTTGTTCTGATATTTCATAATATGCAGCGGAATATATGGATCCATATCGCCGGTACGGGTTCCCATGATAATCCCGCCAAGCGGCGTAAAGCCCATGGACGTATCAACGCAAAAACCATTGTCTACGGCCGAAATGGAAGCTCCGCTACCAATGTGGCAGGTAATGAATTTGCCTTTGCGGCCCAAAATTTTGGCGGCTTCTTCGGCGACATACTGGTGTGATGTGCCGTGAGCGCCATATTTGCGGATTTTATGTTGGGTGTATTGTTCCAGCGGCAGTCCGTACAAAAAAGCTTTTTTCGGCATGGTTTGGTGGAAAGCCGTGTCAAAGGTCACAACTTGCGGCGTTTGCGGCAAGGCTTTTTGAACGGCGCGGATACCCAAAACGGCAGCCGGATTGTGCAACGGCGCCAGAATGGACAGGTCTTCGATTTCTTTAATAACTTTTTCATCAACAAGTGTTGACTTTTTGAAAGTTTCTCCGCCATGAACAACGCGGTGTCCGACGGCTTTGATGTCTTCCAGACTATCAATCACGCCATCCAGCAGCAAGGCAAAAACTTCTCTCAGCGCTTCGTTGTGAGTCGGCAGGTTGATGTCAACCGTTCTTTTTTCGCCATTGGCATATTTTATGCCGACAAAAGAACCGGAGATACCGATACGTTCGGCGTTGCCTTTGGCTATGACGTTATATTTATCGCCTTCTACATCAAATAACTGATACTTGAGCGTGGATGAACCGGAGTTGAGTACTAAGATTTTCATTAAATTAATCCTTTATTTTTTAACAGTTTGTAAAACGGTAATGGCGACAACGCTGACAATGTCTTCGGCAAAGCAGCCGCGTGACAAGTCGTTAATCGGTGCGTTCAGCCCCTGCAGAATCGGGCCATAAGCTTCGGCTCTGCCAAGACGCTGCATTAATTTGTAAGAGATGTTTCCGGCATCAAGGTTCGGAAAAATCAAAACGTTGGCGTGGCCTGCAACATTGCTTTCCGGCGCTTTTTTGGCGGCGACAGCCGGAGCCAGAGCCGCGTCGGCCTGCATTTCGCCGTCAAGTTTGACGTTTTTGCCGGCAAATTCCTGCGCAGCCATTTCTTTAGCCATTTTAACCGCTTTCTGGACTTTTTCGACAGACTCGCCTTTGCCGGAGCCGTAAGTTGAATAAGACAGCATGGCGACATTGGGTTCAATATCAAATTGCAAAGCGCTTTCAATGCTTTCCATGGCGATATCGGCCATTTCTTTGTCCGTGGGGTTTAAGGTGATGGCACAGTCAGAGAAAATATACGGTTTATTGTTGCAAACCATGAGAAAGAAAGAAGACACGCCTCTGTCTTTGCGGGCGGACTTGATAATCTGCAAAGCCGGACGTACCGTATCGGCCGTGGAGTGATTGGCGCCAGAAACCATGCCGTCGGCGTCACCGTTTTTGACCATGAGCGTGCCGAAGTAATTATGGTTCAGCGCTGTTTTGCGGGCATCTTCGCAGCTCATGCCTTTGTCTTTACGCAGATTGTACAGCAAGTCGGCATAGACGGCGAGTTTTTCGGATTTGGACGGGTCAATCAGGTCGATGCCGTCCAGATTCCAGTTGTTTTTGGCAAAATAAGCGCTTATTTCTTCAACATTGCCGAGGATAATCAGTTTAGCAATTTTTTCTTCACGAATAAGGTGAGCGGCTTTTAAGACGCGTTCGTCTTCACCTTCCGGCAAAACAATGGTTTTGTGGTGCTGGCGGGCTTTTGCAATCAGGCTGCCCATATAAGAATCTTTCTGCATCGTTCTTGTCCCTTAGTTATGTTTTTTATGAATTTTTTATCTGTTTACTCTCTTATTTTTCAAAAGTCTATTAAAATTATAAAATCTTTGGAAAATATATTATAAAAAAATTGCTTATTTGAAATAATGTACTAAAATAAGTGTCAACTGAAATACTATTTGACTGAAAAGGAAAAATTATGGAAAGAACGTTATCTATTATCAAACCTGATGCGACAACACGGAATATTACCGGAAAAGTCAATGCCATGATTGAAGACGCGGGGCTTAAAATCATTGCCCAGAAACGAATCATACTTTCCAAAGCTCAGGCAGAGGAATTTTATGGCGAGCATAAGGGAAAGGTTTTCTTTCCGAGTCTGGTAGAAATTATGACCTCGGCGCCGGTGGTGGTTCAGGTGTTGGAAGCCGAAGACGCGGTGGCGCGTTATCGCAAAATTATGGGGGCGACGAATCCGGCCGTGGCGGAAGAAGGGACAATCCGCAAAACTTTTGCTTTATCAATTGATAAAAATACGGTTCACGGGTCAGATTCTTTGGAAAGTGCCGAAAGGGAAATCAGTTTCTTTTTCAGCCGTATAGAAATTTTCGGATAGGAGCAGAGATTTGCGGCACTTATGGCTGGTTATGGCGGTTTGTCTGGCTTTTTTTGCCCGTTCCGTTGCGGCGGCGGATTTGTATGCCGTTGAGGTCTTGGCCGATGTTACGGATGTTAATGCCTCGGTTGCGCGAGAAAAAGCCATGGCAGAGGCTAACCGTCAGGCTTTTGAACTGGTTTTGAAAAAAATTACGACGCCGGAACATGTGGCGCAGATTATGACGTTGAATGACAATCAGATTTTGAACTTTATCAAAGAAGTTTCCGTTTTGTCGGAAAAGTCTTCCAACGTGCGTTATATCGCCGAATTGCGGATTAAGCTGAATGAGGCGGTGGTCAAACGTTATATGTCCGAAAAACAAATTCCGTTTATGGTAGACAAGGCGGCGAATGTTCTGGTTATTCCGGTGTATCGCAGAGCTCCTGCCATGCCTGCGGAATTGTGGGAAGAAGATAATTTCTGGCGCAAAAGCTGGGAGAAAAATACGGCTTCGGAAGGTATGGCGGAGTTTGTAACCCTGAACGTTTCGACACAGAATGCTGAGGCTGTTGATGCCGAGAAGGCACTAAGTCTGGATATGCGGTTGCTGGGGTGGCTGGCGCGACAGAGCAGGGCCAGCGATGTTTTTGTTTTGGAGGCCGTCGCAGCCGACGGTTTGGACGTGCGTATTTATTCGCCGGAGGGCGGATTGCTGGAAACTGTTCATGTCGACGGCAGAGCCGACGAGGCTTTGTTTGATGAAGCTGTTCGTCGGGTGAAGAGCCGGATTGCCGCCCGCATTAAAAGCCAGAATATTGCGGAGGCGCAAAAGCAGACAGAAATTACCGTTTTGTTTATGTATCAGAAAATTCGGGAATGGCTTGATTTACAAAAACAATTGTTAGATATTCCCTATGTCAAAAAAGTGCAGGAAGAAGCTATCGGAGACGGAAAAACCCAGTTTAAGCTGTTTTTTTCCGGCAGTATTGCACGTTTGAATCAGGCTTTGGCGCAGAAGCTTTTTGTACTGAATAATCATGGTGATTTTTACGTTATTGAATCTCGTTATTAAAAGGTGAAAGTATGGCAGTTTATTATTCCAAAGAAAACCGCAACTGGATGTTTTGGCTGGTGCTGCTGGCTTTGTTTTGCGTTTGTATTTATGTGTTGCGTTCGGTTTTGCTGCCTTTTGTCGCCGGCATTATCATCGGTTATTTGCTGGATCCGTTTGCAACACGTTTTCAAAAATGGAGAATGAGCAGAACTTGGGCGACAATTGTCGTTATGTGTTTGGTGGTTGTTTTTTTTGTGCCTGCATTGATTTTGCTGGTTAGTGTCATTGATGAACAGATCGGGCGTTTTATTGCCGCATTGCCGCAATATGCCTCTTCGCTGGCGCAAAAACTTGAGCCGGTTCTCATTGATTTGAAAGACAATTTTCCGGGGCTTGAACCGGATAAAATAAAGGAATATCTGCGCAGTAATTTTGCCAACGGAGTTAAAATCGTGTTAGCGATTGTCCGCAAGCTTGTTACTTCCGGTTTTGCCTTTTTTAACTTGTTGTCATTGTTGCTGGTTACGCCGGTTGTGGCCTTTTATATGCTGCGTGACTGGCATACTTTTCTGGATAAGGTTGACGGGTTGTTGCCGAAATTGTATAAAAAATCTATCCGTCAGATGGCTAGAGAAATTAATAACATTTTGGCCGGATTTATTCGCGGACAGCTCAGTGTTTGCGTGATTTTGGGAACCTTTTATTCTCTCGGATTGTATTTTGTCGGACTGGAGCTCGGCGTTTTGGTCGGTTTTTTGGCCGGTTTGATTTCGTTTATTCCATATGTTGGCAGTATATCGGGTTTTGTGGTCAGTCTGGCAATTGCTTTTGCGCAATTTGATACGATAGGATCGGTGTTGCAGGTTGTGGTCGTGTTTATGGTCGGGCAGTTTGTTGAAGGTAATTTTCTGACGCCGAAACTGGTTGGCGACAATGTCGGGCTGCATCCGGTATGGGTGATGTTTGCCTTGTTGGCCGGCGGTGTTCTGCTGGGATTTCTCGGTCTGATGATTGCGGTTCCGGTTGCCGCGATTATCGGTGTGCTTGTCCGCCATGCCATTGAGAATTATAAAAAGAGCTCTCTTTATTTGGAGTGAAAAAATCCCCTAGCTGACGCAAGTGGTATTAACTGTTCCGAACTATGTTCGACCAACCTAAAGCTGCGCAAGCCTAACGGCTGGACTGTAATATCTACATCTACCTGCTTGCGTAGGTAAGCGTTATGTTTGAACCATAAAAAAACCGTCAATTTTCAAATTGACGGTTTTTTGTGTCTGGTAAAAATTATTTGTCAGTCTTGTTTTCTTCAGCCGGAGCAGCAGCTTCTTTCGGTGCTTCTGACTTTGTTTCTTCTTTTTTCATCTGGTTGAAGAATTCGTGCGTTACCTTGTCGCCGACTTTAATCTGGTGTTTTTGAATGTCACCGGCGTTGACTTCGATAACAGCGCGGACAGGAACGACAGAAGGAATTATTTTCTCGCTCATTGCTTCGGCGTTTTCATAAACCTGAGTAATGGTGCCGTCCGGAGCGATAAAAATCATATCCAGCGGGAATTTGGTATCTTTCATCCACATTGCAACACGGCGAACAGGATCAATATTAAAGATCATACCATGGTCAGCGGCCAGAGAAGCTCTGTTCATCAGACCGGCTTCCATTTCTTCGCGGGTGTTAGCTTCATCAACAGTATATTTTACCGTGCCGTTTTGGGTTTCAATCGTCAAAGGGGTTGTGGCGCTTTCCTGCTTTGAACATCCGGCTACCAGCAATAATGCAAAGAGCACTCTAACTAATTTGTTCATGTTTTTCTCCTTCAAAAAAATAGTTTTAATTCCCGCCGTTTTCTAATTTTCGCGGCTGCCACTTTGAGACGACAACCGGGCCGTTTTGGGAAATTAGCACTTTTTTTTCAGTTTCTTTGAATTTGGTTGTCCTTTCTATTTTACTCTGAGTTTTTAATTTTTCAACCAAAGAATTGATTTCAACAATAATTTTTGTTTCTGACGGATACTGTTCGGGGTATGAAGTCTGTTGTTTTATCATGTTTGCGAGCTGTTTGAGGCTCATGATGCCATAAATTTTCCAGATCTTCTCCAAAAAAGAAGTCACTTCTGCAGGCAGGCGACTCGTCGTCAGGCAATTCTTTCCGGTTTGAAGAATTTTGGCGATATTCGGTTCTTGAAAGCCATATCTGTTTGCTGTAAAAAGGCTGGGCATCAGAAGCTGACCGTCATTTTGCAACGCATAGTGAAGCTGGGATAAAAATAACAGGTTTTGGAGTTTTTCGTTTTCCAAAAACCATTCGTCTTTTTGAGCGCGGGCAATAAACCAGACGGCAATATCCAAAGACGAATCTGCGGCAGATGTATTCATTTGCGTTCCTTTCCGAGTACTGTGGTATTAATTATGTTAATCTGATTTATTTTAAAGACAATCTTTTATTTTCCGGCGGTGTTTTTTTTTGATAAAATTTGTTTTTAATTAGGTTTTTATACTTGTGTTATCGGTTTTTTTATTATACTCATTTAATGAGTTACAGTTTTCAAACAGCTTTTATAAGGTTTAAATTGATGATGCAGTATCCAAATTTGAAAATTCTGTTGGCGTCGGTTGTGATGTCTGTGGCGCTTTCGGCCTGTTCTTCGGCAGTATTCCCCGAAATTATTGAGGAAGACGACGTGACATTGGAAGACGTGATGAAAAAACAGGGAAGACCTGATGCCGCTCCGGCTAAGGTTTTGAAAGAGGGAAAAACGCTCGGTGCCGATGAGCAGAATGCTGCATATGAAGGCGAGGCAGAAGACGAGATCTTTGCCGAGATTACGGACAAAGACCTGATTGAAGACAAAGAAGAAAAAGTTCTGGCCGAAAAAGCTAAGGTTAAATCTAAAGCAAAAGAAAAGCTTCCTGAAAAAGAGATTAAAACGGTTAAAGTCGCCGAGGCCAAAGCGTCGGCCAGTGCGCCGCTGCTAAGTGAGAGCGTGTTTGAAGAAACTTTGTCCGAAACTCAGAAGCAGGATACTGACAACGGGCCGAGCGTGACTTATCGTCTGGAAACAATTTATTTTGCCAACGGCAGTGCCGCTGTTGATTCCTCTTATAATTCAAAAATCCGCGATGCTGTTCGTCAGGCCAAGGCCAATAATGCCAAGGTTAAAGTTCTGGGGTTTGCTTCCAGCCGTACCAGAAATACGGATATTGTTTCTCATAAACTGGCTAACCTGAAAGTATCGATGGAACGGGCGCAGAATGTGGCTGCGGCATTAAAACGCGCCGGCATGAAAGAAGATGACATTTCAATTGAGGCATTGTCAGACAGTGCGCCGGCTTATTTGGAAGTCATGCCGGAAGGCGAACGTCTGAACCGTCGTGCGGAAATTTACATCAGCTACTAATTTTTAAGCGGGAACAGGTCATTGGCTTTTGATTTTGAGAACACCAAATCTTTAAACGGATGTTTGTGGAAAACCGTGCCTTTTGACGGGCGAAAAGCCGAGCTGTTATCTCAGAAATTCGGATTGCCGCCATTGGTTGCCCAAATTTTGGCTCAGCGGAAAATTGGTGCGGATGAAGCTATGGCTTTTCTGGATCCGAAGCTTCAATCTCTGATGCCGAATCCGTTTGTGCTCAAAGATATGGAAAAAGCTTCCAAGCGTATTGCCGAGGCGGTGATAAAAAAACAAAAAGTTGCGATTATCGGCGATTATGACGTGGACGGGGCAACCTCTTCTTCCGTTTTGCGTTTGTTTTTGGAAAGTGTCGGAATTGAGCCGCTGATTCATATTCCGGAGCGCGATGAGGGCTACGGTCCGAGTATTATGGCGATTGACGAGTTTTTGGCGGCAAAGGCTGATTTGGTCATTACGGTTGATTGCGGAACGACGGCTTTCGAGCCGCTGGGCTATGCCGCTGAAAAGGGGCTGGACGTTATTGTTCTTGACCATCATGAAGCTGAAATCTTGTTGCCGAAAGTCTATGCCGTTGTTAATCCGAAGCGTCTGGATGAAGAAAATCAAATAGAATATTTAAAATATATGGCGGCGGTTGGGGTTGTTTTTTTTACTATCGTGGCCGTAAATCGTGAATTGCGCAAAGCGTCTTTTTATGTCGGAAAAGAAGAGCCCAATCTTATGAACTGGCTTGATTTGGTGGCTTTGGGAACGGTTTGTGACGTGGTGCCGCTGTTGGGGCTGAATCGGGCTTATGTTCGGCAGGGGTTGAAGATTATGGCTTTGCGTCAAAATCCGGGGTTGAAAGCTCTTATCGACAAGTCTGGAATATCTGAGGCGCCGACGGCTTTTCATCTTGGTTTTGTGCTGGGGCCGCGTATTAATGCCTGCGGGCGGGTCGGAGAGGCTTCGCTCGGGAACAAACTGCTTTGCGCCAAAGATGTTTTTTATGCCGAGACGCTGGCGGAAAAACTGAATGAGTTTAATGACAAACGCAAAGAGGTTGAGGCTTATGTGCTGCTTAAGGCGATAGAAATCCTTGAAGGAACGCCGCAGGAATATCCGATCGCTTTTGTGGCAGGAAACGATTGGCACCAAGGGGTTATCGGCATTGTGGCAGGCAAGCTCAAGGAGCGTTATAATCTGCCGGCGTTTGTAATGTCTATTGAGGATGATGAGGTCAAAGGTTCGGCGCGTTCAGTTTCCGGAATTGATCTGGGAGCTTTGATTATTGCGGCCAAAGAAAAAGGTATTCTTACCAAAGGCGGCGGGCATACCATGGCGGCCGGCTTTTCGCTGAACGAGGATAAAATTGAAGAATTCCATAAGTTTGCCGGTGAATATGTGCGAGAAAGAATCGGTAATGAAGCAATTGTGCCGGTGATTAATGCCGATGGTGTGCTTGATGTGTCTGGAGCAACGCCGGAGCTGGCGAAGAGTTTGGCAATGCTTGAGCCGTACGGCGCGCAGAATCCGGAGCCGAAGTTGGTTTTGCCGCGGGTGCATGTTTCTAAAGTATCAATTGTCGGCAGCGGGCATATTAGGTGTTTTTTGACCTCTGCGTCCGGCGGGAGCCTGAAAGCCATGGCTTTTCGGATGGCCGATACCGAAGCCGGCATGGCGTTGTTAAATCACCGCGGGGCGGTTTACAATGTTATCGGCACACTGCGTCCGGACAACTGGATGGGAAGGAATGGGGTGCAGTTTATAATTGAAGACGTTTCCGAAGTTTTAACGGAAACCTAGAGCAATTTGATGCGGTCTCGAAAAATTCATGTACCACTTTGTACATTAAAATTTTTCTCGCCTTTCAAATCACTCTATTTTCCACGTTAAAACGCCGGAAATAGGGGCTGGAATGATTTTTATAGAGCCTCTAAAGCGATTAAAGTTGAAAAGGTAAAAAAATGGCGGATTTTGAAGTAAAAAAGAGAGCGGCAAACATAAAACGTATTCGTTTGGAAAAAGAAAAAGCCGTTTTTATGAAAGTTGGTGCAAAAATACGAGCATATTTGTTTACCGGTATTTTGGTAACAGCGCCGGTGGCCATTACTTTTTATATGGCTTACAAGTTTATTTTCTGGGTTGACCGGATTGTCAACCAGATTTTACCGCCGCAGTTTAAGTTTGATACGGTTTTGCCTTTTACAATCCCCGGTGTCGGTCTGGTTATTTTGGTGCTTGCCCTGATTTTGGTCGGTATGTTTGCCGCCGGTTTTTTGGGCAAATTCTTTTTACGGCTGGGTGAGTGGATTGTCTATAAAATGCCGCTGATTTCAAGTGTCTATTCCGTGTTAAAACAGGTGTTTGAGACATTTTTTTCCAACAAGGCGCAGGCTTTTACTCAGGTTGTAATGCTCGAATATCCGCGCAAGGGAATTTGGATTTTAGGTTTTGTCAGTTCTTCTACCAAAGGTGAAGTCAGTGAGAAATTTGACGAGGAAATGCTTAATATTTTTATTCCGACAACGCCTAACCCAACTTCCGGTTTTTTGATTTTTGTGCCTAAAAAAGACGTAATTGAGCTGGATATGAAGGTGGAAGAGGGGCTCAAATTTGTGATTTCCGGAGGTTTAGTCGAGCCTAAGGCCGTGAAGAAAAAGGCATAAAAGTTCTGTTTGGACTTTCATTTGGGAAAAAATTACCTAATTGATAAAAAAATGCTTGATTTATTTGCAGAACTGAATTAGTTATGTTGCTTGTATATATGATGCGGCCGTGGCGAAATTGGTAGACGCGTAACGTTGAGGTCGTTATGAGCTAAGCTCATGGAAGTTCGAGTCTTCTCGGCCGCACCACTAATAACAAAAACTCCCCTTTCGGGGATTTTTTGTTATATGGATGGCGGAGAAGACTATGTCGTCAAAGATGTAACGCTCGCGGCGGTTGCTGTCGCTTTCCTTGCTTGCTAACATCTCAACGATTGGTTCGAAAAAAATCAATGTCAATTGATTTTTGTTCTCCCAATTCTCGGCCGCACCACTAATAACAAAAACTCCCCTTTCGGGGATTTTTTGTTATATGGATGGCGGAGAAGACCCGTGCGACGGGCGGCGCTCAGTTGTCCGCTTACTGCTCCAGAGACCCACATCCAGCTGGTGAGGTGTCAGTTTGTATGGTGCCATGAGACCCGCGATGCTCTGGCGGAAATGTGATTGAGAGAGTACTTTGAAGAAGAAGCACCGTTATTCTGAACGGAGTAAAGAATCCAGTTTATGAATTATCTATGGCAATTGGCTCGATTGGGAGCTAAAAATATGGTATGCAGAAAGCGGAAGAGCGCTTTCCTGCAATAATTATAAATTACAAAGTATGACGGATGAATATTTAAGAATTCGCCAAAAACGAAATGGATATTAAAGGATAAAGAATCTATGCAAAAACGGCTGATTAAGTTAAAACATATAATCATTTTTCTTCTGTTGACGGCAGTTATCCCCTGGTTTGTAACTGAAGCGGTTTTTGCAGTTTTTATGTCGGTCGGAGATGAGGAAATTTTTTCTCTTATTGACAATGATTTTGACGGTTTTTATGATTACATATGGAAAATTGCTCTGGTAGCTTTTCTGCTTGTTTATGTTTTGTTTGTTCCGATGAAAAAGAGAATGTCTTTCCTTTTAGCATTGTTGCTTGACATAATATTGTATGTTATTGTTTTTGCTTTTCTTTTTTGTGCATGATTTTTGAAATTCTGGCATAAACGGAAAATCGCCGGCAAATTTTTGTCTTTGATTTTTGTAT
>CAKQRB010000038.1 GCA_934271195.1 uncultured Alphaproteobacteria bacterium | reverse complement strand
TCCGTAGTCAGATGCTCTATCCAATTGAGCTACGGGTGCATTTAACTTCAATAACAAAACAGTTAATACAGCTTTTATTTTTAATTTGCAAGCATTATTTTTCAAATTTAAAAGAATTTTAAACTATTTTGGATATACAATGACACCAGCATAAACGCAGGGCTAAAAAGAAATGGAAATTTTTGTAATTTTTTCAATTTCTTACTTGTTATTTTGTAAAAATTTCTTTATAAGTTAACATAGCCAAGCAACAAATTGCACACCAACTTTATTAAAAAAGGTCATTATTAATGAAAAAAGTATCAAGCAGATTGTTTATGTCAATCATTTCTGTTTTAGGAATAAGCGGATGTTCGTATACATCGGATGCGATTTTTCCTTCGCTTTTCGGATCTGACACGCAGGAAGAAATCGCTGCCGGTTCTTCTGCGCCCTTGCCGGAGTTGGGAACAACCAACTTTGAACCGTTAGAAATTACTGAAGGTGGAAATACCGGAACTTTCGTCGGACAAAAGGTCATTGGTTTTCGCAATGAATTGACCCAGCTTCAGGATTCTATCCGTAAATATAACGATGAGCTGCAAAGAATCAGAACATCGGTCATTAATAATGCTCTGCAATACCATAAAGTGATTGGCGCAATTGAGGCTAAACTGCAGGTCGGCACAACACCTGGCAACCCGCAAATGTACGCCATGCTGCAATCCGCCCAGAATAATATTCAGGTGATGAGCGCAAACACCAACGCCTTGAACCAGCTTGCCGCAAAAGTAAATTCCGATGCCGCAATGACAACCTATTTGTTGGATTCCATTAAAGCTGCATTCGGTGTTTCCGGCGCTGTTGATGAAGATCATCGCCAGTTGCGCATTTTGGAAAACGAAACCAATCAGACGGCAATCTTGTTTAACAGCCTTTCATCCGAGTTGAATAATGATATTTTGCGCCAGCAGCAATATGTTGAAACCGCGCGCAATAATATTGTTGACTTAAACAGTGCCATCAAGGTCGGCAGTTATAACTCCGTCGGCTACTTCAGCGGTGCTTCGGCTGTTCCGTCAATGATGTCAGGCACTTCTTCTGTTGCCAAAAAAGTCGGAGGTTATTCTTCTTCGCCTTTGTTTGTTGCCAAATTTAACAAACAGGATGTTCGTTTTCAAGACGGTTTGAAACAGGCTGTCAGCCATGCAATCCAGAAAAAGCCGAATGTTATGTTTGAGGTCGTATCTGTTAGTCCGGCTCGCGGCAGTCAGTTGACGAAAAATAATGCACAAAATAATGCTGCCATGGTCTTTCAGGAAATGGTAAACATGGGGGTCAGCGCTGATAAAATTGCTTTGTCGGCACGGACCAGCAATACCGCGACGGCTTCTGAAGTCCATGTCTATGTAAAGTAAGACTATACCAAATGTTCACGCTCCGGCTATTGCTAAAATACCGGAGCTTTTTTATCGGAAATTTTCATGCTCAGAATCAGTAATATAAAAGCCCCATTATCTCTGTCGCTGTCAGAACTGCCGGATTTTCTGGCAAAAATACTGAAGGTGACAAAACCATTTTCTTCCTTTCGGCTGGTAAAGAAAGCCGTTGATGCCCGCAGTCGATCACAAACGTTTTTCGTATATACTGTTGATATTGAAACATCGGAAGAAGGTCTGATTCTGAAAAACAAACTTTGGCCGTTTATTGATAAGGTCAATCCGCAGCAAGTCTTGCAGATTCCTAATTGCCGGAAAGAAGAAAAACGTCCGCTCATTATCGGTTCCGGACCGGCAGGAATGTTTGCCGGACTTGCTTTGGCAAAAGCCGGATTAAGGCCGCTGATTATTGAACGCGGACAGCCCGTGCCGATAAGACAAAAAGATGTTAACCTCTTCTGGCGGAACGGAACGCTTAATTCCGATTCCAACGTTCAGTTTGGAGAAGGTGGTGCCGGCACTTTTTCTGACGGTAAACTGATGAGCGGAATCAAAAAAGATGTATATACCGCAGAGATATTTGCCGAATTGATTGCCGCCGGTGCGCCGGAAGATATTTTATATCTGGCCAAGCCGCATCTGGGAACAGATAAACTGGCATTAATCGTTCAAAAAATCAGAGAAAAAATTATTTCACTGGGTGGTGAATATCTGTTTGGGCATCGGCTTGAAGACCTTGTTGTTAAAGACAAAAAATTGCAGGCAGCTTTGATTCGCAAGCCGAACGGGGAGATAACGGAATTCTCGATCTCGGAATTGCTTCTGGCTATTGGGCACAGTGCGCGTGATACGTTTGAAATGTTATATAAACGGCAGATCCCACTGATACCGAAAGCCTTTTCCGTTGGCGCGCGGATTGAACATCCGCAAGGCCTGATTAATAAGGCAATATATCATGATTGTGCGACGCATCCTGCTTTGGGGGCGGCGGATTATAAGCTTTCGGTTCATTTGCCCAATGGCCGTTCGCTTTATACCTTCTGTATGTGTCCGGGCGGAGTGGTCGTTCCTGCCGCTTCCGAGCCGGAAAGAGTCGTTACCAACGGAATGAGCTATTATGCCAGAGATAAGAAAAACGCTAACGCCGCGCTTTTAGTCGGCGTTACGCCGGAAGATTTCGGCGGTGAACATCCTCTTCAGGGTATGTATTGGCAACGTGAATTGGAACACAAGGCTTATCTCGCCGGAGAAAAAACATATAGAGCGCCGGCGCAGTTGGTTGGTGATATATTGAAAAATCGTCCGTCTGTCAAGGCGGCAGGAGTGCAGCCGAGCTATTGCCGCGGTGTTGTCTGGGGTGATTTGGGAAAAGTCATGCCTGACTACGTTATGGAAACTTTCCGTCTCGGTATTTTGGAAATGGATAAAAAACTGCATGGATTCGCAATGCCGGAAGCCGTTCTGACCGGTGTTGAAACCAGAAGCTCGTCACCAATAAAAATTTTGCGCGATGAACAGTTTGAGAGTCCGGTTAAAGGAATTTTCCCCTGCGGCGAGGGTGCCGGATATGCCGGAGGTATCGTTTCTGCAGCGGTTGATGGTCTGAAAACTGCTATGTCAATCATCAAGCGCAGAGTCTAAAACCAATATCTCGGGCAGGCAGTTAAAACGGACGGGCAGCAGGCTTGTGCCGAGGCCGCGTCCGATAATCATTCTTTTTCCGTTTTCGATATATTCTCCGCCGGCAAAAATATATACACCTTGCTTGAGTTATAGCTTCCTTTCCAAATCAGATATGCTATACTCGCAGCAATCGGCGGAAATCCACACTATCAGTTATAGCTTCCTTTCCAAATCAGATATGCTATACTGTATGCTGAGTGCGTACTTGTAAAATGGGAGTTATAGCTTCCTTTCCAAATCAGATATGCTATACTCTTTTCTTCTTCCGTTTCTTTGTACCGGAAGTTATAGCTTCCTTTCCAAATCAGATATGCTATACTACATACACAATAACATGTTGATTTCTCAACATGTTATTGTGTTTTTTAAATAAAATTTCAAAGCAATAAAAGTTGTTTATCACCTATTTCTTCCTCTTTTTTTAAGGTGCCGACCAATATCTCCATGGAAACATATTGCTTTTCGGTCACAGTAAGCAGTCTAACACTTCCTTCCTTAGGAATCAAGGACTTAAGACGTTTTGCATGCTTATCGACATCATCTTGTCCCTTACAAATCCGCGAATAAACAGATAATTGCAACATTGTGTATCCATCCTTCACGAGGAAACTCCTAAAGCGACTCGCATTTCTCCGATCCGTTTTAGTCAACGTTGGCAAATCAAAAAAGACTATCATTCTCATAAAACGTTCTCCTCCGACTGCCATTTATCCACAGCCTCATTCAAAAAGTGGTAATTTTTTTAAAATTGGAATTTGCAAATATTTAACATCTTTTTGTTTGATTGATTTAACAAAACTTATCGCTGATAATTCACAGGCTTTTAGCAAGTTTATTTCTTCATTGTTAAAAATACAGTTTTGCATTAATATACCAACTAAATAGTTTTTATCTAAAGGTGTTAACTCCGTTTTATTCGTAAAAGTCATTTTATTGACTTGATAATCTACAAACGGACGAAACGGTTCCATCAAATCATCTACTAAATTGAATTGATTCAGCTTATTGACGTGATGAACACCAAAACAAGGCAACAAACCGGCACCGACAATTGATCGTGCCATACACCCGCGAATAATAGCATAGCCATAATTTAAGGCCGAATTACGAAAATCAGCATCATTGTTTCGATTAAAATTATCAAACAAACTTTTCCAATAAATATTTGCGGCAAATGCTTCTGAATTTTTTACATCTCCAGATTGGACAAACTTCGAAATTTCCCGCAGTTTTGAAAAATTAGCACAATTAAAAATTTCTAAACACATAGCCTGATTATTAATTTTTGCTTTAACAATTTCCTGCCACAAACGCTTTTTCAAAGGCTCTGACATTTCAACCTGTTGCCAAGCAATCTCAGAATATCTGGAATGATTATGAAACGGAAAAAATACTCCAGAAGGTAAATGACAACCATCACAGGAAAAGAAAACGATATCATATTCGGATAATTCAGAAAACAGATAGTTGCTTAAAGTTATCTGTTTGTTTTCCAAAATAAGAACTGAAATATCTTCCAGCGGAATTTTCAACTCATCACCTTCTTGAGGCGCATAAAGAAGTTGTTTATCTTTAACACTCAATCGGCAAGGTTTTGTTATTTGAATAATCCGCCATCCCATATATCATCCTTTCTGTTGTTGTTCCTTATACCTTTGAGCGTTAGATTTTATAAGTGTTAAAGGAATTCTGCTTTCATGTTTGACTTCTGTATAATTTCCTAAAGGATCAACAGAATACTTTTTAAAAGCATCTTGAGTTTTCACGCCAATACTAGGGGTAATGATACTTCTATCCGGCGCTTCTATTGTGATAGAGCCCGTTGTTCTACCAGTACCCTTAAAGTAGCCAAATATTTCTTTTTCGCCTTTTTTAACCTTTACTAAATCATCCATATAAAGGCTAAATTTAAAAGAAAAGTTGTCATCTATTTGCAACCACTCATCTTCAAATTTTAAAGGAACAATAGCCTTGCTTGGTAACTCTTTTCCCATATCTGACAAATAAATCGGAACAAGATAAAATTCATCTTTACCTTTCTTGTTTTTCTTAACAAAAACATCTGTTCTTAGCATAGAGCCGTTATTAGCCAAACCTCCGCGAACCAAAATTCCTGATTTAATATCTTTTTTATTATAATTTTTATGCTTGGGATTCAAAGAACGAATTGTCTCTTGATGTATTTCTCCCGTCGCGCTTTTGCGCGGTGGACGAGAAACAAATATTTCATCCAAAGATTGTTTAACATCTTCTCGAAAACCGTTCCATGGTTCCAAAAATTTATATTTTAATGATTTATACCAAGCTTCGCCATTGTCTTTGAGTTGTGCCACTTGCCATTTATTTTCCCACAAGCCGGAAACTGTCGACAAATATTTAACCATTCTTTGAGTCGCGCAAGCTATAACAATGGCATCTTGGGCATGATGTCGGTCATTTTCATTACGATCTTTGTGCAATCCCCAGCAATGCCGCAAATAAGACGTTAAAGACCCCGTTCTCATCTGAATGCGGTTCTTAATATCCTGACGATTACTAGAGCTGAAATCTAAACCATCTTCCAAATACTGCTTAATATATTTTGCAATATAATTATTATCATTGGCATTTCTTTCCTTAAATTCCAATTCTCTGTCATTGAAATTTTTATTTAACAAGTTTTCTTTTTTTCTGTTGTTACGCAGAAGATTTACTCTTGCCTCAAAAGCCTCCCAATCATCTTTATTCTGGATATATTCAAACGGTGTCTTATTCCCTTTCATCCGATTTTCCGAAGAAAGACATAAAACTTTATTATTAAAGGAATCATCTAAAGAACGAGAATAAGGAATAATATGATCTACATCTAAATAGCCTTCTTCATCCAAACGACGCAAATCTATAGATTTACCGGAATAAATACATTTTCCGTCTTGTTCTTGATACAAACGATATTTCCAAATGTTTTTGGAAGTTTCTTTAATATTTTCTTGCCTCAGTTCTTCTTCAGCTTCTTTTCTTTCCTGTTCATTTTCTTTATTTTTATTAATTATCTTGCGCCGCTCTTCATAATTTTTCTTCAGTTCACGCCCTGTTTCAATATTTATTTGATCCGGCGCGCCAAATTGCCGAACCATGGCATTATAAACTTTTCTGAACTGAGATATTGTCCGATTGACAACTGGAACTTTTGTCTGTTTTTCCGCCGGAATAACACTCAACAATACTCCTTTTTTTTCAACCAATTTATCCGTCTTTTCTCTAAAATCATACCCAGCCTTCTCACAAGCTTCGTTATATTTCATTCCTTGCACCATATAAGGAAGAATTTTATACAAAGCATTCAAAGACAGGTTAATAAATTTATCGGTTGTCAAAGAAGAAAATGTTTCAATATATTTTTCAGGAACGTTTATATGTTTCAAACCCTTTATAATATTCTCATCATTTTTTTCACAAGCGACAACATTGACAACTCTGTCTAATAAAGAAATATCCTTGCTAATTTCTGACCAAGCATCTTTTTCAAATAAGGACTTTAACTTGTGCCAACCCTTCATTTCATAAAAAACCGCATCTTCCGGATTAACTTCTTTAGAGCTTCCGTCTTTAGATTTTTTACGAGTTAAGTTATAATTAACCTCAGTAAACTGAATATCTTTTCCGACAAAAATCTTCTTTGCTATTGTCTGATACTTAACTTTTTGAGTCGTTTTAAGAAGCTCAAACAAAGCCTTTTTTTCTTCCATGGATAAAAATCGTTTTTGAGCGTTTTCATAAACCGCCATATTATTGATTTTTCCCCAAGCAACAAAAAATTCTGAACTTGGAGCTTCTTTGGGAGCCCGTTTCTCCCCTTTTTCAAACGTACAATTCCCCACCATATCGGCTACACTTCCCAACGGCCGATATCTAAAAGCTATTTTCTTAAAATCTTCAAACAGATCTTCACTAAAAATGCCATATTGCTTTTGTTCAGCATAAATCAAATTCAATTCCCGTTCTATTTCATTCCGAGGAATTGAGTTATTATAAATGGCTTTTGCCAGTCCCTTGGCATCAGATTCCGTATAGTTGCGTTTTTTACCTGTTTTTCCTGCTCTTTCAACAATAACCTGAGCCAAAGTATTGTCTTTCGAAAGCAACTTTTTGTTTTCATTAATCGCTTTGAGAACCCTTCCTCCCTCAGCATCATTTTCTTCCCCCGCTTTCCGATAAGACTTAAAACCGCGATGTTTAGCCAAATGCGTTAAGACACGTAAAAGTTCTTCTTTTGATAATTTTTCAGACAAACCTTTTATACGCAAATTCCAAACATCTCCACCTTTCTGACTGGCATAAAGATCGTTTAATTCTCTCAGATCAGAAACCAAATTTTTGGCAACAAACAATCTTTTTATACTCTCCATACGCCTTGCTTTTCGACGGCAGATACGGCGAGCTAAACGTTTTTCTCTGCGCGGAGCGGCTAAAGAAGAGCCATCTTTGGGATTCTCTGCAACAGGAAAACACCTCACACCTGATTTAACGATTTTTCCTTCAACCACTTCTCCTGTTTCCGGATCAAAATATTCATTATCAAACTCCACAACAGCCCAACCGATTGAAGCAATTCCCAAATCAAAACCAAAAATTTTCTTTTTCATTGTGCTTTCCTTAAAATCCTGTTGACATTAAGTTTATCAACTAATAATCTTAATACAAGAGATTTTTGATTATATATCTGATTTGGAAAGGAAGCTATAATAATCGAAAAATTTCGAGTGGGGCTCTGACGAACTGTTTTTTGGCAGTAATCATCCCCTTTTTTGTTGAAGTGCCTCTTCAAAAATCGGCAATTATGTAACTGCCTCAGATTTTGCATTTTCCAACATAAAACGAGCTTACCATAGTCATTTTTGCAAAGTCAACCGCCGGCAAAGCCCGCGTTTCCACCGGATACGAAAAAAGATGCTGTTCCCAAGCGTCTTTTTTATCAAAATGGCGGATAGAGTGGGATTCGAACCCACGGTACCCTTTGGGGGTACACACGATTTCCAATCGTGCGCCTTCGACCACTCGGCCATCTATCCAAACTGAGGCTACCTTATCTTACACTAAAAATTCTTGCAATAGTTTTTTTATTGAAATGTTGTAAAGATTTCATTATAACTAACTAAGGCACGCAGGCGTAGCTCATCAGGATAGAGCAACAGTTTCCTAAACT
>CAKQRB010000037.1 GCA_934271195.1 uncultured Alphaproteobacteria bacterium | reverse complement strand
CCCGTTTACGGGTAGCAAGTAATTTTCGCCCTGTCAGACCGTCATGCGCCCTTAAGGCGTTCGCTGGCACTGTTAGGGTTATACCCGCATGTGAAGAACCCCACGTTTTACGTGGGGGTTCCTTTTTGTCATCTTAATTCCCTATTCCGGCAAAACCCATAAAAGCCAGAGACAAAAGTCCGGCAGTGATAAGCGTAATCGGTGTACCACGCATAGCCTGCGGTAAGGCTTTTATGTCAATTCTTTCTCTCAGTCCGGCAAAAAGAATGATTGCCAGCGTAAAGCCCATGGCGTTTGCCAGAGAAAAGCAGACGGCATGTGTCAGATTGTAGTCTTTTTGGACGGCAAGAATGGCGATACCGAGAACGGCACAGTTGGTTGTAATCAATGGCAGAAAAATTCCCAAAGCCTGATATAAAGCCGGCGACATTTTTTTGAGGATGATTTCGACCATTTGTACCAGAGAAGCAATAATCAGGATAAAGACTACAGTAACCATAAATTCCAAATGATATGGAACCAGCAGCAGATGATAAGCAAGATAGGTGGCTATGGTTGACAAGGTCATCACGAACATGACGGCCATTCCCATGCCGGAAGCGGTTGCGCTGTTTTTGGAAACGCCCAAAAACGGGCAGATACCCAAAAATTGTGACAATACAATATTGTTGACAAAGATTGCACTGATAAAGATCATAATATAACTCATTTTCCTGCTCCGGTGATTTTGTTAAAGACAATAACAAGCCCGGCCAGAGCCAGAAAAGCACCGGGAGGCATGATGAACAACATCATGGTATCAGTGTCTTCAGCTACAAACTTCCAGCCCCAAACAGATCCCATGCCCAAAATCTCGCGCACGATGCCCAACAGGGTTAAAGCACCGGTAAAACCTATTCCCATGCCTATGGCATCGAGAACAGACTGCCAGATTGTGTTTTTGGAGGCAAAGGCTTCGGCGCGCCCTAAAATAATGCAGTTGACGACAATCAGCGGAATGAAGATTCCAAGACGGGCGTGTAAAGACGGAAGATAAGCCGCCATCAGGAGGTCTACGACAGTGACAAAAGAGGCGATAATCACGATATAACAAGGAATACGCACCATATCAGGAATGACGTTTTTGACTGAAGATATGGCAAAATTAGACAGGAGCAGAACAAAAAGCGTTGCCAACCCCATTCCCAGCCCGTTGGCGGCAGAGGTTGTGACGCCAAGTGTCGGGCACATTCCGAGCAGCATTACAAAGGTCGGGTTCTCTTTTATAATGCCTCTGGTCAGATTTTCATAACTTTGGTTGCTCATGTCTTAATTTCCCAATGTGCTAAATTTGATATAATTGTCATAAGCCCGTTGAATGGCATCCAAAACGGCCCGCGAACTGATAGTGGCTGATGTGACGGCGTCTATATCCCCGTCATCTTGTCTTACCTTCAATTTTTGTTTGGTAATGTTAAAACCGCGGAGTTGACGGGCGAATTTTTCTTCTGTGACTTTGGAGCCCAGACCGGGGGTTTCTTTATGGCTTATAATTTTATAATCGGTGATGGTGCCGTCAAGCAAAAAACCGACTATCAGCTCCAGTTGGCCGCTGAAAGCATTATTGCTGTATGTCTTCATGGCAACAGAGGTGATTTTTGTGCCTTGTCTGGCCGGATAAAGCTCTATATTGCTGCCGGAAATGGTCAGGCGTTCCTGATAGGGGTTATTATCATAATCCGGCGGCAAAACGGCCTGAATAGCCTCAAGCTTTTTAGCATCCTGAGCTTTTTTTATTGGTTCCTGCGTAATTTTGCAGCTGATACTTAAAATCAGGGCGGACAATCCGGCAACAATTGTCATTGCCAAGATCATATTTTTTAAGGTACTGGCTGGTTTTCTCATTTATTTTCTCCCTGCTCCGTAAACGCGGGGAATGCACCAGCTGTCAATAAGCGGTACAAATGCGTTCATAATCAAAATGGCAAAAGAGACGCCTTCAGGATATGCGCTGAATACGCGGATGATAACCGTCAGGGCTCCGCAGCCGACGGCAAAAATGATTTTGCCGTTGGTTGTCATCGGAGAAGTTACATAATCTGTTGCCATAAAGACAGCTCCCAGAATTAAACCGCCGGAAAGAAGATGTGCTACCGGATCAAGATTTGGTGTTTGTTTGAAAAACCACATGATTGACGTTAGGATAAACACGGTTGAAAGATAATAAAAGGGAATATGCCAAGTGATTACCTTTTTATAAAGCATATAAAGGAGGCCAATGAGCAAAGCCAGTGCAGAAACTTCGCCTAAGCTTCCTCCGGTGTTTCCCAGAAGCATATTTGTGTAACTTGGCACATTATCAATATGATAGCTATGTTTTATTAAACCATCACTTAATGTTTCTGGGCTTAAATGTTTTAAGATTCCGAGTGTGGTTGCGCCGGTTTGAGCATCTGCGGCAAAGAAGTTTCCGAACTGCGGCTGCGGCCAGGTTGTCATTTGCTGCGGAAAAGATATAAACAAAAAGACACGACCGACCAGTGCCGGATTGAACAGGTTTTTTCCAAGTCCGCCGTAAGCCATTTTGGTAATGCCAATAGCAAAGAAAGCGCCAATCAAAATCATCCATAACGGAATGCTGCTCGGTAGGTTAAAACCCAGCAGAATGCCGGTAATGACTGCCGAAAAATCTCCGGTTGTGGGCGGCGTTTTTAGAAAGTAGCGGCAAATTAAGTATTCGCAAGCAACACAGGCGGCAACGGAAGTTAATAAAACCTGAAAGGCATTGAAGCCGAAGATCAGCAAAGAAACCAAAACGGCAGGCATTAGTGCGATGATGACGTTTTTCATCAGAGTTTCGGTACTGACGGGAGAGGCCATGTGCGGTGCGGAAGATATCTTTAACATAGTTCTATACCTTATTGTCTTTTCAATATTTTTTTGGCTTCTGCTTTGCTCATTTTGCAATAATCCAACAGCGGAATGCGTGCCGGACAAATATAGGCGCAAGAGCCGCATTCAATACAGTCGCGAGCGTGGAGCCGCATAATTTGTGAGAAATCATTGTTGCGGGCATAGCGGGCAATCTCAAATGGCATTAAGCCCTGCGGGCAGGCATCGACGCATTTGCCGCAGCGGATACAGGCTGTTTCAGGTTCTTTTTTCGTCAGATTGGCCGAGAGAAGCAGAATGCCGGAGGTTAGTTTGGTGACCGGAGCTTTTAAATTGGTAACAGAGGTGCCCATAAAAGGTCCGCCAAAGATGATTTCATCTGTTTTTTTTGTTATGCCGCCGATTTTATTGATTAAGAATTCTGCCGGCGTACCGATGCGCACCCTGAAGTTGGCTGAGTTTTGGGCTGCATCTCCGCTTATCGTTACAATACGCTCAATCAGCGGTTTTTTCTTCATTACGGCCTCATAAACGGCAAAGACCGTGCCGGCGTTTTGGACGACGCAGCCAATGTCTATCGGTAGTTTGGCAATCGGAACTTCACGTTCGGTAATGGCGGCAATCAACTGTTTTTCTCCACCCTGAGGATATTTTGTTTTGCAGACTCTGACATTGACGCCTACATAGCTTTTGGTCAGGCGGGTCATTATTTCTATGGCGCGCGGTTTGTTTTCGTCGATAGCGATGATGGCTTTTTGAATGCCGAGCAGTTTATTGATGATTTTGGCACCGATAATGATTTCTTCGGCTTTTTCCTGCATCAGACGGTCATCTGTACAGAGAAAAGGCTCGCATTCAATGCCGTTGATAATGAGATATTCTGCTTTGCGTCCTTCAGGAATTGTTGTTTTTATCGGAGTTGGGTAGCCTGCTCCGCCCATGCCGACAATGCCGGCATTGCGAATGCGGCGCATGATTTCTTCTGTGTCGTCTGGGATTTCGGCAATGACTGTGTCCGTGGTATCAATGCCGTCAGCAAATTCATTACCATCGACTTTGATGGTAATGATATTTTCGTAATATCCGCAGCGCCCTTCTTCCTGACTGATTTTGACAACCTCGCCGGAAACTGATGAGTGAACCGGTGCGGATACAATGCCGTCAGCGGCGGCCAGTAATGTGCCGACTTTTACTTTGTCGTTCTGAGATACCACAATTTTGGCCGGTGTGCCGGTATGTTGTTTGACCGGAATGTAAACATATTCCGGAAGTCCTGCATCCGTAATGGCAATATCAGCGGCTAACTTGTATTTTTTAGGATGAATCCCGCCTATCGGAAAGGTTTTAGTCATGCAGTTGTCCTTAGTCATGCAGTTGTCCTTTCGGCTGAATGTAAACAATGGCTCCGGTCGGGCAGGCTTCGGCCAGTTTTGCCCCGAATTCGGCAGCTTTTACGTCTGTCGGAATATAAGACAGGTTGTCTTCGATTTTTATCTCAGGGCAGATTTTGGCGCATTTCATGCAGCCAATACAGGCTGCAGAGCAGTTTTTGCGGGCAATGGCGCCTTTTTGGCGGTTACGGCAGGCGATATAGACTATTTCGTTATTCAGACTTTTGGGGCGGATCTCAAAAAGATGGCGCGGACAGACCCCGACACAGGCGCCGCAGGAAGTGCATTTGTCCGCATCTACCTGTGGCAGACCGGTTTGCGGGTTCAGACTTAAAGCGCCGAATTTGCAAACTTTGACACAATCTCCCAGGCGCAGGCAACCATCCGGACAGCCGCTTTGTCCGCTTGAAATCGTGTTGGCAATCCGGCAGAATTGGACGCCGTTGTAATCAATTTTGGTCGGAGCGTTTTGGCAGCTTCCATTACAGCGCAAAACAGCAACGGTGTCTTCTTTGGCGGCGGCTTCCATGCCCAGATAGGCAGCAACGTTGTTCATGACTTTCTGACCGCCGACCGGACAGTATAGTTTGGTAAAGCCCTGAGGCGTGCATTTGGTGCAGGCAACGGCAAAATCATGACACCCTGCCCGTCCGCAGGCGCCGCAGTTAGCCTGAGGCAACATGGCTTCTATATCCGCAATGCGCGGATCTTCGTCTACCTTGAACTTTTGCGAGACAAAATACAGAATCAGGGCGGCGGTTAATGCGATGGCCGTCAGAGTTAGAAAGTCTGTTAATATAATGTTATCCATAATATTGTCTCAAAAAGTTAAATAAAAAAACGGAATCATTGTTTGGTTATTTTAAAAGTAAATTTTTTCTTAAAATAATTTCTTCCTAAGAATAAGAGAAAATAATAAGGAATCAAGATAATTATCGCAGTAATACCACTAAATATTTCGTTTTGGCCGAAATATCGGCAGAAAAATATTGCCAAAAGCATTAGCAACAGCGGAAAAGCATAGCCAAGCAGAACGGATATCCATCCCAGCCGTGGGTTGAGCGTGACGATGACGGTATCTCCGCGGTTGTAAGCCGAAGAATTCGTTACCGAAATTGAGAAGATTTGTTCTTTGTTTTCTTTCATGCCACAAAGCCCCGCGGCCGGACAAGCTCCGCAAGCAGACTGCCGCGGAACGCAGATGGTTAGTTCGTCGGTAGAAACTTTTGTAACAACAGCCTGATGTTCTATCGGTATCATTTGTTTTTCAGAAGTTTTTTGGCGCTTTTGGAAACAATCATCTCGTAGTCATTGTTATCTGTACGAACAAAGAAGACGCTCGGAATTTTGTTGCGGTCGGCAAAGCTCAGGCCGTCTTTTTCGCCCATAACCATAAGGGCGGTGGCAAGTCCGTCTGCCATCATGCAGCTTTTGTTAAATACAGTTACGGAAGCCAGCTTGTGTTCTACTGGATATCCGGTCTTGGGAATGATTGTGTGAGAATAGCGTTTGTCGTTGTGATAAAAGTAGTTGCGGTAGTCTCCCGAGGTGGCGACACTCATATTATGCATGGTGACAACCGCTGCGTTTTCTTCGCTGTTCGGCATTTTAATTCCGACATTCCAGCCTTTGGTTTGTTCTGATTTTTCTCCGAAGGCGGTGACTTCTCCTCCGATTTCCACAACAAAATTATTATATCCTTCGTTTTTCAACAATTCTGCCACTTTGTCAACGGCATAGCCTTTGGCAATGGCTGACAGATTGATATTGATGTCGCCGATATCTTTTTTCAGGCTTTTATAATTGCTGCTGAAGCGGACTTTGTTAAAGCCTGTGAGTTTGAGAGCAGCTTTTATGTTTTCGTCTTTGGGAAATTCAATTGTTTTTTTTGTGCCAAAACCCCATAGGTCAACAAGTTTTCCAACCGTCGGATCAAAATTTCCGCCGCTCATGACGTATATATTATAGGACTGCTGCAAGAGGTTGCTCATTTCGTCAGACAGCTCGATACTCTGTTTGGCCGGCGTTTCATTGATGTTATTAATTTCAGAATCAGGCTCAAAAACAGACATCTGGCTGTTGACTTTTTCCAGTTCTTCCTGAATCTTGCGGTTGAGGCCGGCGTTTTTGTGCGGGGTTTTGATTTTGATACTGTAATAAGTATTGAAGGCTTTGCCCCGAATTTCCTGAAAACGGGTTTCATTAAAAAATATCAGATAAGCCAAGACAGCAACAGAGCCAGCCAGAAAGAAATATTTTAAGATACGCATTATTTTTTAACACTCCCGCTTTATACCTTTATTTTTTGCAAAAAATGTTTATCATATACAGGTAATAAACATTGGTAATATAGAAAGGCAGTATACTATGTTTCAGAAAATAAAATCAACATTTAATCGTATTTATAACCATTCCGTTACAATTAAAGTCCGGCAGGCCATGAAAAAAACAGGTAGCGAGCTGGAAAAACTCAGGCTGATTGTGCGTTCTTTTTTGAATGATTTGGGAAAATCTCTGGTCAAAATGGGGATATCGGCAAATCTGATGACGATTATCGGGTTTGTTATCGGTATTTTTACAATCAATTTTCTGGCTCTGGAAATGTATGCCACGGCTATTTTATGTATTATAATGAACCGGATATGCGATGCTCTGGACGGCGCAATTGCCCGTAATTCTCAGGTGACGGATTTTGGTGTTTTTCTTGACGCTACGTTGGATTATATTTTTTATGCAGGTATTATTTTCGGGTTTGCTCTGGCCAACCCCGCACAAAATGCCGTTGCTGCCGCCTTTCTGCTTTTAGCTTTTACTGCTTCGGCCTGCTCCATGCTGGCTTATGCCGTGGTGGCTTATAAGACAAAAAGCTCGCAGGAGATTAAGCTGGGAATGTCTCCTTTTTATCTGGGCGGGCTGGCTCAGGGGTTTGAAACGCTGATTGTTCTGCTGATTATGTGCGTTTTACCTTATTGGTTTATGCTTCTGGCGATTATTCTGGGCGTGTTGTGCTTTATCAAGGCTTTGAGCATTATGATTACGGCTTATTACAGCTTTGTGATTTCTCGCCGCAAACAATAATTGAACCGTGGGAAAATTCTGCATGAATAAATTTTGGGCTTTTGCTGCAGCCATTTTGGCTCTGACCGGAATTTGGACAAAGGAGTGTTCTGCCTTAACTGTCGAAGGTACTACCGACAAAGTGTCAGTCAAGGTTATGACAAGTACCGACGAGATTAATGAAAAACAAACTCTTGACGTACTGGTTAAATTTTCCATGTTAAACGGTTGGCATATTTTTGCTCAGAATCCGGGGCATATCGGCCGGGCGACAGAGGTCAACTGGAAACTGCCCGAGGGATACAAGCTTGAAAATGTCCGCTGGAGCAAGTCTAAAGATTTTAAAAAAGGCAAGATTATTCAGCATGGTTATGACACAATCGCTTATTATACCGCAACGATTGTGCCAATTGACCGGCCGGAACGGGTGCAGAATTTGGAAGTTGAAATTAAGTGGTTGGCCTGTTATGAGGAGTGTATTCCCGAAAAAATGGTGCGGACGCTCAGTCTTCCGATAACTGATTTGAACATATTGTCGGGGAATGAGTGGCGTAATGAGATGCAAACGGCACAGAGGAGTTTTAAGACCTCCGATTTCCCCGTCGATGCACCGGTTTATAATCTTTTGTTGATTTTGGTCATGGCTTTTGCCGGCGGGGTTATTCTTAACTTTATGCCCTGCATCTTTCCGATATTGACAATCAAAGCCATTTCTTTGGTTCAGGGAAGCATCAAGCCCAAGCAAATGCGGCAGGAGGCGCTGTTATACACGCTTGGCGTGGTGTTGTCTTTTCTGATTACCGCAGGGATTCTGTTGTTTTTGCGCTGGCAGGGCGAACAGGTTGGCTGGGGATTTCAATTGCAGTCGCCGTTGTTTGTCGGGATTATGCTGGCTGTCTTTATTGTTGTTTTTTTGCTGTTAATGGACTGGATTCATCTGCCGAATTTGTTTGCTGACAAGCTGGGGCGGGTTACGGCTTCAAAAAAGAAAATCAGCGCTTTTGCAACCGGATTCTTTGCCGTGCTGATTGCCAGTCCCTGTACGGCTCCGTTTATGGGAATTGCTATCGGATATACGCTGACACAGCCGACTTATGTTTATTTTCCGGTCTTTATTGCTTTGGCGCTGGGATATGCCCTGCCCTTTGCTCTTGTCGGATTTTTTCCGAAGACTGTTCACAAAATGTTGCCGCGTCCCGGAAAATGGATGGCGGTTTTGAAGAAAATTTTTGCCATTCCGGTTTTGTTGACCTGTTTGTGGCTGGTCTGGGTGCTGCAAAGCCAGCTGGTTTTGCGCAGTGCCGTCAGCAGTGGCGTGACAAATCTGGAATGGAAAGTTTATAATAAGTCCAAGGTTGAAAAATTGGTAGCGGACGGCCATGCCGTTTTTGTGGACTTTACTGCAAAATGGTGTATTACCTGTCTGGCAAACGAATCTTTGGTTTTGAACAGCAAAGATTTTGAAAAGCTGGTGAAGAAAAAGAAGATTTTGCTGTTTAAGGCGGACTGGACCAATGATGATCCTGAAATTACAGAAGCGCTGGCGGCCTTCGGGCGCAACAGTGTGCCGCTCTATGTTTATTACAACGGAAAGGACAGCGGGTATGTGATTTTGCCGCAGCTTTTGACATATAAACAAGTGAAAAACTACTTTGAACAATAAAAAATGTGACAGACGCGATATGATAAACTGCTACTAACTGACGCAAGTGGTATTGACTAACCATTCCGAGCTTCGTTCGCACAGTCCAAAGGCTATGCAAGCCTAACTGCTGGGCCGGCATGTCTGAATCTACCTGCTTGCGCTGGCAGCGTTATGTTCGAACCATAAATAAAGCTCCGCCTAATGCGGAGCTTTATTTATGGAGAAAATTCTCTGCTTGTTTATTTGCCGAAAATTCCAATGCTTTTGACACGGTCTTTGACACCGCCGACAACATTGTTTAAGTTTTCATTGGCAATATCTTTCAGGTTGGAGAGATTGCTGTTGACAGCAGTTGCGGAAGCCGTGCTTAAAATCTGGTTGAAAATTTTGGTAATGCTTTGCGTAATGCTGTCACCGTTTTTGGCAGCGCCGATATTGTTCATCTGAATTGTCGGCAGTGTAACCGTCATATCGGTGGTTTTTCCGGCGACATTAGCGGCAGCTTGCAGTTCTCCGTTATTGATTGTCAAAGATTTGATAATAACCTTTTTACCGCCATCTTCTTTAGCGGAAGTATCTGCTTTTTTCTGTTCTTCCGGTTTGGAAGAAGCCTGTTTACCCGATGAGGTGAACTCTTTGATGTTATTTTGAACTTGTTTGATATTGTTTTGGGTCAAAGATAACATTTCATAGGTGACAACAGGTTTGTCAATATTGATTTGTTCAATAACAATCGTGTCTGTGGTCAGGCTTTTGATGTTGACTTTAACCGTAATGCCGTCGAGGCTGAGCAGATAAGGCTTTTTGTAGCCGTCAGGATTGGCAACGGTGATTTTTTTGATTTTACCTTCGCCGTTTTTTATGGAAATGTCAAAGCCTTCGAGTTTTACATCGGTTCCGGTGACCTGAGAACCATATTTATGGACGAGTTTTTTGACAATACTTTCCATGGAAGGCGTAAAATACCAGGCTCCGGCAACAGCTGCAGCCAAAACACCTAAGATGACATATTTCTTTTTCATAATGTTTTTCCTTTGATGTTAGTTATGTTTATGCTTTTTGTTATAAAGTTTCTGATGATTCTTTCAATCATTTCCTGCGATTTATTATCAGTATTGTATTTTCTGATGCGCGAGAGCATTGCTTCTACGCACTCCAATCGGTGCAGGAAGGCAAAAGAACCGGCAAATTTAAGGTCAAAAACCCAGCTTAAAATACGCAATATCTGGTCCAGCGGTGTGGAAATGTCGGCATTGCGACAGAGTTCGTGACGGGTCAGACTTTCTAAAATTTTCGGGCTGGCATGAGAATCCATTTCTTCAGTGCCGCAGATTAAGGTACCATAATATTCCGGATGGCATTTGAAAAGATAAAAATTGGCAATTTTGTCAGCGTCTTTGATTAAGAAGAAGAGATTTTTCATAATATTTTGTTCTGTCGGAGAAGCCGAAAGCCAGCCCTCTTCCGTAAAAAAATCGCTGTCCAGATGTCCGTGGTGACGAACCGGAAACAGCAGTAGCGGATTGTTGTATTGCTCGGAAGTCTTTAGTATTTGATAACTGAACTCGCCGTGGTCATATTTGCACAGATTGGCGCCGTGCAGGTCTTTGTTATCGTAGCGTTGATAAATTTCTTTAAAACGGCCGATATCATGAAAAAGGCAGCCTTGCCAGCCGAGGTATTTTTGTTCCGGAGTCCAGCTTTGCAGTTCTTTTTCATTTTTCAGCAGATAGTTTCCGGCGCCGACAACCTGCATGGAGTGGCGGAATTTTTCATCAGCGTAGAGGCACAATTCTTTAGAATCTGCAACATAAGAGCGGCAGTTTTGATAATATTGGTATAAAAAATTTTTATCTGTTTCTCGGGTGTTCATTTTCTTTTCTCCTGAGGTTGTAGAAAGAAAAGCATAATTTGTTTAATAAAATTTTAAAAAGCGAAAACGCCTGCTTGAAAAAGCAGGCGTTGTTCGTGTAAACCAAAGGACAAGGTAAGACAGAATATGTTGTCATTGGTCTACTTTACACCCCAAAAATATTTTATTTTTAGAAAAAACCGACTCTCACGAGGGGGTTTTTCAGATACTGTAGTAGTGCGGAAGAAGTTTGCAAAGTAATAAACTTACATTTTATGAACTTAAATGTGAAAAAAACGAATATTCTGCACTTGCTTCCGTATTTTTGCACAAATGCTTCACAGCATCTTTAATTTGCAAAAATTTTTTTGATAGAAAATAATTAACGTAGTTTTCATAGTAGTAGATTAATAATGGTTTAACAGTTTGTTTGTATAATATATTGCGTTATCAGTCAAGACTTATTTTGTTAAAATGTACAAAAAATTGCAGAAAAGAGGAAAGATGATAAATCATGAAGAGAATCTGCGCAAGGCCATAGAACTCAGCGGCCGGTCAGTAGACGGCGGTAGTTCGCCTTTTGGATGTGTGATTGTCAATACAGAGGGAAAGATTGTAGGACAGGGGCATAATCGCGTGGTGCCGGACAATGATCCTACGGCGCATGGCGAGGTTATGGCTATTAGAGATGCTTGTAAAAATCTGGGCAGCTTTGATTTGTCCGGATGTATCCTTTATACTTCCTGCGAGCCCTGCCCTATGTGTCTGAATGCCTGCAAATGGGCCAATATTAAAGAGGTTTATTATGCGGCCGATCGGTATGATGCCGAAGATATCGGGTTTCGTGACCGCGTGTTTTATGAAGATGATCCGATTGAATTGGTTAGAATAGAATTGCCAGAAGCCAGAGAGGTAATGCAGAAATGGAAAAACAAAACGGATAAAATCGAATATTAAGTTTTTAACAAATTTTGAAAATTTTTGCTTGCAAATATTATTTATCCGTTTTATATTGCGTTCGTTATCTGATGATAACTACCCATAATGCGTGCGTAGCTCAGTTGGTAGAGCAACTGACTCTTAATCAGTGGGTCCGGGGTTCGAACCCCCGCGCGCGTACCAGTTTTGATTTTAAGCACTTTCTTTTGAGAAGGTGCTTTTTTGTTTTTTCAGGAGGGTTCGAACCATTACGGTTCGTCTTACTCGTAAGTGTTGCGGTTGAAGCGCAACACTAACTCCAATTCCGACTAAGCAATTGTATCGATGTCTGTCGTCATCTCACAATTACAAGTCTCATTGCGTCTCCTTACAAAAAGCAACATTAGTTGCTTTTTGTTTCGGCCGTGGGCACTCGGTTTGTAACGCTTGTTTCGCAGCGCTTACGCTTGCTCACGCGCTAACAAACTTTCGCCGTTCGTTAAACGTCAACCGGAGCAGCGGTTGGCGTTTTACCTCACGCCCCCGCGCGCGTACCAATTTTGATTTTAAGCACTTTCTTTTGAGAAGGTGCTTTGCTTAGTCGAAATGACAGGCATGACAGACAACATCTGCTTGTGAGCAATGTCCGAATATACACTCATAGGCTAATGTCTGTCATTGGGGCATATAATAAAAAAAGAGAGGAAGTTTTATGCTTCCTCTCGTTTGGTTTAGGCCGTTAAAACTTCAAGCGTTTCAAACATTACGCGGATATGATGTTTGGTGCCTGTTGTTATAATATGGCACATGCCTGCTTCAGACATTGCGGCAAGTTCGTCAAATTTTTCTGATTTAACGAGTTTTTCCAACTTTTGCTTAACCATTATCATGGCCATTTTGTCACGATAGTGTCCGGATTCAACGGTTTGTAAGGCCAAAATTATCGAACCGGAAATTTCGTAGAGTTGAAACAAAATGTCTTTTGTTTCTTTGCTGCCAAAATTCCAGCCTTCCCGGATGTCATTTGCCCAGCCGGAGCGATAACGTTGTAATGCGTTAATTTCTGATTTTACATCCTGTGCGCATACTTCTATCTTTGCCATAACTATTCTGGGTTTGTTTATAGAGGGTGTGTCCTTTTGCACGTCCCGTTCCCTCTTTTGTTAATAATAAAAATAAAAAATATTTAATACATTTTCTTTATATCATAAATTTATGTCTGGGTCAATTTTTATTTTGTCTAAAATTTGTGGCGTTTTGTAATGTTATTTGCTTAAAATGAAAAAAGAGCGGGAGTTTTAGACTCCGCACTCTTTTGTTTTTTTGAATTAGAATAAAGCCGCAACGATCTCTTCGTAATCAAGAGGAGCCGCATTCTCATAAAGTTGTTTGTTACGCAACGGCCCTTCCCAAGCCCATAAGTCCCGCGGGTTGGATGCCAGATGGCAATATTCCGTTTCATAGGCTATTCCACCGAATGCCGCTTTTAGAGCTTTGGCGTGTTCTTGTGAGCCAACGAAATATGAGCAGTCCATTGCCAAAACTTCAAATTCCAAGCCATGTCTGATGGATCCGTAATAGACCACATCACGTAAAACGCAACCGCTATCATAACATTTGAAGAATATGCTTCCAATGTTTTTTACATATCCGGCGGGAGATATTCCTCTTTCAAGTTCTTTACGGATTTCTGCCAATTTGGCTTTTTTTTCTAAGATATTCATAGCTTTATTTTTTTAATTTAACAATAATTTTTTTACGTTCTTATCATATCATAATTTTATGTCTCAGACAAGTGCTATTTTGTCAATTTTTTATTTTTTTTGTTTAACATTCGGCAGGCGGCGCAAGACCGGAATGTCAAACCAGAAGCAGCTGCCCTGCTCCGGAATTGATCTCAGTTTTATGTTAAAGCCCAGAATTTCAGCTGATTTTCTGACAATAGCCAAGCCCAGCCCGGAACCGCGGCTGCGATTGCCCGCTATGTGTCCGCTTTGATAAAATTCGTCAAAAATTTGCTCCTGCTCTTCCTGACGGATGCCGACACCGTTATCTATAACCATAATGCGCAGGTAGTTTTTGCGCCATTTGCAGCCCAGAACGATTTTGGTTTTGGTATATTTGACGGCATTACTCAGCAGGTTTCTGATGAGCCGTTCCAATATCAGCTGATCGCTGAAAACAACGGCATTATGTAAAAAAAAGCGGAAGGAGATTTTTTTCTGTCGGCAGATTTCCTGATATTCTCCGGCAATTTTTTTTAACAGCAGCGCAATATTGAATTCCGAAAAATCTCCAATGCCGGTATTGGCTTCAAGTTTGGACAAATCAAGCAGATTATCGAGCATTGATTTAAGGTTATAGGCTGAGGCCTCGATTTTATCCAGCAGCATTTTTTGATAATCAGTCAGTTTTTCTGCGGCCAGAGCGCTGATAAACATGCCCAGAGCCTGCATGGGTTGGCGCAAATCATGGCTGGCCTGCGCTAAAAACAAAGATTTGTCTCTGTTCATGTCTTCGGCCAGTTGCTTGGCTTTTTCCAAGGCTGTTTGGGTTTTGATGATGGGAGTTAAATCCTGAAATGTGCCGGCGATTTTGTGATGTCCGTCATCATCAATGATTCCGGCTTTGAAGAAGCAATACCTCAGACCTCCGGTTAATTTTCGGATACGGATTTGACCTTCAACCTGTTTGCCGTTACGAATCAGCTCGCGCAGTTTTTCTTTATAAACCGGTAGGTCTTCTTTGAACATTTGTTCCCGAATGAGGTTCTTTTTGGGTGAAGTATTTGAGGCCGTGGCGCCGAAAATACGGAACATTTCATCGGACCAATAGATTTTTTTGTGTTCTAAATCCAGTTCCCAATAGCCGATGTGTGCCGTCCTTTCCGCAAATTCCAGTCTTTGCGCGGTTTTATCCAGACTGGCGGCCAGCTGTTTGCGCTCGGTGATGTCTTCTATGCAGATAAAACAATTGGGCTGATGTCCGTAAAAATAAAGATTACAGCATCTGCCGCGCAGGGAAAGTTGTAAAGACTGGGGTTGTTGCAGACGGACGGCATTAGTGATTCTTGACAGAATTTGCGGCGCACGATTTCCTGACCATACGGACAGAGCGTTGCCGAGGGCTTCTGAGGAAAGAAAATAGCCGGCAGCCCGATTCATATAAATAATCCGGCCGGTTATGTCTGTTGCCAGCAAGGCATTGGTTGAAATATTTAATAAAAAGTCACATCTTGCGTTATCTGTCTGCATAAAATCCTTCTAAAACTCTGTGGTATACAAGACTTCCCCGCTGGCGGACGGAAGCTCGAATATCCAGCCGGCAGTGAGGAGTTCATAGCTTGCTATATAATCCTTAAATTTACCGGTTGTAAGGTTTGCCGCAGATAATTTTGTTGTCAGCCAGTATTTTTGACCGTTTGTATAAATCATGAGTTCATTTGTCAGGCCGGAAAATGTGCTGAATCGGATTTTTCTTGATTGCGAATATTGGCTGAAGTCAAAGTCTTTAACAGGTTTGACGTCTTCGAAAATCACGTATTTGAGTTCATCAAAAAAAGCCGGAATGCTGACGCTTTTCAGGTCTTTGTTAACAAACTCCTGTTTGTTGTTCAGCCGCATGAGTAGCGACTTATTGCCGTTTTTCAGAGAAGCAACGGTTTTTATTGCTGATTCGGGGTAGGAGAACAGTGGCTGCTGATACCAGGAGTAACGGTACTGTGGTAGTGTAAAACTACCGGAAATCAGCCATATTTCTTTTGTACCAGGGATATGCGCATAGGTATAAAGCCCGTTTTCGCTTTTTCGGCCGAGATTGATTTCATTTAAGAGAACGTTTTGGGAATAGATTTTAACAGAGGCAATATCTGTTGCTTTTTCGCCGGCACTTTTCAACTCCAAGCCGTATTGTTTTAAAAGTTCAGGTGTGGCGGGCTGTTTACTGTAATAAACGGACTGTGTCATGGCAGAAAGCAGGTCATTTACCAGCATCAGACCGGCATAGTAGCCCTCTGCCCCATTAATGCGCCAGTAGTTGTCAGTCAAAACCAGATCAAAAGTTTCTTTGGTGGTTGAAATTGTAATTTTATCAACGCTTTTTTCATAATTTATGGCGTTGGCAAAGACTAATTGTCCCAAGCGCGAAGCCGACTGGCGGCTGTTGAGCCACAAAAAGGAAAAGGCGGCGAACAGGCCGGATACGACAAACAGAAAAAAGGCTTTTAACAATAGGTGTTTATTCATTGATCAATCTCCCAGCCTGACGGTTGTTGCGGTGTGACAGCCACAAGTGAACTGTGGCGATAAGCAGAAGGAGCACCAACGGAACAATCACGGTATTTATCAGGGCAACCATGTGTTCGCGGTGCGTGACTTCTGACTTTATCTGATATTCTATGCGGCGGAGTTCATTTTTCTCCTGCAGTATTTTATTTTTGAGGGCGTCGATTTCGCCAAGCGTCTGTGCCGTACCGAAAGCGGAATTGCTCTCCAGCATAATGTTAATCGTGTCTAATTTACGTTGGTTATCTTCCAGCCGGTCATTGATTTCTTTGTAGGCTTTTTCGCGGGCTTTCAGGCCGTGCTGATAGAATATATCGGCCAGTGTTTGGCGGCTGCCGCCGTATTTTTTGGCGGCAACATTCATGGCGCCGGGGTTTCCGCTCAGAAAATCAACACTTCTTTGAATAAAGTCAAAGTTATTGTTGGACGGTGTCAGGTTGTAATCATCTTCGGCAAAATCATTTGTATCCCCGCCTTCTGTCCAGTTTTTGACATCCAAGATATCAGAATCTGAAACAGCAATGATTTGCGCCGATGCGACAGAAGTGGTTAAAAACGGCAGAATCTGTTTGGCATAAGCACTGTTTTCTAAAGGATTTTTGGCAAAAATGGTATGGTAAGTACCTTCGGACAAAGCGGCAACGGAATAGACCTGCCGTTTGGCATCCATATAACGCAGGACATCGGCCTTGGGGGCAAACTTGACCAGATTGGCCGCCGTCAGCATGGTGTTTTCCGAGGTGGCCAACAGGCTTTCGGCGGTATGTCCGTCTTCATCTTTTAAGATAAAGGCACCGGGGCTTTTTAAGAAAATGCTGTTCAGGCCGGCAGTTAACGGCGATTGCGGGTTAAAATGCGGAGCTTTTATCTTCATCCATGGATAGTAAATGTGATTCCTAGCATCGGCATTTTCGGTCGCGGCAAAGAAGGCATCTACTGCTTGTTCACGGTCTCCCAGAACCTGATCCGGAACATAATGGATGCCCAAATTGTCAAGGAGCGCATTCAGGTTCAGGTTTTCATCCGGAATGCCGGGGTAAAGGCGTTTTTTGATTTCTGAGGCCGGATCAATAATCAACAGCAAGCGCCCGCCGCGCAGAATGTATTGGTCAAGAGCGTAGATAAACAAAGACGGGAGTTTTCCGGTTGCCACAATTATCAAAACGTCGATATTTGGAATTTCTGCAGTTGTCGTGGATATTGGCACTATAGCATAATCCTTGTTCAAAAGGTTTACAAAAGTCCAGTTGTTCTGTTTTTCGGCGTTCATAAATCCAGGGTTGATAAGCGGCAAATCCGAGGCTATTCCGATGACTTTGCGTTTGGGCATGAGAATATTCGAAACAGCGCGGCTGAGGTCATTTTCCAGATAATTAAGCCGTTGCGGTGAAAACTGCGGTATGGTATAAGAACGCCCTTTATCATCACTAAAAACGGCACCAAAGTAGAGCTTTTCGTTTTCGCTATCCGGCAAAGGAACCAGTCCGGCGGTTTTAGCCTCGTTTTCGACATTGCTATAGGGTTCGGGGTCAAGTATTTCTATTTTTATCAGGTGGTTGGATTTGTCCTGATAACGACCGAGCAGACGAATGATGTTTTGAGCGTATTGAGCGAGAACAGGGTTTTGACGGGAAATTTGCGAAGACAGGTAAAGTTTGACATATACCGGTTTATTAATGCCGGCAATAATCTCTTCCGAGCGCAGGCTCAGAGTGTTCAGGCGGTCAGAGGTCAAATCGGCTCGGTTGCCTGAAAACAAGGCGCCTGAAGTGGTGTTTATCAGAATAAACGAAGCCAAAAGCAATAAGACAAAAAGGCTGATGATTATGCTGTTTTTGATTTTTTGAACCGTTGATTTTTGCATTTTCATGCTCCTAACTGCGTTTGTATTCAATGGTTATCCGGTTGAGCCATAGCGTCAAGACCGTGATAGTTACATAATATATTATATTGTCCAGTCCGAGCTGCCCGTTCAGCAGCGTGCTTTGATGATAGAAAAAGTTGAGCGACTGGGTAAAACGGATAATCAGACTTCCTGATAAATTAAGACCGTTAAAAAGAAAGTTATAGTTTACGATAATCAATAATGTGAGTAATAAAACGCTACTCAGATAAGCGACAATCGGGCTTTTGTTGAAAGCAGATACCATGCAGCCGATGGCGCACATACTGCCGCTAATTAAGAAACAGCCGAAGTAAGAAGTGGCAATATTCAGATTGTCGGACGGAATACTGGCTGCGGTGTAGAACCAGAGCGGAAAGGTACAGAACAGCATCAGCAGACATAATCCCCAGGCGGCAAAAAACTTGCCAATTACGACAGCGGTGTAAGACAAAGGCTGTGTCAGGAGCAGTTCTATGCTGCCGGTTTTGTATTCATCTGCCCACAGCCGCATGGTCAGCGCCGGAACGAGCAACATCAGGATGTTTACCTGAAAGTAAAAAAACGAGAACAGGTTGGCATTTAAAACGTCAAAATACAGTCCGATGTAAAATGTGCAAAACATGCTTAAGAAAAGATAAATTCCCAGAACAAAATAGGCCAGTCGGGTACGGAAGAACGAACAGAATTCTTTTTGAAAAATCAGAGTGATTTGTTTGAGCATTTTATTCTCCTGATTTATTGTTTTTGTTGGGTAATGCGACGGAAGGCTGTTTCCAGACTGTTATCGGGGCTTAATTCGCTCAGAAGGGCGGCGGTCGTGTCTTTTACCAGTTTGCCGCGGTTGAGCAGAAGCACACGGGAAGCCAAAGCGGTCACCTCTTCCATGATATGGGTAGAGATAATGACGATGTTCTTACGGGCGTAGTCTTTCAGAAATTGTCTGAACATAAATTTCTGGTTGGGATCAAGGCCTTCGGTCGGTTCGTCTAAAATCAGGATACGCGGAGATGACGTCAATATGCCGGCAACAGCAACCCGCCGTTTGAAGCCTTTGGACAAGGTTTCGCATTTCTGTGTCAGCACATTGTCCAGTTCAAACTGCCGAGTGAGTTCGGAAATCCTTTTTCCGGTTTCTGCTGATGCAAGGCCGCGGGTCACCGCCATGAATTTTAAAAATTCAAAGACGGTCATTTCACCGTACAGCGAAGCATTTTCCGGCACATAGCCGAGTTCGGAAAGGATTTGCCGTCTGTTGTCGTTGTAATTTTGTTTAAAAATTTCAATTTCTCCGGCCGTGGGATCAATGTAACCGGAAAGCAGGCGCATCAGCGTTGATTTTCCGGCGCCGTTCGGACCCAGAAGCGCTACAATTTCTCCGTGTCTAACGGTAAAGTTTATGTTATTCAGTGCTTTTATATTATTAAAATCTTTGCACAGGTTTTTGACTGTAATCATTGTTTTTATCCGGCTTTGTTTGCTATCTCTCCTTTATATTAGCAAGTTAATTTTAAATTTTAACAACTTTTTTCATTTTTTCAAAAAGGTTGGTGACAAAAACGTTATTTTACTTTATTTATATATGCAAAACGAAAAAAAATATTATATTGGAGTTGAAATGTCTGAAGAAGTTTATTCCAAAGAAGAAGCCCGTTCCCTGAAAACCGGATTGTGGGTGGCCTTGTTTTTGATTGCCGTCGGTGTGTTGTTCGTGGCCGGCCGCAAAAATATTGAGCATGCCGAAGGTGGAACATACTATTCCGTGATGGCGCGTTATAATCGTACGGACGGCCTTTTGGTTGGCGATTTGGTGCGTCTGGCGGGAATGACCATCGGACGTGTGGTTGATGCCAAGCTGGATGACAATTTTAAAGCTATATTGACTTTGGAGATTAAAGACGGAATTAACATTCCCGATGACAGCAGTGCCTCAATTGTCAGTTCGGGGCTGATGGGACCGAAGTATATTGAAATTGAGGCCGGCGGATCCGAAGATTATATTCCGGCCGGCGGCGAGTTCTCTTATACTCAGGATGCCATGGTTATTGAAGAACTGCTCGACAGAATCGTCAGCATCGGCAAAAATAATCGTAATAAAAATAAATAATTGTGTAATTTAAGGAGTTGGAGTTTATGAATAAGAAGCCTGTAGAAACAATCATGGGTATTGTCGTGGTTCTGGTGGCCGCGTTCTTCCTGTATTTTGCTTATAATGTTTCGGATTTGCAAGTGGTTAAAGGATACACGGTTACAGCGAAGTTTTTGAAAGTCGGCGGCTTGAACGTGGGGTCTGACGTGAGAATCAACGGTATTAAGGTTGGTACGGTTATCGGGCAGACTTTGGATACCGAGGACTATTCCGCCGATGTCAAGATGAGTTTGGCTTCCAATATTGAACTGCCGGTTGACAGTACAGCTGTTATTGTCGGCGATGGGTTGGTCGGCGACAAGTTTATTAAAATTGAGCCGGGGAAAGAAAATGTTTTCCTGAAAGACGGCGATATGATTAAAAATACTAAAGACTTTAAGACTTTGGAAGATATGGTCGGTGAAATTATTTTTATGGTGACCGATAATGGTAGCAGCGAGAATAAATAGACTTTTGAGCGCGGTTGCGCTCTGCTCCGCTTTCTATGCAGGGAGTGCGGTTGCTCGTGAAATCGCAATGAATACTGCGCAATTGCAGGCAATGGACAAGATTACCGGCAAGGTATCTATTGTGGAGGTGCCGGTTAACGGTCAGGCTGAATACGGAACTTTTTCGATTGTTGTCCGTTCCTGCAAAAGCAGATCTCCTGAAGAAACGCCTGAGAATTTTGCTTATGTTGACGTGGTGGATAATTATCAGACGGAGAATCCGGTCAATATTTTTCGCGGCTGGATGATGTCTTCTTCTCCGGCGCTCAATGCCGTGGCTCATCCGATTTATGACGTATGGCTTCTTAAATGTCTGAATATGGACGTTGACAGGTCTAAGCTTTTGACGGAAGAAGAACTGAAAATACGCAACAGCATTGGTCAAAAGGCCGAAGATGACAAAGAGCCGTCCCTGCCCCGTCCGCGTAAAGAAAGTGTGGCTGAGGCTGAAGCCGCAGTTCAAAAAGCTGAGGAAGAAAAGGTGATAAGCGGCGGAAGCGCTGTAGAGAATCCGGCTGTAGCTGATGAAGCGCAGTTGGGTATTGAAGAGGAAGCCGAAAAAGCCATTGCCGAATTTAAAAAAGCCAAAAACGCAGATGGACAGTCGGTTACTGACAATAAAGACAAGGTTGCCGAGCCTGATTTGCCACAAGATGAAGATGCGCCCAAAGCGTTGATTAAAATTAACAGAGACGGGACGACCGAAGCTCCGAAATATGAAGAAAAACCGGTAGCAGCACCTGTTGAGGAATTGCCGAGTGATTTTATTGTCATTAAAAAAGGCGGCGAGGACAAAGCGGTTTCGGAGACGGAAAATGTGAAAAACAGCGATGGAGAAGGTATTGTTCTAACGCCAGAACATGAGGCTATGTTACCGGAATTGTTAAAAAACGCCAAGCCGATTTCTTCTGAAGAGCTGGAAAATACGGAGATTCATGAAGAAAAGAATATGGCTGAGGAAATTCCGCTGGTAACCGGTGACGAAATTGAGGAAAACGGCATGATTGACGAAGATCAGCTGATTGAGCTTGAAGCGCCGGAGTCCAAATCGGACATTCAGGCAGAATCGCTGGCAGAATAGTCTGAGGCTTTAAAACACAAAATCCCTTGACCTGTGTAAGGTCGAGGGATTTTTGTATTATCCGAAAGTTCTTTGGAACCAGTTAAAGCGTTTTTTATAAGCTTTACGACAATCCGGATGCGCTGACTTTTTTGCCATTTCTTTTGCAATCGGAGCCGGCGCATGAGAAATTATCAAACAAGCATCAGGCCAGTTCATGTTTGGATTGTGCTTTATATAAAGCGGAAGCTGCCGCGGTTCATGAAGAATAACATTTTTCAGTATACACTGAGTGACAAAACCTTTTTTGAGCCATTCCTGCCAGAGCTTTTCCCGATTTTTATCTGTTCTCAACTCTTCCTGATATTCATCGATAACGTTGATCTTATGTGACAGGCAGTAAGTCCAAAACCGGTCTTTATCTTGTTCATATAAAATCTTTTGAGCTTCGGTTGTCAGAAGTGAAAAAGGATATTTCATGAGGCTGTCGTAATCGTATTTTTTGATAAAATCGGCATCAAACTGAACGGTCAGACGTCTGTGTTGAATTATTTTGGTTTTCAGTTCTTCCATATCGCTTTCAAACACCGCCAACAAGGCTTCTTTGGTCGGACAGCAGTTGTCAAAATTCGCAGTGAACAAATTTCCCAAGCCCCGTTTTACAAGTTCAATAAAAGCTGTTTTGTCAATAGAAATGCATTTATGCTTCCGAAAGTAGTCTTCAATAAGCAAAGCATCAGCCGTTTGGAAAAACTGTAGCAGATTTTCGGGAGCTAATGTGTGGTTCAGGTAAGAAATATAGTAGTACAAGGAAGCCTGTTTGGTCGAACCAAGCAATATTTTTTCTGCATTCGGATGCAGTGGTTCAAAAACACGAAGTGTGCCTATAAGCTTCTTTATCATTTCTGCCGAGCCGAAAGTGCAAATTGCGCACTGTTCCGCGGGAGTGAAACTCTTCCTGTTGTCAAGAAAAATCATTTTATATTTCTTTTTTGCAAACTGGAAAAGATAATTTATGCTTTTGTCACTGATTTTTCTGTCTTTAAGAAGATATGTGACAGCATCAGTGTCATCAGACTGCAAAACCGCCTGCTCCGCTTTTTCAATTTTTTTGAAATACTCGGATAATACTTTGTTTTTTTTCGGATTCATAATAATAGAATTTTAAATTAATAATCATTTTCAGATTAGTAATTATCATTATTTTTATTTTTTGTCAATTTTTATTGTTTCCAGAAATTGCGGGTCATAATGACCAGAATTGTCATGATTTCCAGCCGACCGAGCAGCATAGCGAAAGAAAGAATATATTTGCAATATTCGCTTAACGAACTGTAATTGCCGACGGGGCCGATGATTTTCCCGATTCCGGGGCCGGTATTGGTAATGCAACCGATGACGGCGCTGAAAGCCGTTGTGAAGTCCAGATCGGCAAGAGCCAGAAGACAGGTCAGAACGATGGTGCTGAAAAAATATGCCGAAAGGAAAACAAAGACTGAGGCAACCACTTTATTGTCGCTGGCGAGTGTGCCGATTTTAACAGGAACAACGCGATTGGGTTCAACGGCTGAGATTAGGTGTTTTTTTACAAATGCAATCATAACCTGCCAGCGAAAGATTTTTATTGATCCTGTGGTTGAACCGGTACAACCGCCGGTTAAGGCAAATATCAGAAAAATGACGTTGCTGAGATTGCCCCACAGCAGGTAATCAGTTGAGGCGTATCCGGTTGTGGTTGTTACGGAAACAACGTTGAAAGAGGCAAAGCGCAAAGCCGTCCAGAAGTTCGGATAGTAGTCAGACTGCCAGAGCCACAGGGTCGTTGTCAGAATGTAAAACGCCAGCAATTTGAAGAAAAATGCAACCTGAGCCGCCCGCAAAGAATGAATGTTTTTGTTGATGATAACAACGTAATAGTAAGTCAGTGGCAGGGAGCCTAAAACCATAAATATAGTCACGACTGCGTCTATGGTTGCACTGTCATAAAAAGCAATTGAACTGTTTTTGGTTGAGAAGCCGCAGGTTGCGACGGTGCTCAGAGCATGATTCAAGGCATCAAACCAGTTCATGCCAGAGAATTTTAACGATAAAAAACAACAGAGAAGAAGCAACAGGTAAATAAAAATGATTCTTTTGGCCAGATAGCTGAGTTTTGGCATCAGCTTGTCATTAAAGTCCGAACTTTCATGCTGGAAAATCTGCATACCGCCGATGCCCAAAAACGGCAGTATGGCAATAGCAAAAACCACAATCCCTACCCCGCCCAGTCCGCAAAGCAGTGAACGCCAAAGCAAAACAGAACGCGGAAGTTTTTCAAGATTAGCAAAAATGGTGGCGCCTGTACCGGTCAGTCCGGAAGCGGATTCAAACAAGGCATCTGCAAAAGTGTGAGAAACGCCGGTTTGCACAAACGGAAAGGCCGAGATAACAATAACACAAATCCAGCTGCCGACCGTCAAAAGGTATCCCTGTTGAAGGTTGAGTTTTTTGATTTCCGTATAATTGGCCAAAAACAAGGAAACGCCGAGAAACAGCGAAATTATTGACGAATTGAGAAAATATGACCAGTTGCTGCCGGTATCATAGATGTCAAGGGCGGCGGGAATCAACATAGCCAGTCCCATAATGCTTACAAAAAAACCGCTGACCATGAAAACCGGCTGCCACATGGCGTTATCTTTCCAGAGCTACGTTTTTGGAATAACCGCTGTCAACCATCTCATGATTGAGGTTTTTGCCGTTGGCAAAGCACAAAGCCGTGGCATAGCCTTGTTTGGTGTAGGCTTCGGCAATACATTTGACGGAGTTTCCGTCAATGAGTTTTTGCAGGTAGGCTTTTGCTTCAATACCTTTGGCTGATGTCGGGTCGACATAAATGCCGAATAAAAAGATGGTGTTGCCGTCAATGATAATTTCATTGGCATTGCGGATGCGGGCTTCTCCGCTAAATTCTTGCGGTGTGACAAGATAAATCAAATCCAGCTTTTTTTGAGCTTTTTCCTTGCTGTCTTCAGTCAAGACAGGTTTGGTCACGGGTTTTGGCTCAGCGGCAACGGAAACATCTTCCTGCGAAACAACCTGCGCAATGCGGATGTCATCGGGCTGTTGCATTATGTCAAGAGCGGCAGGTTCATTGTTTTTTGCTTTTTCAAACATTTGACGACGAATAGCCTGCGGATTGTTTGCCGGCTGGTTTACTACTTTATCGGCATTGTCTTCGCGGCCGCGGAAAGTGTCAATTGTTTGTTTGCTTAGATCTTTTACGGCTTCGGGAATAATGTTTTTGCCGGTATCCTGCACTTTGTCTTTGACCGAGCTGAACAATCCCGTAATTTTGTGATAATACCACAAGTGGACTTCGGCCGGTTTGGCACCGATAAAGGTCGGAATGAGGTATGCTAAAATCAGCAAAGGAATAACGATTGCCGGTTTGCGAAGCGGAAAGGTTATAAACATTACAAATTTATGCAGATATTTTGGAAATCCGGTCAGTTCAATCCGGTCATTCTCTCTTCTTCTCATTTTCAACACTTTCATCTTTTGCGCCGAAACAAGGCTGCAAATTGTTATTAATCATTTGCTCGGATTTTACTATGAGAATCGAAATATCTCAAGTAAAAAAATCAGGTTATAAGCGGGAAATAAAAAAAAAGGAACCCCCACGTAAAACGTGGGGTTCTTCACATGCGGGTATAACCCTAACAGTGCCAGCGAACGCCTTAAGGGCGCATGACGGTCTGACAGGGCGAAAATTACTTGCTACCCGTA
>CAKQRB010000036.1 GCA_934271195.1 uncultured Alphaproteobacteria bacterium | reverse complement strand
CGTTTGGAGCTGTAAAGAAAAGGCACCTTTCGGTGCCTTTTCCTGAGAACCCCCAGTTTACTGGGGGATATCTATTTGATTGCCGAATTAGTTTTTCCACGTATTTTTGATTGCTTCCAGATCACTTTTGATTTTGGCTTTTTTCTCTTTGGCGGCGGCTTTGTCCGCTTCTTGTTTGGCTTTATATTCTGCCTTTTTTTCTTCTATTGATTTTTTCAGTTCGTTTTTAAGGCTATTGTCAGAAGAGGCGGATTTTTTCTCTTTGAGTTTTTTGGCGTTTTCTTTGGCCGTTTTCAGATTGTTTTTGATATTGGCAGCTTTTTCATGCAGACTGTCGGATGTCTGACGCAGGCCGGAGGCCGTTTCAACGAGGTCAATTTCCTGAGCAGAAACATTAGCAACGGTGAAAGCCAGAGCAATGGCGGCGCAGGTAAGAATTTTTTTCATATTAATACTCCTATAGTGGGTTATACCGTCGTAATGTATTGCGTTTCATTTTTTATATCAAGATAAATCACTTTTTCTTGTGAAAAAGATTTTCTTGACATTTATTAAAATCAGAATTAATTTCTGTCGTGTTCCGGTTGTCTTTAGGGCTTATGGGCAAGGAACTGATGTAAACTGAGCCGGTTTAGAACAGATATGTTTATATGTTGATTCTTGCAGGCTCCTGTTCAGGGAGTTTTTTTTATGTATAAATACAAACACGGAATTGCGGTTATGCGGGCGCAGCCTTTTCATATCGGACATGCCCGAATGATTGACCGGATGCTTAACGAATGTGAACAGGTTACTATTATTCTCGGCTCGATTCAGGAGCAGGGAACGCAGCGTAATCCGCTTAACTATACTACTCGTAAAAAAATGATTCAGAATGTTTATCGCTATAATCCGAATTATCCGCGTCTGAAGATTATCGGGCTGTTTGATATTAACAATCCGGCGGAATGGGCGGAATATGTTTTGGATTTCATGAATGTAAGCCTGCCGCAACTCGGGGTTCCGGATGTTTATTATGCCGGAAGTTCTTATGATGCGCACTGGTTTAAAGGCGTTTTCAAAAATATTGAATATGTTGACCGTACTAATGAGGATTTTCCGTTTGTGACAGGCACAATGGTTCGCGATATGATTAAGTTTGGCGACAAACGCTGGCGGAATTTTATTCATCCGGAAAATTACGCCTTAATTGAAGAGCATTTTTATAAGAAAAAAGCAATCATTTAGTTTTTTTATTAAACAACCCCTAGGCCTTTCAGACGGTTTGAACTCTGTCGTCGCCAGTGTGCTTCCCCGCAGAAGCGCAGGAAAAAGAAAATGTACGCTGCCTTACGGAGAAAATGCCGATACGGTTGAGCGCGTTGTCTGATTATATCATCGGACCGTGTTTAAACGACGGCAAATGGTTGATATATTGTAAGCATAAAAACGCGGGCGTCTGAGTGCAAATGCTTGTTTTTGTCGATTCGGGAAAATTTGAGTCGTTTTTGAGTCGAAAAATTAAATTTAGACTCGTCGTTTTTAAAATTTGTCAATCTGACTCAAAGAGAGTCTGAGACGGGACTTCAATCCTGTATAAAAAATGAAAAAAGTTGTTTTTTTTACTTGCAATTAGAATTTGTCTATGTTACAACTGGCGCACAGTAGCTGTGAGGCGGACGGAATCTGTCTGACAGCGAGGATATAAAACATAGCGCAAACTACTGAGAAACAAGGGTTTGCTTAGTTTAATTCTTAGATGGCAAGGATAAGATAGTCGAATCTGTTGCCGTCTAGTTATAAGGTAAAAATTAAAAATGATGGAAACACAAAATATCAGAATTCGCCTCAAGGCTTTTGACCATCGTCTGCTTGATCTGTCTACCAAAGAGATTGTGCATACGGCCAAAAGAACCGGGGCTAATGTCAGAGGGCCGATCCCCCTGCCGACCAGAATTGAGAAGTTTACGGTAAATCGTTCTCCGCACGTTGACAAGAAATCCCGCGAGCAGTTTGAAATCCGTACTCATAAAAGACTTCTTGATATTGTCGATCCGACACCGCAAACCGTAGATGCTTTGATGAAGCTGGATCTGGCTGCCGGTGTTAATGTTGAGATCAAATTATAGTTATAAATTAATGTTGGCTTTTTAGATTTTAAGAGGTCAACCTATTAAGAAAAGGAAAAATATAATAATGCGTACGGGTCTAATCGCAAAAAAGCTTGGAATGTCTCGTATATTCGAGAGTGACGGAACTCATGTTCCCGTTACCGTTCTCAGCGTTGAAGATTTGAAAGTCGTTGACGTTAAAACTCTCGATAGAGATGGATATACAGCTGTACAACTCGGTACAGGCGCCATCAAGGCTAAAAATGTATCCAAACCTCTGAAAGGGCATTTTGCCAAAGCTAACGTTGAGCCTAAGAAAAAACTGGCAGAGTTCAGAGTTTCTGAAGATTGTCTGCTTTCTGTAGGCGATGAATTATCTGTAGAACATTTTGTTGCCGGTCAATATGTTGATGTATGCAGCACCTCCAAAGGTAAGGGTTTTGCCGGCGTTATGAAACGCCACAACTTTGCCGGTTTGGAAGCTACCCACGGTGTCTCTATTTCTCACCGTTCTCATGGTTCTACAGGACAAAGACAGGATCCTGGTAAGGTATTCAAAGGCAAAAAAATGGCCGGACATCTCGGTGATGAGCGTGTAACCGTTCAAAATCTGAAGGTTGTTGCCACTGATGCTGCCAGAGGATTGCTGATGGTTAAGGGCGGCGTGCCCGGCGGTGAAAATGCCTGGGTATATGTTACCGATGCCATTAAAATCCCGAGCAAGGTTGAACTGCCGATGCCTGCAGGATTGAAAAAAGTTGATGAACCTGTTGCAGCTCAGGCTGAAACTCCGGCTGAAAATGCATAAGCGATAAGGATTGAAAAATATGAAACAGGACATCTTAAGTTTAGATACTAATAAAAGTGTCGGCCAGATTGAGCTGAACGAGTCGATTTTCGGCTTGGAAGTTCGCGCCGATATTTTGCATCGCGTTGTTGTTTGGCAGCTGGCCAGACTGCAGTGCGGCAACCACAAAACTAAAGGCCGTTCCGAAGTTGCTTTGACCGGTTCCAAACCTTTCAAACAGAAAGGCGGCGGACGTGCCCGTCAAGGTTCTTACAAAGGAACTCAGTTTAGAAAAGGTGGCGTTGTTTTTGGTCCGGTTGTTCGTGACCATTCGCATGAACTGACCAAGAAGTTTAGAAAACTTGGTTTGAAAACCGCTCTTTCGGCTAAAGCCAAAGAGGGCAATCTGGTTGTTGTTGATGAAGCAAAATTGTCAGCCCCGAAAACTAAAGATTTGCTTGGCAAACTTAATAGCTGCGGGTTGAAGAACTGCTTGTTTATCGACGGCAAAGAGGTTGATACTAATTTTGCATTGGCATCCAGAAATATTATTGGAGTCGATGTTTTGCCGACGGTCGGCGCTAATGTATACGACATCTTGAGAAAAGACAAACTGGTCTTGACCAAAGATGCAGTTGCTTGCTTGGAGGATAGATTGAAATGATAAAATCTAAGAAAACAAACAATACCGTAACTGCAAAAATGTATGATACATTGATCCGTCCGGTAATCACAGAAAAATCGATGATTGCATCGGAAGCCGGTAAAGTAACTTTTTTGGTTCCGCTGAGCGCAACCAAAGACGAAGTTAAGGCTGCCGTTGAAGCAATCTTTAATGTGAAAGTAAACAAAGTCAATACTATTCGCCAGTTCGGCAAGGAGAAACGTTTTAAGGGTTATATCGGTCAGCGTTCTGACTATAAAAAGGCCGCCGTTACTCTGGCTGAAGGCCAAAATATTGATGTTACAACAGGAATTTAAAACATGGCATTGAAAAAATATAAGCCTACATCTCCGGGACTTCGTCAGCTTGTTATTGTTGACAGAAGCGAGCTCTACAAGGGCGCTCCGGAAAAAAACCTGACTGTTGGTTTGACTAAGTCAGGCGGGCGTGACAATTTCGGACACGTAACAAGTCGCAGAATCGGTGGCGGTCATAAACGCAAACTTCGTATTATCGACTTCAAACGTAATAAATTTGATTGTGAGGCAACTGTCGAGAGAATTGAATATGATCCGAACCGTTCTGCTTTTATTGCTTTGATCAGCTATACGGACGGTACAAAATCTTATATTCTCGCTCCGCAGAGATTAAAAGCCGGTGATAAAGTCGTATCTTCTGATAAGGCTGATATCAAACCCGGTAACGCTATGCCTTTGAAGAATATGCCGGTTGGTACAATTATTCACAATATTGAGCTCAAAGCAGGCAAGGGCGGACAGTTGGTTCGTTCTGCCGGTTGCTATGCCCAGCTGGTTGGTAAAGATGCCGGCTACGCCCAGTTGAAACTGGGATCCGGTGAGCTGAGGATTGTCCGTGAAGAATGTCTGGCTACCGTCGGTGCTGTTTCTAACCCCGATAACCAGAACAAGTCTCTCGGTAAAGCAGGCCGTACACGCTGGATCGGCAAACGTCCGGTTTCCCGTGGTGTGGCTATGAACCCGGTTGATCACCCGCACGGTGGTGGTGAAGGTCGTACTTCCGGCGGTCGCCATCCTGTTACTCCTTGGGGTAAGCCGACTAAGGGTGCTAAGACTCGTACTAACAAAAAGACTGATAAGTTCATTATGAGAACTCGTCATGAAAACAAAAAGAAATAGGGAGAAACGCTAATGACACGTTCCGTATGGAAAGGGCCGTTTGTTGATGGCTATCTTCTCAAAAAAGCTGAAAAAGCTAGAGCAACTACTCGTAATGAAGTGATTAAAATCTGGTCGCGCAGATCAACGATGCTGCCGCAGTTTGTCGGTCTGACCTTCGGGGTTTATAACGGCCACAAATTTATTCCGGTTTTGGTTACTGAGGATATGGTTGGTCATAAATTTGGTGAATTTGCTCCGACCCGTACATTCTACGGCCACGCAGCAGATAAGAAAGCTAAGAGAGGTTAATTATGGGAAAAACTAAAGACGCCAGAAGAGTAGCCGCTAATGAAGCTATGGCTTATTGCAGCTCTATTCGCTCCAGTGCCCAGAAACTGAACCTCGTTGCCCAATCAATTCGTGGTTTGAATGCTTCCAAGGCTGTTGCCGAGCTGAGCTTTTCCAAGAAGAGAATCGCTAAAACCGCTTTGGCTGTTCTGCAATCTGCAATCGCCAATGCTGAAAATAATCACCAATTGAACATTGATAAGCTTTTTGTTAAAGAAGCTTATGTTGGCAAAGGTTTAGTAATGAAACGTATGCACGCCAGAGGTCGCGGCAGAGGAGCCAGAGTTTTGAAACCCTTCTCTAATCTGACCATTGTCGTTTCCGAGCGTGGGGAGTAAGTTAATGGGACAAAAAGTTAATCCTACAAGTCTTCGTTTGGGAGTTAACCGTACTTGGGACTCTCGCTGGTATGCTGATGAAAAGTATGCTGATTATTTGCACGAAGATTTGAAAATTAAAGAATTCTTGAAAGAGAAATTGGCTCAGGCCGGTGTAAGCAAGATTGTTATTGAACGTCCTGCCAAAAAGGCCAGAGTTACAATTCACTCTGCAAGACCGGGTGTTGTAATTGGCAAAAAGGGTCAGGATATTGAAATTCTGAGATCTCAAATTCAGAAAATGACTGATGCCGAAGTTCAGTTGAACATTCTGGAAGTCAGAAAACCGGAGCTTGATGCTCAACTCGTAGCAGACAGCGTTGCTCAGCAGTTGGAACGCCGCGTTGCTTTCCGCCGCGCTATGAAACGCGTTATGCAGTCTGCCTTGCGTTTGGGTGCTGAAGGTATTAAAGTCAGCTGTTCCGGCCGTCTCGGCGGTGCCGAAATTGCCAGAACCGAGTATTATCGTGAAGGTCGTGTTCCTTTGCACACATTGCGTGCTGACATTGATTATGCTACCTCTACGGCTCACACAACTTATGGTGCTTGCGGCGTTAAAGTATGGATCTATAAAGGTGAGATTATGGCTCATGATCCTATGGCGCAGGATAAGAAGTTGGCTGAACAAAAATAATTATGAAGGGTTTTATGGCGCATCTAGAGCAGAAAATTCACTATCAAAAAAATTCATGTACCTTTTTGTACACTAAAATTTTTTCTCAGTTCTTTTCTACTCTATCTGTCACCCTAAAACCTCTGCATAATGTATAGAAATAAGGTAAAGAATAAATGTTAAGTCCAAAACGTATTAAGTTCCGCAAACAGCACAAAGGCCGTATTCACGGTTTGGCCAAAGGCGGATCAGAATTGAGTTTCGGTTCATACGGATTGAAAGCTCTTACTCCGGAACGTATCACAGCTCGCCAGATCGAGGCTGCTCGTAGAGCTCTGACACGTGCGATGAAGAGAGCCGGAAGAATATGGATCCGAATTTTCCCGGATGTCCCCGTGTCAGATAAGCCTGCCGAGGTTCGTATGGGTAAAGGTAAGGGCTCTGTTGAGTTCTGGGTTGCCCGTGTTAAACCGGGACGGATTTTGTTTGAAGCAGAAGGCGTTGATGAAGCAACAGCTCGCGAAGGTTTTGCTTTGGCTGCCGCCAAACTGCCGATTAAAACAAAGTTTGTTAAAAAGTTAGCTTCAGAGCAAGGAGAATAATTAATGGTTACTAAAATAAAAGATCTTCGTGCTATGAGTGATAATGAGCTCGAAAATAAATTGCTTGAGGCAAAAAAAGAACAATTTAACTTAAGAGTTCAACAATCTACTGGACAATTACAAAATACTGCTGTAATAAAAAGTGTCCGTCGTGAAATAGCAAAAATCAACACGCTCCTTGCTGAGCGCAAGAAGAATAGTTAGGAGAAAAAGATATGCCTAAAAGAATTCTTCAAGGTGTTGTTGTCAGTGATAAGCAGGATAAAACTGTCGTGGTCAGTGTAGAGCGTCAGGTTATGCATCCCGTTTATAAGAAATTCGTTAAGAAAAGCAAAAAATATGCAGCTCATGACGAAAATAACCAGTTCAAAGTCGGTGATACCGTCCGGATTATTGAATCCAGACCGCTTTCTAAGACAAAAACTTGGACTGTATTAGTTGATAACGCCTAAGAGAAAAGGAATTAAAAAATGATACAGATGCAAACCACCCTTGATGTTGCTGATAATTCCGGCGCACGTCAGGTGCAGTGCATTAAAGTTCTTGGCGGGTCCAAGAGAATGCATGCGACGGTTGGCGACGTAATTGTCGTGTCGGTTAAAGACGCTATCCCCAAGGGTCGTGTAAAAAAAGGTGATGTTCAAAAAGCTGTTATCGTTCGTACAGCCAGCGACATCAGACGTAAAGACGGATCCGTTATCCGTTTTGACAAGAACGCGGCAGTTCTCATTAACAAAGACGGCGAGCCGATCGGCACCCGTATTTTCGGTCCGGTTACCAGAGAGCTGCGCGCAAAGAAATTTATGAAAATTATTTCGTTAGCACCGGAGGTATTATAATGCCTAAAATGAAAATTAAAAAAGGCGACCAAGTTGTTATTTTGTCAGGCGATGACAAAGGTAAGAACGGTGAAGTTGTAAAAGCTATGCCTAAAGAGGGTAAAGTGGTTGTTCAAGGTGTCAATCTGGTTAAAAGACATACCAAACCCAGCCAAACTACTCCTGGCGGTATTGTTACCAAAGAAGCCCCGATTAACGTTTCTAACGTGGCTTTGGTGGATCCGAAATCTGGAAAGGCTACCAAAGTCGGTTATAAAGAAGTTAACGGGAAGAAAGTTCGTGTTGCCCGTAAATCCGGTGAAGTAATCGATAAATAGGAGAAAAATTTATGACAAATTTTGAAAAGTTATATAATGAGGTCATAAAAAAATCTCTTGTTGAGAAGTTCGGTTACCAGAACAAACATGAGATACCTAAACTGACTAAAATTGTCTTGAATATGGGCGTCGGTGATGCCGTTACAGACAAGAAAAAGCTGAATAATGCAGCTGATGAGCTGGCCTTGATTGCCGGTCAGAAACCGGTTATTACAAAAGCCCGCAAATCTATTGCGACTTTTAAGCTGAGAGAAGGTATGCCGATTGGTTGTAAGGTAACGCTGCGTTCTGATAGAATGTATGAGTTCCTCGAGAGATTGATTAATATGGCTTTGCCGCGTGTGAGAGACTTTCACGGAATCTCCGGTAAAAACTTCGATGGTAAAGGCAACTTTGCTTTCGGTATTAAAGAACAGATCATTTTCCCCGAAATTAACTACGACAAAGTAGAAAATGTTCGCGGTTTGGATGTGGTCATTTGTACAACTGCAAAGACTGACGAAGAAGCTAAAGCTCTTCTTACCGGTTTTAACTTGCCCTGCAAGAAATAGACGGAGATTTTACTATGGCAAAAACAAGTTCAGTTTTTAAAAATCTGAAAAGAGCTAAGATGGCGGCAAAATTTGCTAACCGTCGTCAGAAGCTTAAAGATATCGTTATGGACAAGACTATTTCTCCAGAAGAAAGATTCCAAGCGACTCTTAAATTGGCAGAACTGCCGCGTAACTCTGCACGCATTCGTTTTAGAAATCGTTGCAAACTTACAGGCCGTTCCCGCGGTTATTACAGGAAATTCGGTCTGGGCCGTTCCGAGCTTAGAGACATGGCCGGCTTCGGTGAAATTCCTGGGTTGGTAAAATCTAGTTGGTAGGAGAGTGAGATAATGTCTATGTCAGATACTTTGGGCGATATGCTCACACGCATCAGAAACGCACAAAGGGCTAAGAAAAGTGATGTTGTATCACCTGCTTCCCGCCTGCGTGAAAATGTTTTGGAAGTTTTGAAGAAAGAAGGTTATATTTCCGGTTATGAAAGAGTTAATGTTCGTGCCGGCGTTGATGAGCTTCGTATTCAATTGAAGTACCATGAAGGTACTGGTGTAATTACAGAAATTTACCGCGTGTCCACTCCGGGCAGACGCGTATACTCCAGCGTTAAAGATCTGCCGAGAGTGTACAATGGTTTGGGTATTTCCATCATTTCTACGCCGCAAGGTGTTATGAGTGACCATGAAGCCCGCAAAGCCAACGTTGGCGGTGAAATTTTGTGTCAGGTATTTTAAGGGAGAAAATGGATGTCTAGAGTTGGAAAATATCCGGTTATTATCCCGAACGGCGTTACGGTTGATATTAACAATAACGTTGTTACCGCTAAAGGAAAATTGGGCGAGCTGAGCTATGCTTTTGATGATAGCCATATCGCTGCAAAAGTCGAAAACAATGCTGTCACTGTTTCTCCGTTGTCAGATACGAAACAGGCTAGAACTTTGTGGGGTACGACAAGAGCCAGAATTAACACTATGGTTAAAGGCGTTAACGAAGGTTTTTCTAAAAATATGGAACTGTTGGGCGTTGGTTATAAAGCCCGCGTTGAAGGTTCCCGCAAGCTTGTACTTTCTCTGGGATATTCTCATGACGTTATTTTTGAGGTTCCCGAAGGTTTGAAAGTTTCTTGCGCAAGCCCGACACAGATTTGTATCTCCGGTGCGGATAAGCAATTAGTCGGCCAGACTGCGGCAGAAATTCGCGAGTTCAGAAAACCTGAGCCTTACAAAGGAAAAGGTATCAGATACGAAGGCGAATACGTACGTCGTAAAGAAGGCAAGAAGAAATAAGGATTAATTTGATGAATACGCCAAAAGAGTTATTTGAAAAAAGAAAAAGCCGCGTAAGAACAGCTTTGAAAAAAGCTGCGAATGGAAAGATGAGACTGTCTGTATTTCGCAGCGGAAAGCATATTTACGTGCAGGTTATTGACGATGCCAAAGGTGCTACCGTAGCTTCTGCTTCTACCTTGGACAAAGAGATCAGAGACCAGATTAAAAAGTCTTCTACCATTGAGGCTGCAAGCGTTATTGGTAAGACTGTTGCCGAAAGAGCATTGAAATCCGGTGTAAGTGAAGTTGTCTTTGACAGAGGCGGTTACATCTACCATGGTCGTGTTAAAGCTTTAGCTGATGCAGCTCGTGAAGCTGGTCTGAAATTCTAGGAGATTATGTTATGGCACAAGCTGTAGATCGTCGTAAGGCAGAAAAGAAAGATGAATTGGTTGAGAAACTGGTTCATATTAACCGCGTAGCTAAGACTGTTAAGGGCGGACGCAATATGTCCTTTGCCGCTGTTGTTGTTGTCGGTGACCAGAAAGGCCGTGTCGGCTATGGTTCCGGTAAGGCAACCGAGGTTCCCGATGCTATTGTCAAAGCTACCAATGAAGCTAAGAAAAATATGGTTCGCATTCCTCTGCGTGAGGGCAGAACTCTTCATCATGATGTTCACGGACGTTTTGGTGCGGGTAAAGTTGTTCTGAGAACAGCTCCTGCCGGTACCGGTGTTATTGCCGGCGGCCCGATGCGTGCTATTTTTGAAGTTTTGGGTGTGCAAGACGTTGTTGCTAAGTCTTTGGGTTCCAACAACCCTTATAATATGATTAAGGCAACTTTTGACGCTTTGCAATCTATCAATTCTCCGAGAATGGTTGCTGCCAAACGCGGCAAAAAAGTCGGTGATATTGTTAGCCGTCGTGAAAACTCTTCAAATGCAAAACTTTCAGTTGAGGAGGCTTAATCGATGTCAGCAAATAAAAAAACTATTAAAGTTACTCAAATCAGAAGCGCGAATAATCGTCCGGCTGATCAGGAAGCTACCCTTAAAGGGCTGGGCCTGAACAAAATGCACAAAGTATCGGTTTTGGAGGATACTCCTTCGGTACGCGGGATGATTAAAAAAGTGGCTCACTTGGTTAAAGTTGAAAAGTAATGTGGCAGTTGGCAGCGGTCAAATCTTCTGCCGGCTCCTTACTCCGATTATTTAAGGTGAATAGATATGAAATTGAATGAAATTAAAGATAACGAAGGCGCCAGAAAGTCCCGTAAGCGCGTTGCCCGCGGTATTGGCAGCGGCTCAGGTAAGACCGGCGGTCGTGGTCAGAAAGGCCAGAAGTCCCGTTCAGGTGTTGCCGTTAACGGTTTTGAAGGCGGTCAAATGCCTATTTACCGCAGACTTCCGAAGCGTGGTTTTAATAACCCGTTCTCTAAAGAGTTTGCCGTTGTAAATCTTGATACTATTCAAAAGGCTGTTGATGCAGGTAAGTTGAAGGCCGAAGCTATTGATGTTGATACATTGATGAGCGCGGGCGTTATTTCCAAGAAATTGGACGGTGTTCGCTTGTTGGCTCGCGGTGCTTTGACTGCAAAAGTTGTTATCAGCGTTAATTCTGCTTCCAAAGCAGCTGTTGAAGCTGTTGAAAAAGCCGGTGGTAAAGTTAACTTTATCTAAGCTTGAAAGCAGAACAGCAATTTGATGAAAAAGGCGGGATAATTGTTCCGCCTTTTTCTTTTAAAAAATATTTTTTGTCAAAAAAAGCTTGATATGGACATAAAAGTGTGATATGGTACATTCCAATGTTAAATTATTTTGAGAATTACTAATCGGGGAGAACCCCATAAAAATTAAAAAAATATGGAAAGAATGGAAAAATTAGAAAAAATTATTATTATTGCATTGGTTATTGCGATGGCTGGCGTTGTGTTGTTCTGGGTAGCCGGATTTAAGCATTACATGGATGTAGCCCTAGTAGCACTCATTACATCAGGTGTTTCATGCTGGGCAGCGCTACTCTGTATAGGTTTACAAAAGTTGCGCCGTTATCGTCGCGGTTACTAATTTAATAAAAAGCGGTTTTGTGAGAAGCCGCTTTTTTGTTTTAATAGGAGAAGAATGCTGTCAGTTTATATCACTGAGAATAATGGTTTTGTTAATGTCTTTTAGCTTTTTTAAGTAAGGAATGATTGCTTTGGGGTAAAAATCAGAATCTGCCAGTGTGTCTATGTTCAGCTATTTTATTCGTTGCGCAGGACTGTCCGGTTTCGAACCCACCGCGTATAAGCGTTTGCTCCATCGTTTCTCTCCATTGGTGTCGCCACCGGGGAGTTTGCTGAAAACTTTTTCTTCCGTGTTTCTTCCTTCAAATCAGAAATCACATTCCTATTTAGGATAAAAGACAGGTGTTCTTTTACAAATGTTTTGTTGAATATTTAGAGAATTGTTTTATTCTCATGGTGTAAATGGATAATTTTGTTGAATTAAAATTTTTTTCGTGTATAACTAGCTTAGTTTAAAAGGGAAATATCCCTTGCTTGGTTGTTTAAAAATAAAATAAGGAAGTAAAAATGGTTTCTCTTGCAGAAAAAATGGCAGCGAATCTTGATATGTCTGCTTTTAGCAAAGCTGAAGAACTAAAGAAAAGATTGTGGTTTACAATTTTGGCCTTAATCGTTTTCCGGTTGGGAACATTTATCCCGCTGCCGGGGATTGATCCGCATATTCTGGCTGATATTTTTAACAGAAATTCAGGCGGCATCCTCGGAATGTTTAATATGTTTGCCGGTGGCGCGTTAGAGCGTATGACCATTTTTGCTCTTAATATTATGCCGTACATTTCGGCTTCTATTATTGTTCAGCTCGGGCAGTCGGTTATTCCGTCTCTGGGAGCGCTGAAGAAAGAAGGCGAAGCCGGACATCGAAAAATTACGCAGTATACCCGCATTTTGACGGTTTTGATTACTATTATCCAGGGATATGGTATTGCCGTCGGTTTGGAAGGAATGACCGGTGCGGCCGGTGTTTCTGCCGTGGTTGATCCAGGTTTTACCTTTAAGTTTACAACAGTGGTTTCTCTGGTCGGCGGTACAATGTTTATCGTCTGGCTGGGCGAACAGATTACGGCTCGCGGTGTTGGCAATGGTTCTTCCCTGATTATTACGGTCGGTATTATTGCCAATATTCCGTCGGCTCTGGCCAAGACCTTTGAGCTGGGGCGGGTCGGCTCTATGTCTTTAGGCGTGATTGCCCTGCTGATGATTATGGTCGTTGTTTTGATTTATACCATTGTTTTGGTTGAGAGAGCCCAGAGAAAAATTACAATTCAATATCCGTAGCGTCCGGCTATGTTGGGCGGCAGTACGGCTGAAAGTTCTCATCTGCCGTTAAAAATTAATCCGACCGGCGTTATCCCGCCGATTTTTGCCAGCTCTTTGTTGCTATTGCCGATTACGATTGCTAATTTCAGCGCCGAAAGCGGGCCGGCCTGGGTTCAGACTTTGAGCCAGCTGCTTGGTCACGGCCAACCATTGTATCTGACATTGTATGCCGGTTTGATTTTGTTTTTTGCTTTCTTTTATACCGCGATTGTGTTCAATCCGGAAGAAACGGCCGATAATTTGAAAAAACACGGCGGCTTTATTGCCGGTATTCGCCCGGGGAAAAACACAGCCGAGTATCTTGACTATGTTGTTACCCGTCTGACGGTTTTGGGCGCGGTTTATCTGGTGGCTTTGTGTATCTTGCCTGAAATTTTAATCAGCCGTCTTTCCGTTCCATTTGTTTTGGGCGGCACAACGCTTTTGATCGTGGTTCAGGTTACCATGGATTTTGTCGGACAGGTTCAGTCTCATCTGATTGCTTATCAATACGAATCCTTGATTAAGAAAGCTTCTTTGGCCAGAAAAGGAAAGAGAAGATAATGAATCGGAACGGTTTAGGCTTGCATCTGGTTTTTACCGGCGCTCCGGGCTGCGGTAAGGGAACACAGGCGCGACTCCTGAAAGAAAAAGTGAATATTTGTCATTTGTCGACGGGAGAAATGCTGCGCGCGGAAGCGGCAAAAGCGACTCCGTTGGGACTCGAAATCAAAAAGCTTTTGGATGCCGGTTCTTTTGTGACTGATGAAATGATTATTAAGATGGTTTCGCAGCGCATTGATGAAGATGACTGCAAAAACGGTTTTATTCTGGACGGTTTCCCGCGGACTTTGCCGCAGGCCGAAGCTTTGGAAGATCTACTCGCCAAAAAAGGAATCAAACTTGATGCGGTTATTGAAATTCAGGTTCCTGATGAGATCATTATAGAGCGTATTCTCGGTCGTTATGCCTGTATGACTTGCGGGGAAGGTTATCATGATAAATTTCACAAACCTAAGGTTTACGGCGTTTGTGATAAGTGCGGCGGTACGGATTTTTATCGCCGTCTTGATGATAACCGGACGACTGTGCAGAATCGACTCGTTAATTATCGGGTTTATACGTATCCGACAATTCCTTACTTTGAGCAGAAAGGTTTACTCAGATGTGTGGACGGGACAGGTACGATTGAGGCCACGGCGAAGAAGGTTGACAGCCTTTTGGCCGTCGCATAATGAATTTTTTGAAAAAAATGCGTTTTTTTCAAGAATTTTGTAAAAAGGGTGGTTGACACTAAAAATTTTTGGCATATAATCCGCCTTAATTTTGAAGAGTGGTGATCAACTTTTTGAATGTGGTAAATTTTTTTAAAAATGGAGAGTTAATTTGGCTCGTATAGCTGGTGTAAATATCCCAACTGCCAAGAAGATTGAAGTCGCGCTGACTTATATTTTCGGTATTGGAAGAAAAACTGCTCAAGACATTTGTGCAAAAACCGGAGTTTCCGGCGATCGTCGCGTTCAGGATCTGAGCGAAGACGAGATTGCCAAAATCCGTGAAGAAATTGATTCAAACTGCCTCGTTGAAGGCGAATTGCGCCGTGAAGTCGGTGTTAATATTAAAAGGCTGATGGACTTGGGCTGTTACAGAGGCCTGAGACATCGTAAAGGTTTGCCGGTCCGCGGACAGAGCACTAAACAAAATGCCAGAACCCGCAAAGGCAAACGTAAAACTGTCGCTAACAAGAAAAAATAGTTTGAAGGGTAGTTGTTAAATGGCAAAAGCAGTATCACAACGTGTGAAGAAAAAAGAAAAGAAGAATATTACAGCGGGTGTTGCTCATGTAAATTCTACTTTCAATAACACAAGAATTACAATTACCGATGCTCAGGGCAATACCGTTGCCTGGTCAACATCGGGTGCTCAGGGTTTTAAAGGTTCCAGAAAATCTACTCCTTATGCCGCTCAGGTGGCCGCAGAAGATGCAGGTAAAAAAGCTCAGGAACACGGCATGAAAACTCTGGAAGTTGAAGTTAAAGGTCCCGGTTCTGGTAGAGAATCTGCGATCAGAGCATTGCAGGTTATAGGTTTTACCATCACTTCTATTCGTGATGTTACTCCTATTCCTCACAATGGCTGCCGCTTGAGAAAAAGACGCCGCGTTTAGTCTTTTATCTTTGTTATGTAAAGAGATCGAGGCTGCTTTAGTGCCTCGCTTTCTCTTAAGTTTTGTAAAATATGCATATGCACTAATTGAAAGAGGACATACCAGTGATTCAAAAGAATTGGCAAGAACTTATTAAACCTACGAACTTAGAAGTTGTACCCAGTGATGGCGGCAGCAAGGCTAAAATCGTGGTTGAACCTCTGGAGCGGGGTTTCGGATTAACTTTGGGTAACGCGTTGAGACGCGTTTTGCTGTCTTCTCTGCAAGGCGGTGCCGTAACCGCTATTAAGATTAACGGTGTGCTTCATGAGTTTTCCGTTATTCCGGGGGTCAGAGAAGATGTTACAGATATCGTCCTGAACATTAAGGGTTTGGCTGTGGCTGTTCACGGCGAGGGCCCGAAGACGATGACTTTGAAGGCTGAAGGTCCTTGTGAGGTTACCGCACAGATGATTGATACAGGTCATGACGTTGAGATTAAGAATCCTGACCATGTTATCTGTAATTTGGATGTCGGTGCTAAAATTAACATGGAATTGACGGTTAATACCGGTAAAGGCTATGTACCGGCGTTTCAGAACAAAGCCGCAGATGCTCCGATCGGCGTGATTGCCGTAGATGCAATTTATTCTCCGGTTAAGAAAGTTTCTTACAAAGTTGAGAATACCCGTGTCGGTCAGATTACTGACTATGACAAGCTGACTCTGGTTGTTGAAACCAACAGTGTTGTTTCTCCGGAAGATGCGGTTGCTTTGGCAGCAAGAATTTTGCAAGATCAGCTGAAACCGTTTATTAACTTTGATGAACCGGAAAGTGAAGTTGAAGTTGAAAAAGAAGAGCTGCCGTTCAATAAAAACCTGCTTAAAAAGGTTGAAGAACTTGAATTGTCGGTTCGTTCTGCCAACTGCCTCAAAAATGACAATATTGTCTATATTGGTGATTTGGTTCAGAAGACTGAAGCCGAAATGCTCAGAACGCCGAACTTTGGTAGAAAATCTTTGAATGAAATCAAAGAAGTTTTGGCAAAAATGGGTATTCATCTTGGTATGGATACACCGGGGTGGCCGCCTGAAAACATTGAGGAACTGATTCGTCGTGTTGACGAACACTTTTAATGACTTGTATAAAGGTCATCTAATACAGATTTAGCGGGTCGGAGAAGTGCTTTGTATTATCTTATATACTTCACTTTCTCCGTCCTATAATCTTATTATATGTCACATTTTTCGAGTCATTTTCCCTGATCGGGAAGTATGAAGTTCTCCATGCATGAATGTGAAAGCAAAACCGTGGTGGAGATGAATGTTTTATCCGTTCTGCCCTGCAGGACATAGAGAAAAAGAAAGGAAATATGTCATGAGACATGGAATGAAACACAGAAAACTTAATATGACAAGAAGCCAAAGAAGAGCTTTGTTTGCCAATCTGACTAATGCTGTTTTGACACATGAGCAGATTAGCGTTACTCTCCCGAGAGCTAAAGAATTGAGAATTTTTGTTGATAACATGATCACCTTGGGTAAAAAAGGTGATTTGAGCAACCGCAGACAGGCTTTGGCTTTTCTTCGTGACAACGAAGTTGTTTCCAAGCTTTTCTCCACTTTGGCCGAGCGTTATAAAGACCGCAACGGCGGTTATACCAGAGTTTTGAAGGCTGGTTTCCGTTATGGAGACTGTGCTCCGATGGCTGTTATTGAGCTTGTTGACAGAGATGTTAACGCCAAAGGCGCAAAAGATCTGGCTCGTGTTGCCGAAGAAAAAGCTGCTGCTGAAGCAGCTGCCAAAGAAGCTAATTAGTTTTTCTTTTGAGTAAAATCAAAAAAGGCGATGCGAATCGCCTTGTTTGTTTTTTTATGGTTCAAACGTAACACTGCCTGCGTGAGCAGATAGATGACGACATTTCAGCCCATCCGTTAGGCTTGCGTAGCTTTGGGCTGGGCGAACATAGTTCGGAACAGTTAATACCACTTGCAATAACTGGTGGAAGTTTATTTCTGAAAATGTTTTGGTGCCTTACGGACTCCCCCCATTTTAATGAGGGTTGAATGCAAAGGTGTCATTAGACACCGTTCCACGCCATCAAGCGTAGTTAAAACAAAGGTTTGCACCAGCAATAGGATTCCCAGTTTATGAACTGTCCCTCAGAAAGTGGAGAAAAAAAGAAAAACCCCTTTGAAAAAAATTTTCAAAGGGGAATTTTTTTTTGTTAAACTCACATTAAAGGAGAAAAGAATAATAAGATTTATACTCATCCCTTAATGTAGCAAAATGATATGGTTTTATTATTGATAATGGTACCAAGCAGGAATTTTTTCTGCATATTTCACAATTGGAAAAAACTTGATTTAAGTATTTGAAAGAAGGTCAGAAGGTTAGTTCTTATTTGTATGAGGACAAGGGCAGAATTGCGGCCGGCAATATTAAGATTTGGGATTAACTTATTGTTTGCGGGGCGTTGGGTGTCGGTCAGAGAGATTTATTAAATGTTATGCCTGTCGAAGCGGCTGTATTTTAGAAAAATTTGGCAGGCTCTGCGACAAGAGACAGCGGAGAGAAAGCTGAACGTTTGGAAAAGACAGATTTGCGGTTGAAGTGTAAAAAAGACTGTTGCAAAGCGGAGAATGTCTGATTTGTCGGGTTGTGATAATATTCATGCAACGGAAAGACCGATAATAAAAACAGGCTGATGAAAATGCAGAAATTGAAATTTTGCATCAGTATTTTGAGAAAATTTGAGGCAGCGTATTTTTTTTCATTCTTCTTTGGGTTCTTTATGCAGCAGTTTTCTGAACAGTTTGCGGAATGATAAGCGGGAGAAGTTTTCTTCTCTCTCTTCATCATCATCGTCTTCTTCTTCATTTTCACTAATATAATCAGGATTTAAGGGTTTTTCTGTACTTAAACGGAGCAAGCGAGCCAGCGGCGCAAGGGTTTTGCCCTGAAACAACACGGAGATGATGACCATAAAGAAAATCAGGTTGAACAGAAATTGAGAATTTGGGAAACCACGAATGAGCGGATAGGTCGCCAGAATAATCGGGACAGCGCCTTTAAAGCCGGCCCAGCCGATAAATATCTGTTCTTTAAGGCTGAAGTCACTGCGCAGCAAGCAAAGCCATACAGCCAGCGGGCGGGCAATGAAAATCAAAAAGATTGTGCAGGCAAAGCTGACGGGCATGACCTGAAAAAGCTCATTGGGATTGACTAACAAGCCCAGAATCAGGAACATGCTGATTTGCATAATCCAAGCCAGAGAATCCTGAAAGCGGATGATATGGCGGCGGTATAGGTAGCTGGTGTTGCCCATGACAATGCCTGACAGATAGACGGCCAAGAATCCGTTGCCGCCGGCAAGCTGGGTTAAACTGTAACTCAGCAACACCACGCCGACGCCGTAAACAGGGTACAAGCCTTTATACGGCAGGCTGAACTGCGACAGAAGACGGCAGGCGCCGAAGCCGAAAGTCAGTCCCAAAATAATGCCGAGCGACATTTGCAGGAAGAAACTCCGAAGCAGACTGAGGAGGTCAAAATCGGCTTGTGAAATGAAAGCGATGGCACTCATTGACAGGAACACGGCCATCGGATCGTTACTGCCGGATTCAAATTCCAGCAAGGCTTTCAGGCGAGGCTGGACGTTTAAATTATGTGACCGCAGAATGGAGAATACAGCCGGAGCATCGGTTGATGATACAATGACGCTGAGAAGCATGGAGATTTCAACGGACAGTCCCAAAATGTCGTGGCTGAACAAAAAGAGAAAAACGGCGGTCAGTAAGACGCCGGCAGTGGACAGAACGCTGCCGCGTTTGGTAATGCTTTTGACGTTTTGCCAGTTGGTGTCCAAGCCGCCGGAAAACAGAATAAAGGCCAGGGCGATGGTGCCGATGACATTGGTCAGGCGGGCATTGTGAAATTCGATACGGCCGACACCTTCCGAGCCGGCAAGCATGCCGAGCCCCAGAAAAATCAAAAGGGCAGGGATGCCGTATTTGTCGGAAATTTTGTTGGCAAAAACGCAAAGCATCAACAACAGTCCGGCAATCGCCAGCAAAATGTCCAAATTCATGTTTTTTCTCCTTAAATCAGATTGTCTGAAATGTAGCATTTAATCCTTTATATTTGGTAAAACTTGAAAAGCGGTTTACGTGCTTTATATAAGTCGGAGCAGGACAACTTTTCAGAGGGAAATGTAGTGGAAAATACAGAATATGCCAAATTGCCGCTGATTTCAGTGTACGCTGGCCAGTGACTGCCATGAGGTTGTGTAAGCCGGAGAATGGAAATTGCTGCGGACAAATTTTTGCGGAGCCAATGCCTGAGCGGCAAAGAAAACACTATGGGTACCGAGTTTGGCGTTTAGGCTGTCGAATGCCTGCATGAGTTTTTGTTCTTTCGGCGGCAAAGCGGATTTTTCAAACAAAGAGGTTTGGAGAGTGTCGGCATTTTCTATTGCCAGTAGGGTTATGCCTGCTGATTTGTAGGCTTCCTGCGGCGAGAATATTTGCTCTAGCCCGTATTTCATGGCGGCAATAAAACGTCCGGTATGGATACAGGGGCCGCCGAGCGAAACAAGATAAGAGCCACCGCTTTCTCTTTGATTTTTGAAGCGATTTGTTTTCAAAAAAACGGCAATTTCTTTGGCGGCGGCATTTTGGGCACGCAGCCGGCGGCAGGCTGTGTCGGTAAAGCCGGTAATGATAGCTTCGAGCTGTTCGAAGTTTGAGATTTCGTGTTCAAAGCTGCGGGAGACGGTTATACTTTGCGCCGTTTCTTCCCGCTTGATATCCAGACAAGGGTGGCCGTTCAGTTCCATAACGGTTTTTTCCAGCGGAATGCCAAAGTTCCTGCGAATCATTTTCAGCGGTGAATTTTGGAGCTCAAGCGCGGTAAATATGCCCAGAAAATTGAGTTTCGGTGTCAGGCGGCTGCCGATGCCCCAGATATTTTTGACTTCAAAATTATTCAGCGTCTGGCGGATCCTTTGCGGATCTGTTAAAATTTCCACTTTGTTAAAGGCTTTGCTTTTGGCTAAAGAAGACGCGATTTTGCAAAGGGTTTTGGTCGGAGCAATGCCGATTGAAACAGGGATGCCGATTTCTTTTAGAATCCGGTGTCTGATGTTTGCGGCCTGTTGAAAATTGTTTATGCCGGTATCGGGAAGGCGGGCAAAGGCTTCGTCGATAGAATAGACTTGTATGGTGTCGCAGCTCTGACGTATCAGATTCATAACGCGGCGCGAGATGTCCGAATAGAGCTCAAAATTTGAAGACAGCGCAACGCCGCCGGCGGCACGGAACATTTTTTCAATTTTGAAGTAAGGTGTTCCCATGGCTATCGGCAGGGCTTTGGCTTCATAAGAGCGGGAAACCACGCAGCCGTCATTACTGGACAGAACGATAACCGGACGTTTTTTCAAATCCGGACGGAATATTCTTTCGCAGGAAACAAAAAAGTTGTCGCAGTCAAACAGGAAAAACATGTCAGTACTTTCTGAAACTTGCGGTTATAACGCCCCAGACCGAAAAAGTGTCAGAAGCGGAAATCGTGCGGGCGGCGCCGTCGGAACACAACAGGGTTGTCCGACCGGAGAATATTTGCAAACGACGAGCAAGAAGTTCGCCGTTGAGCTCTGCCACAATCAGGCTGCCGGAGGTCGGCGGCAGTGTACGGTCAACGACCAGCGTATCGTTGCGGAGAATACCGTCCTGTCTGAGAGAATCGCTTTCCATACGCAAAAAATAGGTGGCGGCCGGATGAGAGATTAAATGGCGGTTTATATCCAACGGGGAGGTGTAGACGTTTTCCGAAAAGTCAAAAGTGCCATCATGAGAGGAATGAAAAGCAGGCATGGTATTCTCATTGTTATGTTCTTGTTTTGTTCTTATAATAATTACGAATAAACTTAAATGCAATAGAAATTTTGATTAAGCTGTAATAAAATCAGGTCAAAAGATTTTCAGTAAGGAGGAAAAATGAAAAAGATTGTACCGCAGGTGTTGAAAGCAGGTGATGAGGTCCGGATTGTGGCGCCGGCCAGAGGGCTGAGACTGATTGGACAGGACAGCCGCGAGCTTGCTAAGGCTCGGTTTGAAGAAATGGGGCTGAAGGTAACTTTTGGCAAAAATACCACAGATGAAAACTGGGATATGTTTGGTTCCGCAGATGTGGAAAAGCGGGCCGATGATTTGAACGAGGCTTTCGGAGATAAAAACGTGAAGGCCGTATTTACGGTGATTGGCGGAAGCAATTCGAATCAGCTTCTGCCGTATTTGGATTATGAGCTTATCCGGCAAAATCCGAAAATCTTTTGCGGCTTTTCCGATATTACGGCGTTGTTAAACGGCATTTATGCCAAGACGGGGTTGGTGACTTTTTCAGGTCCGCATTTCAGCTCGCTGGGGATGAAAAAAGGAGCCGAATATATGCTGGAAAATTTGAAAAAAATGATTTTTGGCAGTCAGGAAAACGAGGTTAAGCCATCAGACTTCTGGAGTGATGATCTGTGGTTTATCAATCAGGAAGAGCGCCATTTTATTAAGAACGACGGCTGGCATGTGATTAATGCCGGAAAAGCCGAAGGAACGATTGTCGGCGGCAATCTGGGGACGTTTGATTTGCTGCTCGGGTCTTCTTATCGGCCGGCATTTGAGAAAAATACCGTTTTGTTTGTTGAAGAATGTTTTACCAGCGAGGCGACGGATGCCGGCGATTTTGAGCGGCATCTGCAGGCGCTGATTTATCAGCCGGATTTTGAAAACGTGAGCGGGATTGTTATCGGACGTTTTCAAAAGGCCTCCAATGTGACAAAAGAAAAGCTTGAGTATATTATAAAAAGCAAAAAAGCACTGAATCGGCTGCCGGTTATTGCCAATGTTGATTTTGGCCATACTACGCCGCTTTTAACGTTGCCGATTGGCGGAGAATGCCGTATGGATGCGGAGTTGATGCAGTTAATGGTAAAAGCCTGAAGTAAAAATCCCTGAGCATGGTGTTCAGGGATTTTTTTGTGAAAAAATGCCGATTCGATTCCTGAAAACCGCAGAAAACCATATAGATAAAAGATATTTTAATTAAATTCGGTTATAATTTTAATTAATTAGAGAAATTTTTGACCGAAAACGTATTTTTTTAGATTGATTTGACAAAAAGTTGTTGAAATATTCTAAAAAATGCGTTATTATCGCGTCAAGTAGAATTTTGTTAGGAGTTTTTAAAATGGCTATAGATGCTCAAAATGCAATTCAGATGATTAACGACGGGGAGTTTGAAGCCTTTTCCAACGATGATTTGGTTAATTTGGCTAAAACTTTGCCGGCAGCAGGAAAAGAAGGTGTCGAAGCTTTTGCCAAATTGAAGGATTTTGTCGGAACAAATATGATGGCGCAGTTTGCCGAAGGTATTTATCAACTCAATCCCAAAGATATGGATGTTTTTGAGGAGCTGATTAAAATTTACGGCAAAGATGCGGACGGTGAGGCTATTAAAGGCATGACCAGCGGCAAGACCGCGCAGGAAGCTTTTGATGTTTATAAAAAGCTTAATGACGTTAACGTTGATGCCGAGACGATTAAAACCAATGCCGCCAAGCTTGAAGAATTTGAGCAAAAGCATGATATTGCAGACAGCAAATTTGAGTCAAACGGGCGGAAGCTTCTTGACAGAATGGATCTTGACCAAGATACAAAGACAGATGTTTTGGAGGCCGTCAGACTGAATGCTTATACGGACAGTTTGGTTGACGGAAAACTTGACGAGGCCAAATATGTCGAGAATTTGAAGAGCAATATTGAGCTGGCCGTTTACAGTATGCTGACCGGTACTGCCATTTCAAAAGCCGGCGCAGAAGCCAACAAGTCTTTGGACATGTCAATTAAGGCAACTTTGGATCAGGCTATTGCCGTTACGGATAAAGAAAACAGCACGCTTAAAGTTAACGGCGATGCTGTTATGGGTTATCTGGCGACAACGCTGGACAGAACTGAAAGCATTAAAGATCGCATTAAAACCAAACTGGGCAATATTCCTGTATTGGCCAAACTGAACAAGAAAATTTCGCAGCTGGATGACAAATGGTCCAAAAAATACGGTAAGCGTTATAACGCTGCCAAAACGGCGATTAAGGTTGTATCCAATATCGGCGCAAGTACCGGAATGCTGCTGGCTGCCGGTGCCCTCGGGCCGGCCGGTCTGGCTGCATATGGTGTGTATGCTTCTTATAACGGTATGAAACCGATGGTTCAGTCTTGGAAAAACAGCCGGAAAGAGTATAAGACATTCGGCGCTTTTCTGAAAGACAACAAGCTGAATGCTTTGACCGCGGTTTCCGGTGTTCTGGCTTTGGGCGTGGCCGGTTATAATGCCGGAAATGCCGCTTTGCAGGCTGCCGGCGGACAGTTGAATTCGACAACGGTCAATTCGCTGATCGGATATGCCAGCAAAACGCGTGCAACGCTTGCTTATGGTACGGTTGCTCTGAAGAATGCCGTGGATATCAAAGATGCCTATAATAAAGGCGAAGGCCAAAAACAGGCATGGCTAAAAGCCGGTTTGACGGCGCTGGCATTTGTCGTGAACTATCATGTGATGTCCGGAGCCGTTCGGTCGGATTCTGATGTTTCCGAGAAAAGCGGCCTGACTTTGCCGGATGGCAGAGATTTGAACGAGGCCAAAGTCGATCCAGCCGCTCAAAGCAGCGCGGCAGAAGGTTCCACACAAGTTTCCGACGGTGCGGATACAACGACAACAGCCGGTACGGAACAGGATCCGTGTGAGGAGATTGAAAATGCTTTGCGTGGCAATCAGCAGCAGAGTGCAGAACAGAATATCGACGACGGCGACTGCAACGGCAAGATTGAGGCTCAGGCCAGAGATCATACCCTGCATACAGAGTTTTGGGACAATCGTAACCGTCACTTCCTCGGCGATGATTTAACCAATGCTTTGTACGGCTTGTTTGAAGGTGATAAGCCGGTTTTGAATCTGGGTGACTTTGAAGGTATTGATAACAAAGAAGAATTTGTTTATAAATATGCCATTATGAAGGCCAATAATATTCCCGAACAGAGAGTTTTGGTCGACATGATTGAGAAAGCCTGCGGCGGCCAGTTGACACAAAATGATTATATTGATATTGCCCGCGGTATGAATTCTTATGACAATCACGGTAATCCGCTGTGCTGGGAAAATACGCAAAATACCGGCGGTGTCAGATTGGCTGACGATTTTGCCCGCTGCAATCCGGAACCGACACAGCCGGAGCCGGTTGATAATGCGCCTGTTAATCCAGAGCCGGCAGAACCTGTTGAACCTGAGCCTGTAGAGCCTGTTCAACCTGTAGAGCCTGCACAAGAAACAGATCCGGCCAAGATTTATAAGGGCAAGATTGTGGAACATGTTACGCTTGACAATGTTTCTCAGGATAAAATCAAAGGTTATGATTATGACTTTTATGATGCGCCTATTCCTGAGAAAGAAGCCGCTCAGGGTTATGATTATGACGTTGACGGCAACAAAGGCGAGCCTAATCCGATAATTGAGGCAGATGCCGTCGCCGGAAAAATTGCAATGGCTAACGGCGGTAAGGTTGAGTATAGCTTCTATAACGGTGCGGCACAAATTCAGTATGAAATGCCGGAAGACAAATATGCCGATGAAGTGGCTGCCCATTTGGAAGGCTTTACCGACAAGCCGGAAACAATGTCCCGCCGTTATGCGGCTTACAGCGAGGTTTATTATGACCTGCATAATCGTCTGTCCGAAGGCGAAACTATTAAAGGCGCTGAGGAATGGATGGATTGGATGGACAAGCATCTGGCCAAACGCGGTCTGTTTATTGATGACAAAGGTTATATTGCCATTAACCAGAATGTTGACCGTGAACTGTTACTGGAAGCTTATCGCAAAGATCCGGACGGCCTGATGACAGACAAAGAAATGCGTCAGCTTGAAAAAGAAACGGAAAAAGCTGAGAAGCAGGCTGCCAAAGAAGCCGCAAAAGCCGAAAAAGAAGCTGCCAAAGAGGCGGCAAAGGCTGAGAAAGAAGCTGCAAAAATGGCTAAAATGAAGGCTAAAAGTAACAGTTGGGATTATTAATCATCTTAAAAATTCCTAACAAAAAGAGAAAGAGCTGCGGAGAAATTTGCGGCTCTTTTTTTGATGTCAGGTTTTTAATGAATAATTTAAATTTTACCGTTATGCTTGAGATAAATGTTACATTACTGTTAATAGCGTCTTTTTGTTGACAAAAAATATTGTACAAAAGAAATGATTTTGGTACAATAAATTATATTAAGTTAAATATTTTGGAGTAAGAACCATGGCTGATGAATCTAATGTATTGACTCAGGAACAGCGGGACTATTATGAGAATGAAACCGGCAAGCCTTTGCCGGAAGGTGCAACCTGGGATTCCCTTGACGGAGAACAAAAAGCTGTTCTCAGCGATGTTTATGCTCCCCAAACTACGGAAGCTCAGGCTCATGCCGACAAGTTCAAAGAGCCGGAGCAGGAAGCGGCCGTTGTTGAGCAAAAAGAGCCGATGAAGCTTGAAGATGCGATTAAGGCGGCTGACGGCAAAGAATTGTACAATTTGAATCCGAATGATTTAGCCGAAATGAACAATGTGTTGCGGACAGCGGCAGCTGAAGGCAATGAAGATGCTGTACTCGGCTATGGCAAAGTCCGGCTGGCCATGGAAGAAAAAATGCAGGCCTATGCCAACGGCGAGATTGAAACGCCGATAGAATGGGCCGGCGGTATGCAGGCCATGTTGCGGGCTGCCAAAGAGCGTCTGCCGGAAAAAGAGCCTTATCAGGAAGAACCGATTACCGGCATGCATACGGTGACGGCGCAGAATATTTCTAAAGATAAAGACAAAGATTTGAGCGAACTGAGCCTGCATGATTTGGCAGCGCTAAAAGTCGAAATGGACAAGAATCCGGAAGGTTTTGACAAGCAGCGCGTTGACGAGGCTGTCGGGCGCAGGCTGAATGATATTGCCGCCATGGGCAAGAATGATTTTATCAAAAAAGAGGATTTGGCTGCAGCGCAGGTTTTGCTTGACGCCATTCCGATGTCAAACCGTAGGGAAAGTGCAGGCAAGGCTTTTGAAATTTTTACCAAAGTAGAGGGTAAACTGTATGACTCCCGCAAGGTTGTCAACGGGACTTTTGATGAGCCGCGAATTACCGAACTGGCCGAAGCCTGTGAGGGAAAGCTGAAAGAGTTTACCGAGACTTATGATAAAGAGCATGGATTGGCGATGATGACTTCGGAAGACGCAGAGCGGGTTTCGGAGAATATTGCCGCCATGAGCGAAATGGGCAAAGATGCTCTTGACAAGGCGGAATATAAAGAAGAACCGGTCAAACCGATGTCGAAAGACGAAGCTGAGAAAGCAATGGCCGAGTTGCGACAGGGTAAAGATTTTGATATGAAAACGCTGGCGTCTTTGTCGGCTTCCAATGCTTTTGGCACAATGGGGCCAGATGCTGAGGCGTTGGAAAAGGCGATTGCCGCTAAGCTGACAAAGGTCGGCAAGGAAGTCCCCGCCGATGAACTGAGCAGCATGGATTTTCTGCTGGAGAAGGCTTCGCACCTGTCGGAGTCAATGTTTCCGGCCAAGAAGTATGAGAAAGCCAAGGGTATTTTAGACAAGAATCGGAAAGAGGCTCAGACGAATCCGAAGCCGAAGCATCCGGAAATGGCTGATGCCATGGCGCTGTTTGACAATCTGGAGATTACGGACGGCGTTAAGATGACCGGCAAGGCTAAGAGCAAGGATAATGACGAATTAAAGGCTCAGCTGCTGGAGAGTATCCGTCTGCAGACGATGGAAAGCATGGCCGGTACCAAACCGGGGCCGATTGAACCGGCAGAATTTAATAAAGAATTTGCCGCGAATATTGTGGCGGAAGTCAGCAGACTGGCAGGTGTCGAGAGCGTGGTTGCCGGCGGCAGCAAAGCTATTGATGATTATGCCAAAGGTCACAAGATTCAGGTTGGAAAAGGGGCATTGTTAGGGTATTTGGCGGCACAGAGCGAAGCGCGCGAGGGTTTTGCCGCCCGTCTGGAGAGCAAGGTCGGAAAAGGCAATGCTGGTGTTGCAAAATTACGGGAACAAGGTAAGAATCTAGATGACAAGACAGCTAAAAATGCAGCGCCTAAGCAGTATGCAATGCTTAAATCTTTGGCCAAGACTGCGGCATGGTCAGGAGCGTATTATGCTGCCGGCGCCGCATTCGGTCCGGCCGGTGTAGCGGTTGTGGCAACGGCATCTTTGGCGAATCAGGCTTTGAAGCTGCGCAAGGAATATAAGAAACAAAAAGAAGAAATGGCCAAAAAGGGCAAAAAGCTCAAGCTCTGGTCTTTCTTAAAAAACAATAAAATGGCTCTGGCCGGCGCGGCAATGACAGCTCTCGGTGCAGCCACGGCCGGTATGGCAGCAGTTGATTTGGCGCCGGAGGTTGTAAAATCTTTGACAAATGCTAAAGCAACGTCAGGGATTGCATTGGGTGTCGGTTCAACCATCAAAGCTTTCAGAGAAGTACGAAAAGCCGGAGGCAGTGTGTGGAAAGCGATGGGGGCGGCCGGTATTGCCGGTGCCGGTACGGCTTGGGCCGTGATTGCCGGACAGACTTCACATGAAGCTACGACAACGGTTGACAGTACGGTTTCGGAAGCGCCGGCAATGGTTGATGAAAATAACAACGGTATTTCTGATTATATTGAACGGCCGACCGAGCAGCAGACGCCGCCGATGTTGGACAAGAATAATGACGGCATTTCCGATTATATAGACCGTGACGGCGGAGAGGGCTGGGCGAATGAGCCTGAAAAACCGGCGGTTGAGCAGGAAGCTCCGGTACAGGAGCCTCAGGCGCAGGAAACTCCGTCGCAAGAGTCTGTTGTTCAGCAGGAAACTGAACGTCCGGATTTGACTGCTACGCCGCTGGAAGCCGGTGCAATTGCCGGCCTCGAAACCGAGCAACCGGATATTGCCGGCGTTAACGAGCAAATGCAGGCTCAGGCAGAGGCAAACAAAATATACGGCGTGCAGGATCCGGTCAGCGGAAAGACGGTAGAGTTTTCTCTGGGTGACAATGGGGAAATCCAGACCCATAATGCCGAGGAAATCGGACTGCTGGGAAGCGAGCAGCTTCATGAAGCCATTGCCGTGCGGATTGGTCAGGAAGCCGGTCATTTCAGCGACAGGGAACTAGCTTTTCTTGAGAAGAATTTATCGAGTGAACAATACAGTGATGTGATGTTGGCCGATGCGCAGATAAGGGGAGAGCAAGATGCTCAGCTGTTTGCTCAGGAGGCTGAAAAAACTTTCGGAAATCCGCAAGATGCGCATACAGCCGAGCAATCTGTGGCAGAAACTCAGCCGGCTGCCGGCAAACCCGATGTTGAGAAGCTGAATGAAGAGCTGCAAACGATGGTTCATGGGGACAAGGCCGCGGAACAGCAGCCGCAGGAACTTTCAAGGGCTGAAAAGTTGGAAGCGCTCAGACAGGGTAAAAGCGTGGAAGAAGCCACGGCGGCAAAATCAGTGTCTAATGAACCGAACATGGCACAGAATACTCTTAAGACACCACCATTGCCTAATAGAGATATTGATCCGCGAGGGGGCGGGTATAGTGCTTAAGACAGTGGCATAAAAAAACCGGAGTTTTAATCTCCGGTTTTTTTTTATGGTTAAGATATTTTTTCAATGACCGGATCGGTTATTGCCGGTGCATTTTCTCCGATTTGGATATTGTTCAGCAATTCTTGCCGTGCATGGTTGAACTGATCTTCAGTTTGAGCATGGATGAAGGCTAGCGGCTTTTGAGCATCGATATAATCTCCGATTTGGCAAAAGGCGCTGAAACCGGTGGCATAATCCAGTTTTTGATCAGGATGAGCGCGTCCGCCTTTTAATTCAATAATGCTCAAGCCGATATTGCGGGTGTTCATGCTGCGGATATATCCTGATACCGGAGAAAATACCGGCCTTATAATTGCCGCTTGCGGCAGATAGGTTTGATACTTTTCTACAAAATCTGCCGGTCCGCCCAATGCCGTGACCATGCGGGCGAATATTTCCAAGGCTTTGCCTGAAGAGATGGCTTTTTCCAGTTTGGCGCGGGCTTCTTCCGTACTGACAGTCAGTCCGGCATTTGTCAGAAGTTCGGCGCATAGGTCCATGGTTATTTGGTGCAGCCGCGAATCAATGTTTTTGCCTTGCAGGTATTCTATGGCTTCGGCCATTTCCAAAGCATTGCCGACGGTGTGGCCGAGAACTTGGTTCATATCCGTCAGCAGGGCAGAAGTTTTGGTGCCGGCATGGTTGGCGACATCAACAATAGAACGCGCTAGATTTCTGCCGTCTTCAAGCGAGGGCATGAAAGCCCCGTTGCCGCATTTTAAATCCATGACCAGATATTCCAGTCCGGCGGCAAGTTTTTTGGAAAGAATCGAGGCGGTAATCAGAGGAATGGATTCAACCGTGCCGCAGACGTCGCGAATAGCGTATATTTTTTTATCAGCCGGTGCCAGATTACCGGTCTGTCCGATTATGGCACAGCCGACTCTTCTGACAGTTTTTTTGAACAGATCATTGTCGGGAATGGTCTTATATCCCGGAATGGAATCGAATTTGTCGAGTGTGCCGCCGGTATGGCCGAGGCCGCGGCCGGAGATCATCGGAACATAACCGCCGCAAGCCGCAATCAGCGGCGCCAGCATCAGGCTGACTTTATCTCCGACACCGCCGGAAGAATGTTTGTCCACGACCGGACCGTTTAAATCCCAGCTTAAGACATTGCCGGAATCGCGCATATTTAACGTTAATAACGTGATTTCTTCTTTAGAAAGACCATTGAGAAATATGGCCATGGTTAATGCCGCAGTTTGGCAATCGGCAATTTCTCCAGATGTGACGCCTTTGATGAAAAAACTGATTTCTTCCGGTGTTAAAGTTTGGCGGTTGCGTTTTTTGCGAATGATTTCTTGTGGCAGCATTTTAATATCCCCGATTAATGACTTCTATCAGATTATCCAGCAGAGAACTGGCGCCGATACGAAAATTTTTGGGCGTGACCCATTTCCCGCCCATAACAGCAACAGCCAGAACCAGATATTTTTTTGCATCGTCAATGGTTTTTATGCCGCCGCTGGCTTTGAAACCGGCATTTTTGCGGCCGGAAGCAATGGTTTCCAAGATGATGTTGGCGGCTTCCGGCGTGGCAGAAACTTTAGTCTTGCCGGTAGAGGTTTTGATGAAATCCGCCCCGTTTTGAATGCACAATTTTGTGGCTTCTGCGATGGTGGCGGCGTGTATCAGTTCGCCGGTTTCAAGAATCACTTTGAGAAGGATTTTTTTGCCGAGATGTTCTTTGACATGTTTAATAAAAAGGCCGCATTCATTTTTTTGGCCTTCCAAGAATTGTTTATACGGAAAGACGAGGTCAATCTCATCGGCGCCTTTGACAACGGCGGTGGTTATGGCACTTCTGGTTCTTTCCAGCTCAAGGCTGCCGTCGGGAAAATTGATGACGGTTGCAACTCTGATATTGGTGTGGCGCAGGTGTTCTTTGGCGGTGCCGACAAACTGCGGATAAACACAGACAGCGGCGACGTTGCCGTAAGGCGTTTGGGCTTTGCGGCAAAGGTCAATAATGTTTTCTGAGGTATCCGTGTTGTTGAGCGAGGTCAGATCCAGACATTGGATTAACGTTTCGGCGGCGGTTATGTCATCCATATTATTTCTCCTGTCTTAAAAAAGCTTTGACCAGTTTTTGCAGGTCAGCGGAAGCCTTTTCTCCCTGAGCCAGCGTTTCGGTATGACTCTGGCTGCCGATCCGCAATCCGGTACCCATATTGGTTAAGACGGACAAGCCCAGAATTTCCATGCCGGAGTGGACAGCACAGATAACTTCCGGTACAGTCGACATGCCAATCGCATCGGCACCGAGAATACGAAAGGCGCGGATTTCGGCGGCGGTTTCAAAATTGGGGCCGGTTACCATCATATATACGCCTTCGGCTAACGGGATTTTTTGTTCTTGGGCGATTTGCTTCATTTTAGTGCGCAGCGCGGCGGTATAGGCATTGCTCATGTCGGGAAAACGCGGACCGTAAGTGTCATCGTTCGGTCCGATCAGCGGATTGGTTCCGCTCAGATTGATGTGGTCTTTTATCAGCATAATTGTTCCGGGTTGAAAATCAGGTGTCAGCGAACCGGCAGCATTGGTGACAATCAGGCGTCTGATACCGATTTCTTGCAATGTTTTGATAACGGTATTGATGACCTGCGGCCGATGTCCCTCATATAAGTGAAAACGTCCCTGCAGGCATAAAACTTCCGTACCTTCCAAGGTGCCGGCAATCAGACGTCCCTGATGGCCGCTGACGGTACTTTGCGGAAAGCCGACAATGTCTTTGTATTCAACGTAAACCGGATTGCAGACGGCGTCACCGAGACTGCCCAGCCCGCTGCCGAGAATAATGGCTGTTTGCGGGTTGTGACCTAAAATTTTTTGGCGGATTTGGCCGGCAATGTTTTTTATCATTTTTTTACTTCCTTATTGTTAAAGGCCAGAGGCAAAAAATCATTAAAATTCAAGCTGCTGACAATGCCGTTCAGGTTAGCCAGGTGAACAACGGTTTGCGGTCTGGCAAATTCTTTTATGCGTTGCAGGCAGGCACCGCAGGGCGTTATCGGTTCGGCGGTGTCGGCAATAATCAGAATTTCGGCAATCTCGCGGCAACCGTCCCCAATCATTTGGGCAATGGCGGCCTGTTCGGCGCAGGTGCCGCAGGGATAGGAGATGTTTTCAACATTGGCGCCGGCATAAATTTTGCCATTCCTGCCGAGGACGGCGGCGCCGACGTCAAAGTTTGAATAGGGGGCATAAGCGCGCCGTCGGATATTGCATGCCGCGGCAAAGAGTTTTTCTGTTTGTGTCATCTTACTCGGCCTTAAAAGTTTTATTAATACTTGCATGTTAGAATAAGATAATTAAAATTGTCTTATCAGAAAGATTTTTACGCTTTAAAAGGAGAAAACGGACGTGAGAAAATGGTGGCTGATCGGTGCAGGTGTTTTGCTGCTGGTGATTGCCGGAGGTTTTTTTTATATTACCTCAATTGACTGGAACGAGCACAAAAATCGTATTGCGGCCGAAATATCTCAGAAAACCGGAAAAAATGTGGTGATTAACGGGCCGTTGTCGCTGTCTATTTTTCCGTCTCCAAAGCTGCTGGTTGAGGATATTAAGGTTTTCAGTCAGGACAAAAAAATTACGAAGCCGTTGGCGAGCGCGGCCAAGATGTCGGCACGCCTTGATTTATTTCCGTTTATTAAAGGAGAGTTTAAGGTAACGCGAATGTCAGTTACGAATCCGGTTTTACGGATTGAGGTTTTTGAAGACGGCACAAAAAACTGGAAATCCGACCTTACGTCGCAGCAAAAGCAGGATTTGCAGGATATGCCGGTGACTTTGGAAAGCGTGACACTGGAAAACGCCGAGATTGATTATGTTGATAAACTCAGGGATATTGACTGGAAGTTTACGGACCTGAATGCCGAGGTGATTGCCCAGACATTGTTCGGACCCTATAAAATTGACGGCAGCTTTGTCAAGAATAATATGCCGGAGGGGTTTTCTCTTGAAATGGGGCGTTTGTCTGACGATTTTAACACAACGCTGAATTTTGTGTTTAATAATCCGCAACTCGGAACAATTTATCGTTTTGACGGGTCTGTCTTATTCAAAAACGAGAGCCTGAAAGGCAGTTTGATTTTTGATACGCAAAAGTTGGCGGAGTATCTTAATGCCAACAGCAAAGATTTTAAACTGGATAAGAAATATGATTTGCCGCTGTCGGTTTCGACGGCGATTACAATTGACAAGACCAAACTGGAGTTGAGCGATCTGGTTATGAAATACGGACAGACGGCGGCGGCAGGAAATATTATTATTCCGCGGCCAGTGGAGGTGACTGACTGGGCACAGAAAGATAAAGAAGAACGCCTGAAGATTGAAATGGCTTTCAACATGACGGATGTTGATTTGGATTTGGCCGAAGCTTTTGCGCGGGAATACGGCGGAAAGTATTTTAAGGGTGAGAAATTTGAGCCTGACTTTGACTGGGATGTGATTGGCGATATTAAAGCCGTTAAAGGGAAATATCGGCAGCAAAATATCAAAAATCTGGATTTGAGCTTTGATATTGTTCCTGAAAAAGTTCATATCAACCGTTTTAATATGATTTTACCGGGGGAGACAACCCTGTATACAAAAGGAGAGATTTTTCCGGATAAGGAAAAGATTTTGACTTATCGTTTGGATGTTAATACGGCGACGGAAAATCTGGATATGACATTAGACTGGCTCGGTTTTAAGCCGGAGGTCAAGGCGGCATCGACGTATAAGAAATTCTCGGCTCAGGCCAATATTGCAGGCAACGGTTCACAGGTCAAAATTTCGCCGCTGGAAGTTTCTTTTGACAACAGCGTAATTAAAGGCAGTTTAGGCGGCGCGTTAAAAGGCGGTCAAAAACAGATTTTTGTAATTCTGGAGGCTGACAGCGTCAGTCTGGATAATTATCTGGCGCCACTGCCGACAGAGCAGGCTACTGCCGCGCCGGATAAAAAACTGAAGTATTTTATGGACAAACTGGCGGCTTATAATGATTATGAAATCAGGTTTATGAGCAAAGCCGGTTTGCTGATTTACGGCGGTGTGCCGTTTGAGGCCGTACAGTTTAACGGCGATCTGATAGGCGGCGTTTTAAATGTGAGCAGCTTTGATATCGGCAGCATGCTGAATTCAAAGCTGAGTTTGAACGGGAAATTCAGTGGTTTTGGCGGTCAGACATTGGTTTTTGACGGGATTAATTTTGATTTTTCCACTCAGAATCTGGCTTCTCCGCTGAATAAACTGGAATTGACCGTTTCCAGACTTAATCCGGAGATTATGAAAAATTTTTCTGTCAAAGGCACTCTTGACGGGAATCTGGAGCAGTTTGCGCTGCAAAGCAGTCTTAAATTGGAAAAGACCGAAGGATCTGTTAATGGTACGGTTAACAGAAATGACGAACAAAAGCTGTTTAGCGGGCAGGTTAATCTGAAGAATCCTGATTTTGTGCAGATGCTTAACGACTGGGGTGTCAATTATAAACCGAACGTATATTCTCTGGGTGTTTTTTCTCTGGAGAGCCAGATAGAGGCGGGAAAAAACAATTTGAACATCAGCGCCGGAAAGGCTGCAGTCGGACAAGATGTTTTTACGGGGAATCTTTCTTATGACAATTCTCAGGGACGGCCGAAAATCAGCGGCAGCCTGAAGATTAATCAGCTGGAATTTGAGCGCTATTTTTATGGCAGTAACGTTAAGCCGGCAGGCGGGCAGCAGCAGGCCTTTTTGAAAACCGGCAATTTCAAGGCGGTATTGTGGGCAAGGCCTCAGCCGAGCACGGCAAAAATAGATTATGAGTTTTATAATCGTTTTGATTTGAATATGGCGCTTGATATCGGCAAGTTTATTTATCGCAAAAATAATTTTGACAATCTGCAGGGCAAGGTGGTTTTTGATATGGGCAATTTGAATTTTGAACAAATTCAAACGACTTATAGAAATGCCGGAATTTCAGGCGGAATTAAGCTTGCAACGGCTACGTCGCCGACCATTGCCGCAGATTTTACCGTGCGGGATCTGGCTTTGGAAAATGTTGACAGTGTTGGGCAGAAATATGGTTTTGAAGACGGGCTTATCAGCGGAAAATTTGTGGTTGACGCACCGGCGGAATCGGCTGCTGCAATGTTGTCCGGTTTGAACGGCGATGCCAGTTTTGAAATTGTCAATACGCATTTTCGCGGTTGGCGGATTGCTCAGATTATCAAAGATTTGAAATTGCGGAAATTGTCGGAAGGATTGGCCGTCCTGGTCAAGCAGAATTTGGAGAGCGGGACGACTCCTTTTAAGAAAGTCAGCGGAACGCTTTATTTTAAGAACGGTAATTTTGAGAGCAAAGACATTAATTTTGCCGGAACTGATTTTTCTATCAGGCTTAATACTTCTGGAAATTTGTCAGATTGGGAAGGAGTTTCAAAATTTGCTATTAAGATTGCCGAACCGTCTGATTTGCCGGTCTTTGGTTTTTCCTGGGTTGGTTCGTTGAGCGATCCGGTTTTGGAACTGAATTTGAAACCGCTGACAGATTTGTATGATGCAGAACAGAACAAAATTGCCGCAGCGCGGCGCGCCAAAGAACAAGCCGTTATGGAAGCATTGAAAGAAAAAATGCAGCAACAGCAGAATGTACTGAAATTGTTTGAAGGCAATTATTATAAAATCAGTCGGGATTATGATAATTTTTCCAAGCAGGCCAAAAAGCCGGAAGTTATAGAAAATTATAAAAATATGAAGGCGGTAAGCGAGGATATTAAAAAAGCAATGGCCGAGGTTTCGACTTTGGCGCTGACACCGAAGTATGATGAAAGCGTTATTAATCAGTCCAAGACAAAACTTGAGGCCGTGATTGGCAAACTGAACGATTTTCGGACGCGTGTCTTGCAGTATCATGTTGAGGATTTAAAGTATCAGATCGGGCTGTATTATGACCAAGCGACCGAGATGCAGCAGCAGGCGCAAAATAACGGGCAGTTTTTTCGGGATAAAGATGCCGAACTGACCAAAAGGCTGAGCCGGATTACTACGGGATATAATCTGGAAAAAGACGAAAAGGCTGCGGCTTTTCAAAAAGAGGTGAATGACCTGCTGGTTATGGTAGTGGAAAGTCATGAGCAGGTTTCTCAGGAGTATCTGAAGATGAAGGCGACAGATGATCCGGCAAAGCTTAGCGAGTATTTGCAGAATATGGCAAATACCATTGCGCAAATGGAAAGTGATTTGACGAAGCTTATGCATAGTATCAATGCTTATATGAAGTATACCGAAAATGAAGTCGGCGGGGCGGAGGAGAGCTTTAACAAGGCAAAACGCGAAGCTGAAATTAAGCGGAAAGTTGCTGAGAATATTGGCAAAATTTCTGTTAAAGAAGACGGCAAGAAGCTTACGCGAACAGTCGTTCGGGATATTGAGGATATTGAAAAAGCAGAGGCGTTGAAAGAAAAAGAGCATATTAAAATTTTGGATTTTTCTGCTAAGAAAAAAATGCAAAATGTAGTGGTGCGAGAAGACCGCAAAACTGAAGATATTCCTCAAAAACAAGAAAGTGGTTTTTTGAAAAAATCCAGTGGTGCAATTACAAAAGCCAGCGGTGTCATCCGTAAAAAATAAACCTGCAAATAGGGCTTGTTGAAACGTTTTTTTGTGTTATATATTTTCTATATAATTTAACATTATTATGAGGAGAAAATTATGCGCAAACCTGAAGTTTGTATTCTGCCCGTGGCTGGCCTGTCGACTCGTAATCTGCCCGCGACGAAAGCTTTGCATAAAGGTTTTTTGACTCTGAACGGTAAGCCGATTATTCAATATGCCGTTGATGCCTGTGCAGAGATCGGAATTAAAGAAGTCGTCTTTATTTATAGTGATCAATCCAGCAAACATTTATTTGAGACCCATTTTTCTTCTTATCCCTGGCTGGAAAACCATTTGCGCCAGAAGGGGAAGTTAGATTTGCTTAAAGTTGTTGAAGATATTATTCCGAAGGGGATGAAATTTTCTTTTGCCGAACAGCCAGAGCCTAAAGGAAACGGTCATGCCGTATTGATGGCAAAAGAGATTGTCGGTAAGCGCGATTTTATTGTGATGTGGCCGGACGATGTTTATGTCAGTATGCATGGTAAGGGTATTTTGTCGCAGCTGCTTGATGTTTATGAAGAGTTTGGCGGTATGGTGGAAAATATTATGGAGTTTCCTCGTGAGCAAATGGTTCGTTACGGGGCTCTTATCGGTGCTGTGCGCGACGGGAGGATTGTGCATGCCAAAGGAAAAATCGAAAAGCCGGCTTTGAAAGACGTTCCTTCTAATTATGCCAGTATGGGGCCATATATTCTGCCGAATGAAATTATGGATGTTTTGCCGGAAGTCAGAAAAGGCAATAATGATGAAATTAATTTGGCTGACGCTATGGGGTTGGCTGCTGTTCGAGGCATGAAGCTGACGGGCGTGTTGTGTGACGCCATGCGTTTTGATTGTGGCTGTAATGAAGAATTGGCTAAATCCAATCTCAAACTGAGCCTGATGAAAAATCCGGATTTGCGTGCTTATTGCCGGCAGGTTTTGGATAATATTCTGGTTTGATGATATGATTGAAAAAAATCCCGAAGCGCTTTACTTCGGGATTTTTTTATGCCTTTTTTATCCAGCGGCCGTTTTCCTGCTGCCAATAAGACAAAGCGTGGTCTTGTTCTTTCAGTTCTTTCCAAAACAGGCGGGCACGGGAAACGGCGTCTGGCGAATTGCCGTCAAAGACATTGAATATTCTTTCAATGCCGTTCAGACTGCTGACTTCTGTTTGGGCGCCGTCTACCAGAAAGAGAAAGGCGGCGCCATTAGGAATGTCTTCTCCCGAGGTCAACCAGATCGGTTGCATTTCGGCGTTGCCGTCTTTTTTGCTGCCGTGAGGCAGGAAAGACGTATCATCATAAGTCCAAAGCTGTGCGTTCAGAAATTCGACACGATCGGCCGTTCCGACTTTTACAACTGTTTTTTTGCCGGAAGCATAGGCCTTTTCCAACAGTTTGGGCAAGACATCTTCTAACGTTTGGGTTTGGAGATGATAAAAATCAACCTGCATTATTGAACTTTCATATTAAGCGTGACAGAATTAATCTGTTCGCCATCCTGAATCATAAAGGTATATTGGTTGTTTTCGGCTTTTTCATAAATGGCACTTTTGGCGCTGTCTGTATTATAGATGTTACGCTTGTTGATTTTTGTAATAATCAGACCCGGACGAATCCCTTTGACGACGGCTTCGCTGTTGGGAATAGTCGATACGACGATAACGCCCATCGTGTCCGCTTTTAGTTCCATGTCATTAATATCCTGAATGGTAATGTTTCGGACCATCATACCGCTGCCAGGGATTGTGTAAGCCGCTTTTTCGTTAACGTCGGCAGGGGCAATATCCGGTGCAATGTCAGCGATACTATCGGTTTTTTTCGGTAACGCGCTTTCGGAGTTTGTCTGAACCTGCCGCTGCGGTTCGTCGGCAGCCCGAGGCGCTGTTTGCGGCTCCGTTTTTACGGCTTCATTGAGGATTTCTCCAAGGCTTTGCTCGGAAGGCACTGCTTGAGGCTGTTCTTTTTCTGCCGCTGGCGCTACGGGAACCAGAGTCAGAGATTCAGGATTAACTACAATTTCCGGAGTACCGGTTTCTTCCGGCATTGCTTGTACGTTTACAAGGCGGTTTTTAATCTGCCCGTTGTGCCAAAGCTTTAAGGTGATTTTGTCGTTTACCGGACTTTCAGAAACTAAGCGTGAGAAAATCTGAGCACTGTCCATGTCCTGCTCATTGAGAGCCAGAATGATATCTCCGGCCAGAATTCCGGCTTTAGCCGCGGGAGAGCCTTCAGATACGGAAGAAATCAGGATACCGTTCGGCACATTGCCGACAGGGTTTGCTTCAGTCAGTTGCGGCTGTACCCGAACACCAATCCAGCCCCGTCTGACATTGCCGGAATTTTTTAATTCCCGAATGACAAATTTGGCATTGTTAACCGGAATGGCAAAGCTGATTCCCATATTGCCGCCGGTGGTTGAAAAGATTGCGGCATTAATGCCGATAACTTCGCCGTCGAGGTTAAACATCGGCCCGCCGGAGCTGCCCTGATTGATGGATGCGTCTGTTTGGATAAAGTTATCATAGGGACCGGATTCAATGTCTCTGGATTTTGCAGAAACGATGCCTGCCGTTACACTGCCGCCCAGCCCGAACGGATTGCCGATGGCAAGAATCCAATCTCCGACGCGAATCTTATCCGAATCGCCCAAAGTGACGGGCATGAGTTTTTTGTCGGTATCAATTTTTATCAGGGCAAGATCAGTTTTGTTGTCAGTGCCGATGACTTTGGCCTGATGCTGCGAATTGTCCGATAAAATAACATTGATTTTGTCCGCGTGGTCAATGACGTGACTGTTGGTGATGATGTAGCCATCTTCATCAAGCAAAAAGCCTGAACCCATAGCATAGTGCTCTTGTTCGAGCGGCGTAATCTGCTTATTTTCGGGAAGGTTTTTTAGGTTGACGACATCACCGCCTTCCAAATCTTCCAATTTTTGGGTTGTTGAGATGTTGACGACTGAGGGAGAAAGTTTTTCAACCAAGTCAGCGAAGGACGGGTATGGTGTCGGAACCGCAGACTGGGCGGCAGCAAAAGAAAGGCTGCCGAAGGCAAAGAAGAAAGCGAATAATCCGGATAATATTTTTTTCATCTCAAACTCCTTTTCTTATTTATTAAGCGATTTTGCAAAAAAATCAAAAAATTCGGCGTTGGGGGACAATACCATAGACGTTCCTCCTTGTCCGAGAGATTTTTTGTATGCTTCCAGTGAACGGTAAAATGCGTAGAACTGCGGATCTACGCCGGCGGCCTTGTTCCATATTTCAATGGCTTCACGGTCTCCTTCCCCTCTGGTTATCTGGGCTTCTCTATCGGCTTCGGCCAGAATGATGGTTCTTTCTTTTTCGGCTTGAGCCCGAATTTGCTGAGCCTGTTGCTGGCCTTCGCCGCGGAACTTTTTAGCATCGCGTTCGCGTTCGGCCTTCATGCGGGTATTAATAGCCTGCAAAACCTCAATCGGCAAGTCGGCACGGCGAATGCGGACATCTGCAACGCTGACTCCGATCTGAGCGGCATCGGTTTTGACTGCGTTGCTGATGTCGGCCATGATTTTTGTGCGCTGTTGTGACAGTAGTTCCGCTAAGGTCGTCCGGCCGAGGATTTTACGAACGGATGAGTTGACGATTTCTTTCAGTTTGCTGCGCGCTTGTTCTTCCGTTCGAACCGTTTGATAAAACTTCAGCGGTTCAACAATACGAAAACGCGTGAAACTGTCAACGTCCAGACGTTTTTTATCATTGAGTACAATTTCCTGCGCCGGCGGATCTAAATCGAGCAGGCGGTTGTCATAGAAAACAACGTTTTGAATGAACGGGATTTTGATTTTCAGTCCCGGTTCTTTGATTAATCTGACCGGTTCTCCGAATTGAAGAACAATGGCCTGACGGGTTTGCGGGACAACATAAAAAGATGCGGCGCCGATAATAACCAGAACGGCCAAACTGACGAGCAGATAATATTTTACTTTTTCTGACATGGGAAACTCCTAATTTTTATTCTGCAGGCGGTCTAGCGGCAGATAAGGCAACACATTGCCGCCGTTTTTGGACGGGTCAATAATGATTTTGCTGGATTTGCCGAGAACATCTTCCATGGCCTCAAGATACAGGCGTTTGATGGTTACGTCGCGGCCGTGGCGGTAGGCTTGATAAACGGAATTGAAACGTTCAGTTTCACCCTGTGCCTTTTTGACGACAGATTCCTTATAGGCTTGCGCATTTTGTAAAATCTGCGAAGCCTGACCTTTGGCTGTGGGCAGAATCTCATTGCTGTAAGCTTCGGCTTCGTTTTTGAAGCGTTCCATATCGGCCTTGGCGCGCTGGACTTCGTTGAAAGCATCGACAACCTGTTTGGGCGGGTCGGCCTTTTGGAGTTTGGCGCGGACGATTTCTATGCCGGAGCCGAATTCGTCCAAAACTTTTTGCAGCTCGGCTTTGGTATCGTCTTCAACTTTTCCGCGGTCGCCGGTAATAATATCCTGCATATTGGACTGGCCGACAATTTCGCGCAATACGGACTGGGCTGCTACCTGTACGGTACGGTCAGGGCTTTGCATGCCGAAAAGATAGTCTTTGGCGCTTTTGATTTTCCAGACGATTGTGAGGTTGACGTCGACAATATTTTCATCGCCGGTCAGCATGTGGCTTTCCGTAAAAGAACTCAGGGCGGAGGCCGGCGCTCCGGCTGCGTTTCTGGCGCCGCTCAGAGAGGCGATGTTGGAGGCATTGTAGGCCGCGGAATCGCCGATTGTAATACTACGTTCCTGAGTAATGTTGACCTTTTCTACTTTTTCGATAGGAAAGGGCAGATGGTAGTGCAAGCCGGAACCGGTAGTGTCGGCATATTTGCCAAAGCGCAGGACAACCCCTTCTTCGTTGGGCTGAATCTGGTAAAAGCCCGAAGCCAGCCAGACTGCCAGCAGGGCAAAAATAAGCCAGCTGATTTTGAAGCCCGGAACGTTATTTTTTCTGATGGGTTCAAAGTCTATGATTTTGGATTTGCGGGGGGATTTTTCTATGTTTTCCCAAGGGCTGTCGTTTGTATTTCCGCCCCAGGGACCTTCCTGTTTGGACATTTATACCTCACTCTGTAATTTATAATTTCCAAATTTAATTTATTGCATTATCTTCTTATATAATATAAATATCATCTAAAAACAATTGCCGATCAAACAATATCAACAGGGGGTAATATGGAAGAAAAAATCAGACAAAGCATTAGAAACTATTTTGCGGAAGAGCAGATTGAACAGATTAAAATTCTGAGTGACAAAGTGATAGTGACCATTGCCAGCGATGTTGACGATGCGGAGAAAAGCGCCATGCTGAAAGCTGAACTTGAGCAGATTGGCGGGATAAAACGCGCAACAATTGTTTTTACTAAAGAAAAGGCAAATGTTTCTCTCAAGCCGGAAATGGAAAAGTGGATTGTGCCGGGCGTTAAAAAGATTATCGGCGTGGCTTCCGGCAAAGGCGGCGTGGGAAAGTCGACGACGGCGACAAATCTGGCTTTGGCGTTGTCTGTTTGCGGTCTGAAGACGGCTTTGTTTGATGCGGATATTTATGGCCCGTCCATTCCGACCATGCTGGGGTATGATGGGCAGCCGGCTTATAGTATTGACGGTAAAAATTTTGAACCGTTTGATTTTATGGGAATTAAATCAATGTCAATCGGCACGTTAGTCGGACGAGATACGCCGCTTATTTGGCGCGGCGCCAAGGCGTGCGGCGCCATTGAACAGCTTTTGACCCAGACAAACTGGGGAGAGATTGACGTGATGGTAATTGATATGCCGCCGGGAACGGGAGATATTCAAATTACATTGTCGCAGCGGATTAAACTTGATGGTATTGTTATTGTTTCAACACCGCAGGATATTGCCCTGATTGATGCCGTTAAAGGGGTGAATATGTTTAAGAAAGTTGATGTTCCGATTTTGGGGATTGTTGAAAATATGAGCTATTATCTGTGTGAAAAATGCGGCCACCGCGCCAATATTTTCGGATATCACGGCGCTAAGAAAACAGCCGAAGACATGGGCGAGGATTTTCTGGGCGAAATTCCGTTGCATTTGGCTATTCGGGAAAATGCCGATAACGGAACGCCGATTGTTTTTGCGGAGCCTGACAGTCCTTATACCAGGGCGTATGAAGAGATTGCCGCTAAGATTGCGGCAAAGCTTGCTTAGTTTGTATAGACCATCTGGTTGAAGACGTTTTCTAAAAAGAACAAAGAAATAAAGCACAAAATGCCGGAGATGACGGGAGTGGTTATCCAGCCGAGGGCAATTCGTCCGAGCAGCGTCCAGTGGACATCCCGTCCGCCTTTGGCAATGCCGATGCCGATAACGGCGCCGATAACGGCCTGCGAGCTTGAGACCGGAACAAGAGGAAAGGACGGTAGGCCATTGCTTTGTAAAAAGTTTTGCAGCCCTTGGGAGGCAAACAAAAACAGGACAATTGACTGAGAGATGACGACAATCCAAGCGATGATCGGCGTCATGGACATCAGGCTGATACCGACTGTATTAATGACTTTATGCGAATAAGTGGCTACGCCGACACTGATGGAGATGCCGCCGATTAAAAACAAAAGCTGAGCGGCATTAAGAGTGAAGCCATTACTGAAAGTAATCGGTTTTAACGGGCTGGAATCGACAAATACTCCCATAACGTTGGCGATGTTGTTGGCGCCGAGGGCGTAAGCGCCGAATGCGCCGGCCAGAATCAGACCGATACGGGTATAGCTGTCTTGACGCAAGAGGTGCAACCGCGATTTGCGAATCAGGCGGCGAATGCAGAAATACAGGCCGATGGCGATGATTCCGGACAAGACGGGGCAGATAATCCAAGTGCTGACGATTTGTGACAGTATTCCGTAATCCGTAGATTTTCCGGCATAAAAGTTCCAGCCTACGATAGCGCCGACAATGGCCTGAGAGGTGGAAACAGGAATGCCGCTTTTGACCATGGAATAGACACTGACGGCTGCTGATAAGGCAACCATAAAAGCACCGGCCAGCGTATTTATCTCGCCCAGTTCGTTTAAGGTGCGGCTGGCGCCGGAACCGGCAAAAACTGCGCCTATGATGATGAAAATTGAAGAAATAACAGCGGCTGTGCGGAATTTGACCATTTTTGTTCCGACGGCCGTGCCGAAAATATTGGCGGCATCATTGGCGCCCAATGACCAGCCCAGAAAAAGGCCGCTGCTTAAAAATACAAGAAACAGTCCGTCCATGTCTTATATATCTCTCTTAATCGTAAATATCAGCAACTCATCGACGCAGTCTTCGGCAATGTCGGCAATATCCGCAACTTCGCGAATCAGCAGATTGAGCTGCAGTTTATTGGCCAGCGGCAAGTCGGTATCAAAAACGGCACTGCGCAAGTGGGCCGAACTGGTGTCGGATTCATTTTCAATCAGGTAGACTTTTTGCGAATAGTCCCTGACGGAGCTTAAATCCCGAAAAAATGCCCGACTGGCAATGGCCAGATTTTCGGCGCAGTCGGAACTCAAGTCACAGAGAGCCAGAAGCGGGGCATGAAATTTTTCGGGGATTTCAGGACGTTCAATATAAAAATTGTGCGTGACCTCATCAAATTTGTTAATGACTTTGTCAATATTTTCTACCAAGTGCAAGACGTCGGCCCGCAGATCTGGAATCAGGTTCTGGCTGTATAATGCGGCTTCAATCTCCCGACGCAGATGGTCGGCTTCGTGTTCGGTATTTTTTATTTGTTTGCTGATTTTGCGGTAATCATCGCTGCGGCGTTCGCTCAGAAATGTGCGGACGGCTTTTTTGAAGTTCATAGAAACTTCAAGTAATTTATCATGAAACTGGTCAATCTTGCTTTCCAGACTGCGCGTTTGCGAAAACATTGATACTTTGATGTGAAACATATTATCCCCTTTTTTAGTTTGTTTCAGTATATTGCCTAAATATGAAAAAAAGATTTAGATATTTGGAGAATATTAACAATTATGAATTATTATGCCTGTTGTAAATATATTATAGATTAGCTAAATTATATTTGTATTTAATAAACTTAAGGATTTGTAAGATGAACAAAATTAATGCAATTTACGTTTCTCTGCTGGCTTTGATTATTTCGGTTGCCTGTGCAGTAATGTGCATGACCAAATGCAACAAAGCCGCTCCTGTTGCAGAGACATCTGCTCCCGCGGCTTCGACTGCTCCGGTTGTCTCTATGGATGTTGAGGCAATCAAGACTGTTTTGAACGACAATCCGGAGATTGTGTTCAATGCAATGCAGGCTTATCAGGTTAAGCAGGAAGAAGAAAGACAAAAAGCCGCTGCCATAAAGATTAAGCAGAATATTAAAGAAATTACAGAGTATGAAGGTGCTGCTGTTGTCGGTAATCCGAACGGATCTGTTACTCTGGTAGAGTTCTTTGATTTCTCCTGCGGCTACTGCCACAGATTATATCCGGCTTTGAAGAATATTGTTGCCAAAAACAACGATGTTCGTCTGGTATTGAGAGAACTGACCTTCCTCGGGCCGGTATCTGATTATGCTGCCAAAGCCGCTTTGGCTGCCAAAGAACAGGGTAAATATCAGGAACTTTGGTCTGCCATGATGGAAAATGACGGCGCATTGAGCGAAGCTAAAATTGACGAGCTCGCGGCTGCTGTCGGCATTGATGTTGCCAAAATGAAAGTAGACATGAATTCGGACAAAGTTAATAAAACCATTCAGGATACTGCCGATTTGGCTAATTCTATTGAAATTCGCGGTGTTCCGACCATGATTTTGGATGGTCAGATTTTGCAAACGCTTGATGAAGGCGAAATTCAAAGAAGAATTGATGCCATGAAGAACAAATAACTCGGTTTGGCGAATAAAAGAAAAGAGGTTCAATTTGAATCTCTTTTTTTTGTTTGAAAAAATCAGTTTTTTAGATATTGCTGTTCCAATTCGCGAATTTTGTCACGATATTTTACGGCTTCTTCAAATTCAAGGTTGGCAGCGGCATCTTTCATTTTCTTGGTATATTCTTTTATCCGTTTGTCAAAGTTTTTCAAGTCGTCGGAAGATACGACTGATACGGCGGTTTTCTCATCAAGATAATCCCGACTCGCGGTTTGCAGGGCGCCGGAAATGGCTTTATTGATGGTCTGAGGAACAATGCCATGGGCGATGTTGTATTGGCGCTGCTTTTCGCGCCGGCGGTTGGTTTCTTCCAGGGCCTGCTGAATGGAGTTGGTCATTTTGTCAGCATAAAGAATGACGCGGCTGTCAGCATTGCGGGCTGCCCGTCCGATGGTCTGGATAAGCGAGCGGGTGGAACGCAGGAAGCCTTCTTTGTCAGCATCCAGAATGGCAACCATTGAGCATTCGGGAATATCCAGACCTTCTCTCAGCAGGTTGATGCCGACCAGCACGTCAAAGACGCCGAGGCGGAGATCGCGAATAATGTCAATGCGTTCAAGCGTATCGATGTCCGAGTGCATATAACGGACTTTAATGCCGTTTTCATTGAGGTATTCTGTCAGGTCTTCCGCCATTTTTTTTGTTAGTGTCGTTACCAAAACACGTTCTTTTTTGGCAATGACTTTACGGCATTCTTCCATTAAGTCGTCAATCTGATTTTCAACAGGTTTGACAATGCAAACAGGATCTGTCAGACCGGTCGGGCGGATGATTTGTTCAGTAAACGTGCCGCCGCTTTGTTCCAGTTCCCAATCCCCCGGTGTGGCGGATACATAGATTGTCTGGCCGCGCATGGTATTCCATTCATCAAAAGTCAGAGGCCGGTTATCAACGCATGACGGCAAGCGAAAACCGTAATCTGACAAAGTGGCTTTGCGGTTGCGGTCACCGCGGTACATGCCGCCGATTTGCGGCAGAGAAATGTGGCTCTCGTCAATAAAAATAATGGTATCTTTGCGCAGATATTCAAACAATGTCGGCGGCGGAGCGCCGGCCGGACGTCCGGTCAGGTAGCGCGAGTAGTTCTCTATTCCTTTGCAATGGCCGGTGGTTTCCAGCATTTCCAAGTCAAAGCGGGTTCTTTGTTCCAGACGTTGCGCTTCCAGCAGTTTGTTTTCTTTTTTGAATTCTTCCGTCCTTTCGGCGAGTTCCTGCTTTATGCCTATAATTGCCTTGGAAATGGCCGGCCGCGGCGTAACGTAGTGATTGGCCGGATAAATGGTGATTTCTTCCAGATCGGCATTTTTTTTGCCGGTCAGCGAATCGAATTCGCTGATGCTTTCAATCTCGTCGCCAAACAGGGAAATGCGCCAGGCTTTATCTTCATAATGGGATGGAAAAATATCAATAATATCTCCCTGTACGCGGAAAGTACTGCGGACAAAGCTCATCTGGTTACGTTCGTATTGCAGCTCTGACAGGCGCTTGAATATTTCTTTGGGGGCGATTTCCTGTCCGATATGCAACGGCAGGGTCATGGCAGCATAAGATTCAACATCCCCCAAGCCGTATATGCAGGAAACAGAGGCGATGATGATGACGTCGTTGCTTTCCAGCAGGCTGCGGGTTGCCGAGTTTCGCATACGGTCAATCTGTTCGTTAATGGCAGAATCTTTTTCTATATAGGTATCTGTTTTGGGGACATAAGCTTCCGGCTGGTAATAATCGTAATAGGATACGAAGTATTCAATGTGGTTGTTCGGAAAAAATTCTTTCATTTCCGTATAGAGCTGGGCAGCCAGAATTTTATTGGGTGCCATTATCAGGGCCGGACGTTGGGACTGTTCAATGATTTTGGCCATGGTAAAAGTTTTACCGCTGCCGGTTACGCCGAGCAGCACTTGATCACTCAAGCCGTTTTTCAGCCCCTGACAAAGTTCGGCAATGGCCTGCGGCTGGTCGCCGGAAGGTTCAAACGGACTGGAAATTTTAAATTTGTTCTGCTTCATTTATTTTGGGTGTCTAAATGGTCGTTTTTGAGCGAATCGTTATACAATTTGGTAAAATTACTGAATGCCTGAACGTCATTGATTGTTTGACTGATGGCTTTCAGGTCGATTTTATCATTTTCCAGATTGCCGGTTAATATGCTAAATGGGCTATAGTATTTGGTATTTTCAAAATAAGGCAAAAACTTGTTGCGCAGTCTGACTAAAACTGTTGTCTTGCCTGCTTTTTGCAGTGTGGTCGCCCAATCCAGAATATAGCCGATTTGTTCCTGACTCAATGGTTTTCCAGTCTGCGGGGCTTCTACCAGATATCTGATGCTGTCCGAGGCCTCGTTCCACATTCCGGCGTTCCAATAAATCTCGCTTTTCAGTAACAGGGCGTTTTTGCTGTAGTCATCTTTCAGCAGGTCTATTGCTTCTTCGTTCCGATCAAGGTTGGAAAGCGTTTTGGCACGGATGATTTTGCGCTGAGCCTTCAGCGTGGCGTTAATATCGGTGCTTTGGGTCTGATCCAGAAAATTGAGAGCATCAATATTTTTGTCTTCAAACAAGCTGATTAAGGCTAGCCTGGTTCCGACTGCAGCGCGTTCTTTGTCATTCAGACGGCTGAAACGAAGCTGGTTTTGCAAAAGGGAATAGGCGCGGGGCAACAAATCAACCGCGACCAGACGGTCAGCCAGCCGCCTGATGATTTCATTGTAATTCCGGCTTTGGGGCGCCAGCCATTCAAATTCTTTATATATTGCCAGAGATTTCAGCGGCGGCAGATTATCCGCGCGGTTGTTGATGTATATGTCTTCTAAAATGTTTACCATTCTTTTCAGGGTTCGCGGTTTTTCATCTTCCGTTTCCAGACTCATGCTCAAATTTAGTTTTCTTAAGGCATTGAGGTAGTCCGAGCTACGGATGTAATAATCCGCCAAAGTCCGCAGTACTTGTAAACGGAATTTTTTGTCCGGCCAGGCATAGTGTAATTGTTCCAGTTTGCGGATTATTTTTGCCAGAGGCTGCATGCCTAGCTTCTGTTCCAAGACGGCGGCTTCGTATCTGGCCAGAGCGGAATATTTTTGCGACAAGGAAGCGGCTATGTTGTTATATAATTTTATGCCATTACGCGGGTATCCCTGCAAAACGCGGCGTTTGGCCGTTAAATAGCCAATGCGCGCCTGATAATAGAGGTTTTTACTGTCAATGTTGTTCAGGACATCTATAAAATTTTGTGCAGCCAAATCATCGCTGGCATTTAGGGCATTGTCTGCCGCGACAAGGGCTATCCGTGCTTTCAGCGCTATCGGATAGTCTTTAATCAAAGAAATGTAAGATGTCAGAATGATATTATTTTCTTTTTTGTATTCTTGTGCCGTGGAAGATAATGTACGCCAGAAAACCGCCTGATTGTCGGACGGCAGTGCGCCGAAAGACAGGTGCTCCATGGCGGCATCATAACGGCGCAGCAAAAAGTTTGCGACTCCGAGCAACGCTTCTGTTTCTTCTGTTTGATGATACTCCGGCATTTGTGTCAGCCGTCGGAGTTCTTGCAAAGCTTCGGCACCCAGACCATAAGAAATGTAGTAACGAACCAACATCAGGCGGGCGGCATTTTTTTTGTTTTGGGGCGCGCGTTCTATATCTTTTTGTAGCTGGGACACGCCCTCGGCATAGTTCATGCCGGTAAGGCCTGCGCTGAGACTTAAATCAAAGCCAAGCTCGTCTTCTTTAGCGTTTAATAAGTTTTGCTGGCGTTTTTTGTAGTCCAAATCGGCAGAGATATTCAGGCCGCGAATGGCTTTGATTATTACGCCGGTATTGCCGCGTTCAATATTTAAGTCCGTATTTTTGGGGACGACCGCCACACCGGTAAGTGAGCGTAAAAAGTCAAAATCCGGATAAGAATAAGGGGCGCTGATACCGCTTTCAACATCAGAAACGGTTGCTGCAATCAAATTATCGCCGATTTCGGGGTCTACGACGGAGATAATGTTACCGGCCATTGTTGTCGCAATAAAAAAGTAAGGGTGATTCAGGCTGTCATAGCGCGTAAAAATGTTCATATCTTTTATTTTTTCCTCAAATCCGGTAACGGAAAGGTCAATAATCCAGAGCAAGCCTTCTTTACGGAGATTGGCTTTGACATTTGGTTTGGTTTTGAGGCGGATGACCGTGGCTTTGGTATGCGGAATAAGAACAATCTCTTCAGCTAGCGGCGCTGCATCGGTAAGCAGTTGTTCCTTATCTATTTTTTTTCTTTGGTCAAAGATAATCCACAAATAGTTTTCCCGACGGAAAACGGCAATATTGGTCGGAGAGTTCCACGAAAAGCCCAGACTGATAATTCTTTTATCGGTATAAGGCTGTTCCGATGTCAGGTTTTCCAAAGCGGAAGGAGATGTTTCAGGCAAGTTTATGCCGGAGATTTTGATTTCGGCTGTGCTGTCATCAAAAACCTTTCCTTCAGAAACTTTTGACACGTCAATAACGATTTTGTTGTCGTATTCTGCTGATTTTACCATGGCCGCCGGAATTGTCAGCGTTTGTCCGCCCATACTATTGGGCGATATCGTGACAGCCGGATAAAAAGGATAAGATTTAAGGTTTTCGGTCTGCAGACTGACATTGTTCAGGAAATAAACCGAGGTTTGCATGTCCTGAGATTTGACGGAATAAAGCGGCGGCTGATCATATTTAAAGACAAAGCGGTAGTAATTCCGGTGTTCGCCATAGCTTATGGCAATGTTATTTGATTTTTCCGAATTGGTTGGGCTTTGCTGCTGTTTGAGACTGATTCTCAAAATGCCGTCTTTTAATGATGTCAGGGTGATAAGAGGGTGTCGCAAAGTCAGAAACATGCGGGTTTTATCTGCGGATAATTCTTGTTTTTCAATGAAATCCGGCAATATTTTGCTAAAGTCTTCCGGCGTTTCAAGCAGAGGGAGATTAAAGGTCAGGCTGATTGAGCGCGGCATATTTTCAAGTTTGTAGTCATTATTTACACCAATCGGCAGGCTTATCAGTTTTTCTTCTTGTGTATTTTGGGCAAAGGCAGTTTGGGCAAAAAAAGTCAGAAGCGCAAAAAGCAATATTGTTCTGATATATTGCTTTAAGCTTGGAGTACTGCGCTTTGCTGCGTTCATTGCTTTTGCCTTTGGTTAGAAATTATTGCCTATCAGTTCGGTTGTAACGGCCTTGGCTTTGGCTGCGTCCATTTGTGAGATGATGGCGGAAGAAACTGAAGGTTTCATTTCTTTTAACAACGGAATCAGAATATGCAGTTCCAACGTATTGAAAATACGGGCGGCATCTTTGGGTTTCATGGTCGAATATAAACGGGTCAATGATGATATTTTTTCTTTTTCCTTGTCATTATATTCGCGGACAAGTTTTTGCAGCTTGGCTTCATATTCTTTCAATTGCGCAAGTTTTTTATCAATTTCTTCTTCTGCAACTTTGAGCTGGATGGCTTTTTTATCAATTTCTTTGCTGCGCAGGTCCAAGGCTTCGCGCCGTTCGGCAAGTTCTTGCAGAATCAGAATTTCTGATTGCGAAAAGCTGTTATTGGGGGTGGCTGTCGAACCGGTGGCCGACGTATTGTTGCTCAGGGCTTTGTTCAGGTCGCTGTTTTCTTTTTTCATTTCTTCTTGAGCCTGTGCTGCTTGCTGGGAAATACTGATAGTTTTGGTTTCTTTTTGTTTTAAAAGATCAAAAACCGTATTGACGCGAACGGAAAGCGTTAAGACGGCGAAGAATATAAAAATCGGTAAAATGCGGATACGGCTGGCTATTTTGTTTATCATTGTCTGACCTTATTTTATTGATCTCAGGGCTTTTAGCAGTTCTAACTCGGCCTCGGAACGGGAATCTTCAACGGAAAAAACATCATCCGGCTCATCCTGCTCCCCAGAATTTGTATTTGTTGTTTTATTAATATTCAGTATCTGAGCTGAGGTCTTGTTTTTTTTCTCGTCTTTTACATTGCCGCGACTGTTATGGATAACCTGTTCCAGACGGTCGGCCAGACTGTCGGCACGTTGGTTGATAAACAATAAATCGTCTTTTATGGTTTTGGCATTGTCGACGACTTCTTTCAGGCCTTCGGACGAATGTTCGGTGGCGGATTTGAGTTTGGGAATACTGTTTTCAGCCTTGTTGGTTGCGTCATTCAGCGCGCCGATCAGCTTTGCCAGGGAGTTTTGGTTTTCTCTAAGAGCCGTCAGGCTACGGTTCAGACGATAAGCAAAAATAATCGTCGGTACCAGCAGGGCGATGATGGCGACATTGATAATTATTTCAAAACTATCCATTTTTTTCAGCCTTTCCGTTTACTTTTATGACGACGTGTTCGTTTTTGCGACCCATTGAGCCGGTCAACAGCGGAACGTCACCGCAAACCAGCGCCACGTTATCGGTCGGCAGCATATCCAGTTCCAGAAAAGAGCCTTTTTCCCAAGTGGCAATGTCTCCGAGCTTTATCATACACTCTTTCAAAACGGCATTAATCTGGACTTCCGTGTCCCAAAGCTGTTCCGTGAGGTGGTTTTCCCAGATGGCGTCGCGTCCGAAGCGTTCGCCCATGAACATTTGCAGCAAGAGTTCGCGAACAGGTTCAAGTGTGGCATAGGGAATCATAAGGTCGACTTTGCCGCCGCGGTCTTCCATGTCAATGCGAAGGCGGGCGACAATAACGGCATTGGACAAGCGCGAGATGGTAGCAAAGCGCGGATTGGTTTCCAAGCGGTCATAGGTGAAGTTGACAGAGGTTATCGGGTCAAAAGCGGTGGACAAATCCGATAAGATGATTTGTATCATGTTTTTGACGATATTTAGTTCAATGGTGGTATACGGGCGGCCTTCAATGCGCATGGCGGCAGTGCCGCGACGTCCGCCGAGCAAAACGTCAACGATTGAGTAGACAATGCCGCTGTCAAGCGAAACCAGCGCATAATTGTCCCATTCTTCGGCTTTGAATACGCCGAGCAATGTCGGAATGGTGAGCGAATCGAGATATTCTCCGAAACGCATGGATTCAATGCTTTCAAGTGAGACTTCGACGTTGTCCTGCGTAAAGTTTCTCAAAGAGGTTGCCATCAAGCGAATCAGACGGTCAAAAACGATTTCAAGCATCGGTAAGCGTTCATAAGAAACCATTGCCGAATTTAAAATGGCCTGCACGCCGGTTTTAAGATTGCGCCGACCATCGTCTTCGCCAGAAGAATAGCCCAGCAGGCTGTCAATTTCTTCCTGATTGAGTATGCGGGAATCTGTACTGTCTGCCGTGTCATCAGGGTTTGCCGAGATGTTTTCGTTGATCTCGATCATATCTGCCCAGTTTTTGTTGTCGGGTTTTTGTTCTTTTTTGTTTTCCTGTTCTTCAGCCACAAGCTTTCCCCTTAGCTTTTAGTTAGTTTTCTGGATTTCAAACCGTTTGAAGTTCAAGTTTGAAATTTTTACCGGTGCGGCAATCAGCGACAGTCGGTACAGAAGCTCTTCTTTAAGCCAGTACAGACCTTCGGCGCCGCTGATCTCATTTTGGGAGAGTTCTGAGATATGAGTGACGGCGGCATCGGTGATTTGCGGCATAAGGCTTTCTATTGTTTTTATATCCTCCATTTTGGAAAGTTCAATATTAATTTTGATTTTAACCACGGCGTTTTGCGAATCTGCACTTTGGAGCTGAACGGAAATTTCCGGCAAGTCATAAAAAACGGTAATTGTTTTGGTGTCGTTTTCTTCTTTTTCAACAATGCTGTAGCTAAGATTTTCGGCATTGTCAGATTTAGGAATAAATAAAAAATACAGCCCGACGATTATGCCGATGACAATCAGTGCCGGCACCAGAAATAACAGAATTTTTTTGTTGTCTTTCTGGGTATAGGGGTTGTCTTTAAGGTCATCATCAAAATCATTTAAGCCGTCCATCAGAATACTCCGTCGTTTTTTGCAATTTGACTTATTTTAGAACATTTTTTTCAGAAATAAATGCAAAAAACGCACTTATCAAATTAAACTTCAAAAAAAACGGCGGAAAACAGCGATTTTAACCTTTAATTATGTTTTTTCTGATAAAGTTGGTGATAATTTGTTGTTACAGTTTTGTGAATTCTGAGCAAGCCGGTTGTTTTTTATTATGAATTTTGGGCATTTGATGCTATTATAGTAATAAAAAACGGTTTTTTTTAGGAACTTTAGGCAATGTATATCTGGATGATTTTGGCAACCTTTATGGTGCTGTTGTATTCATATAATCTTTCTGTCCGCGGCGATATGCGGGAAGTTAAGATTGAGCCGCAGGCCGAGGTTGTGGTTTCGCAACTGGTTATCCAACAGCGCGCAGGGCAGGAATATATCCGGTGGCTGGCATCGCCGTTGAACAAAACCGGCATGTCTTATCTGGAAGAAGAGCTGGCTTGCGATACGACCCTGAAAAATTTTCTGCCCTACGGGTATAATTGTAACGGAAGTTTTACCACAGAGCTCTATTGCCTGAGAAAAGACGACTGGGATCAGGGGATTGCCGACTGTACGTCTCCCGATGCCATGAAGTATTTGATAACTTACGGGTATATTCCGCCAAAGTGGCTTAACCTGAGTTCGAATACGCCGACGAACGATTTGCTGAAAGCCACGCAAAATATTTTGGGAGTGGATACCAGTTTCGGCTATGCCGTTCATTTGGATCCGTCTGACAAGGCTTCAGGCGGACACAGCGGCGATAAAAATTATAAAATGGCGGTTAAGGGACGCGAGGATACGATGGTATATATTCCCAATTATGTGGTTGACAACGGAAATTTCAGCACAGCCTGCGCCTGTGCAAACTGTAACCGCTGTCTGGTTTATGTAACGCCGTTTGAGTAAGGATGAGGAGAAAAACAATGGTTCGGGTTTTTGATGAAAAGAAATCGCAGGCAGGAAGTCTGTTGATTGAGGCAATGGCCATGTTGGGCCTGATTGCCATGGTTACTCCGATGCTTTATAAAAAAGCGGCGGAAAGAACAACCGAACTGCAGGATATTAACGCTGCCGGACAAGTCCGTATAGTGATGGATGGGATTGATACTTATTTGTCTGACAACTATAACATGATTATCGGATTAGGAGACGGTTCCAAGACCGTGACCTCAAACTGTGCCGGTGCCACAAGCAAAAAGTATGATTTTTCCGGCGGGATTGAAACCGTGCCGCTTGAGCATTTTTGCGAATATCTGCCTTATGGTTTTAACGCCAGTTCAAAAACTTTTAAAAACATGGAAGTTATTGTTAAAAAACGCGATTTTGACAATAACGAGCGCCATGATTTGACGGCTCTGCTGGTAACTACGCCGGCGGAAACACAGGAAATGCCTATTCTCAGAGCCTCGCGCATTGCTTCAATGATTGGTACAAATGCCGGTATTTGCCGAACCATTAATAACAAGAAGGTTATTCAGGGTGTGCAAGGCGTTTGGACGATTGATCCGGCCGATTTCGGGGTGAATACAGCGAATCTGAAAGAAAATACCATTATGGCGACGTCTCTTCGGGCAATTTCCAAGGGTAACAACAGCGGCGAGAACGTTTTGCACCGAGTGAGAATGGAAGAAGAACCATGGCTGAATACAATGGAAACCACGCTTTATATGGGTGATGACAAAGCTCATCATAATATTGAAAACGTGAAACAGATGATTGTGACCGGTAATGGTTTGGGTGAGAAAGATCAGGCTATTTTGCTGAAAGACGGCAGCGGTCTGACTATTGAGAAAGGTGCAGACGGAACAGGCGGTAATGCTAATATCGGCGGAAATATTGACGTGGGCGGAGACGGTAATGTTGACGGAAAATTTGACGTGGGTGGCGATGCTACCGTAGGAGGCAAGCTTGATGTGACCGGCGATGCGACTATCGGAGGTCATTTGGAGGCTTTGACCGCAACAATTAAAGAACTGCTGAAAGCCGGCAGCGCCGAAATTGTCGGAAGCCTGACCGCAGGCGGCGGAAACTTCAGGGTTGATGATGCCGGTAATACGACAATCAATGCAAATTTGACTGTTGACGGAACGTCTAACTTAAAACATCTGGTTGTCGGCGATATGCCTGATGATTATGATCCTCGTTATATTCTGGATGTGAACGGGCCGGCACGTTTTCGTGATGAAGTTCGTTTTGATAAACCGGTTAATATGGAAGATCTTGATATTAAGAACCAATTGCGGGTAGGCTGCCAACAGCGTGATGCTCAGGGAAACTGCGTTGGAGCTTTTAACCTTGTGGCTGATCCGGACAGCGTGAATATTCTGGTTAATAATTTTATGGTCGGTGATCCTGATGGTCAGGGCGGATTTTCGGTTGCGGACGACCTGATTAAAATGAAGGCGGATGAAGTTTTTGCCGATACGCCGCATTTTGCGGTCGGTGACGGAACCGGCACTCTGGTTGTTGATAGTACGGGAACAACACCGAATGTTGAGATTAACAATGCCAAGCTGACGGTTCAGAATGATTTGGATACGACGATTTTTGAAGTGAATCCGGCAGACAAGGAAGTTAAGGTTATGAATGATGCCAACTTTATTGCCTCTTCTTCGACCGGCGACAAGATTTTTGCCATCGATACAAATTATACCGATGGTACCAAGCCGGATGCCAGCGTTTATGTGCGCAAAGGCGTGGTTGAAATTGCGCGTAACAATGATGCAACTACGGATAAGAGTGACCCGAACGGCTATATTCTGGCGGATCGTTTGGTGAGCCATGTTAAGGTGCCGGATAATGCGTACCAATCGGGGTATACTTCCAGTTCCGGTAAGACACTTTATGACGAATATCAGGTTAATCCGGCATATACTTCGGTTATGCACGACATTAAGCTGATAACGCGCGGCGGCGCTCGACTGAGCGATATTCTGCCGGACTTTATCAATAAGGGTATTTATGTTTTGGACGGCACATACTGTGCGAACAAAAACTGTGCTGCCAACGGCGGTTCTTTGAACTGGTTGATGTCTGGAAACGGGACACCTACTGACGGTAATTCGTTCCCGTTGGATACGTCGGCGCTGTTCGGTTCCGGAACGATTTCGACCAAAAGTTATGTAAGAAGCTGTGCTTCTTCGGTCTTTAAATGCGAGACCAGTCCGTGGCTCGGTTTTGTGCCGGCGCCGACTTGTCCTCCGGGGTATTTGAAAGTGGCGACTCTGAGCCCAATCAGCTGGGCCATGGCTCAAGCCGGTCACCCAGTTGAAAAAAGCAGCGGGGCTAACAATGAAATCGAGTTGCATACCAACCGAGATCCGAGAACGATAATGTGGCCGGAATCTGGCAAGTGGGATACTTATGAGGGCTATAAAAAAGCCTTGACTTTCCAGAAAAGCACCTGGCTGAATACGTCTTTTGTGTCGGTCAAAGACAGCGGCGGTACCAGCTACGGCTGGAATGCAGCGATCGGTTTCCTGTATCCGGCAAAGGACTATCAGACTTATGCCAACCAGATTGGTCTGGGATCAAACTGGGCTGACGATGACGTTATCTGGAACCTGTTTGAGGTTTGGAACAGGCAGATTGTCGGTATTTCCAATGTTTATTGCTACTTTAACCGTCGTAAAGAAAAAAATGATTTTCAGAATGATACATTGGTTGACCGCTATGACCAGTTAACGAAAGTAAGAGTTGGTTATACCAGCAAGGACAGCGGGTATGTTGAGCGTCTGAATGATCCGACGCTTAAATATAATGATCCGTTCTAATCATCAGAGAAAAGCCTTCGCAGTCATGCGGAGGTTTTTTTCTTGGGGATTTTTTGGTATGTTAAGATTTTTGATGGAATTTTGTTTTATAATGATTATGCTATATCAGAAAAAAGACAACGAGAGGGAGAAAAGATGAGCAGATTGTTTGTGCTGATAGTTGTCGGAATATTTTGTGTGCTTTCAGAAGCTCAGGCTGCTGATGATTTTTCCGGCGGCGTGGCTGATGAACTGTCGGGGCTGGGAATAGAAGCCGAGGGCGTACGGTCTTTTCAGGGAAATAAGGACGGCTGGCGCAGGGACGGTGATAAAGAGGCGCAAACTGCCGAACCTCGTGTACAGAAAACAGCCAAAGACGAAGTGTTGCAGCCGATTATTGACAGTATCGGCCGTCCGGCGCTGGAAAACATTACAGACGCCGAACAGGTTTTTTGTTATGAGGTGGCCAGCCGCAGCAATACCTATTCCGGATATAACATGGACGGCATGGCCTTAAAGAGTTTTTGCGGCGTTTTGAGCAAAGAGAAGCGGGACGACGTGGTTACCAGCTTTTTGAAGACACCGGAGAATGTGGATTTTGAAAAAACAGAAAATTGCATTATTAATCCTCGAATCATGCTGCGATTTGTGCGCGGAGTGGATAATACTGACATTTTATTGTCTTCGCCTTGTCATTCTCTTTCGGTTTTTTACGGCGGCTCCGTAAAAACGTTTAACTTGAAGCCGTCTGCCGACAAGGTTGACAGTATTGTTGATCCGATGCTGAAAAAACGGCAGGATTTCGTGTCGCCGGCTTTGCTGAACCAGCTGTTGCCGGTAGGCGTGGTACAGACGGAAGAACAGAAAGCGCTGATTAACAAACGAAAACAGCCTGTTCGCGGCTGGGAGGACGGAAAGCCGCAGGAAGAAAAGAAAACCGAAGGTTGGAACAAAGTTAATCTTAATATCGGAAATTAGAAGGAAAAGGGAGGAAATGTATTTTCTTCCTTTTTCTATGATTGACGGGGTTCAGGAAAAACAGAAAGATAAAAGGCCTGTGTAAGGACGGGATTGCAATGCGGCGTGAAATGCGGAACGTTTTCTTCTTGCATATTTTCGTATACAGACTGCATTTTTGTGTTGTATTTATTTGTAAAGTTGCTACTCTAACAATCCAATAGAATTAATTAAAATTTTAGGACAGTTGTAAGATGTTGGATATAAAATACATTATTGAGAATAAGCCACTTATTCAGGAAGGTCTGGATAAAAAAGGTTATGGCAAGGTTATCAGTCTGGATGAATTGGAAAGTCTGTACTTTGAGATGAATAAGCTTAAGACCTCATCACAGGCAAAATCGGAAGAGAAAAACAAGCTCAGTAATGCTATTAAATCCGCCTCTGCCGAAGAGCGTCCGGCAATTATTGCCAGGAGTAAGGAAATTGGCGAAGAGCTGAAAAAAGAGCTGGAAGAGCTTGATGCCGTTAAGGCTAAGTTTGACGAGATTATGCTCAGAATGCCGAATATGCCCAGCCCGCAAAGTCCAGTCGGTCCCGATGATTCCGCCAATGTGGTCAGGCGCAAGGTCGGTGAGCCGCGCAAGTTTGACTTTAAGCCGCGTGACCATGTTGAATTGATGGAACTTAACGATTGGAGCGAAATGGAACGAATCGCCAAGGTTTCGGGCGCGCGTACCTATGCCATTAAAAACGAGCTGGCAAAGTTGGAGCTGGCTATTCATATGATGGTTTTGGACAAGCTGGCCGCTCATGGCTTTACGATTATTACCGTACCGTCAATTTCTAAAGAAAGGCCATTGTACGGTCAGGGATATCTGCCGTTCTCGCGCGATGAAATTTATTATATGCCGGCCGATGACATTTATCTGTCCGGTACGGCCGAGCTGATTTTGAACTCGCTGCGGGCCGACGAGATTTTAAATGAAAGCGAACTACCGATTTTGTATGCCGGATTTTCTCCCTGTTTCCGTCGTGAGGCAGGCGCTGCGGGGAAAGACACCCGCGGCCTGACCCGTGTTCACCAGTTTATGAAGACGGAGCAATTCGTTATTTGCAAAAATGACATTAACGAAAGTGAAAAATGGCATCAGAAACTGTTGGCGATTTCGGAAGAAGTCTTGCGGGATTTGGAACTTCCGTATCAGGTTTTGGAGGTTTGTACCGGAGATATGGGCGCACCGAAATATCGCCAATATGATTTGGAAGCCTGGGTGCCGACGCAGAATTGTTATCGTGAGACGCACAGTTGTTCCAATATTACGGAATGGCAGGCTCGACGCACAAATCTGCGTTATCGTGACAATGCCGACGGCAAGGTCAAGTTTGTTCATACGTTGAATAATACCGGCGTGGCAACGCCGCGTGTTCTGGTTCCGCTGCTGGAAAATCATCAGAATGCAGACGGAACGGTGAATATTCCGGCCAAACTGCAGCCTTATATGGGCGGCAAGGCTGTTATCGGAAAAGGAAAAGTCGCGTAGCTCCGCCGACATTGCCCTTTATGTATTATAATGCCCGGGAACGGGCATTATTGCTATCTTGAAAACTGGTAAAATTTAATTACTTTTGAACGGAAATTAACAGATGGAACATTTTGAGATGAGAAACAAACATTTGCCGCTCGGAAAAGTCCGTTTTGTGATTTTTGACTGGGACAATACTTTGGCCAATAGTCGTCCGGCTTTGCTGTTTGCCATTCGGCAGGTGCTTGCCGAAAAGGGACTTCCAAAGTGGGAAGATGTGTGCAAAAACAGGAATCACGATTTGTCTTTTAAAGATAATTTTCCGATTTTTTTTGGCGAGAGGGCTGAGGAAATCTATGCCCGTTATGTCGAGATTTATTTGCGGCATGTAAAAGATCTGATTTCAACTTTTGATGGGGTGAGACAGGTGTTGGACTTTTTAGCATCGCGCCGGATTAAGATGATGATTATGAGCAATAAAGACCGCCGGCTTTTGGATTATGAACTGCCCTTGCTTTTTGATCCCGATATGTTTGAAAAAATTGTATGCGGGCATGAAGCCGAACATGACAAGCCGTATCCCGAACATATTTTTTATGCTTTGACCGGGTATTTGCTGCCGGACGAAATTTCTCCCGAGGAAGTTTGGATGGTCGGAGACAGCCCTGCGGACAGCGATTGCGCAAAGGCTGCGCATGCCCTGCCGATTCGGATTGGCGAAGATATTTGGCATACGGAAACGGAACAGCCGGAAAAAATCCGGTATTTTGATGATTTTGTACACTTTTATGCTGCTTTGAATGATGAAAATTAGCAAAATTTTAAGGTCGTCATGTTCTAATATCCAGCAGAAATAAAACAGATCGAGAAAGTCCGGCAGATGAATATTGACAGTGATGAAAATGTAAAAAAACACGGGGTTTTTTATTATGTTTTTTGGAGCTTTGCAGCTGCAATGCTGCTTTGGCTGAATTATGATTATTTATATGCGCATTTGTCGTCCAATGCTGAAAAAATCAATAATTATGTGCCGCAGTATGATGAACTGGAAAAATATGAGCTGCCGGCAGTTGCCAGCTGGTTTTATCTGAAAAAGGTTCCGGACGGCAATCAGGATACCGGTTATTATTTCGGCTCCGGTTATAAGCGTCAGAACGTACTGCCGAAGATTTTGATTGTGCCGCAAAACGGTTATAAATATTATGCTGCGGTTACGGCTAAGGCTTATTGGAGACTGGCTCAGACCGGCAGAAAGTTTAAGAATGTTATTATGTTAATTCCGGAATGCGGAGAAAAATTTTTCGGCATTCATCTGCCGGCTTTTCAGGCATTGGCGATGCCGGACGGAGATGTGCCGGTGAATGAAGATATGGTACGGACGGTACTGGCTTATGGCTGGAAAAAAGGCGGGGGTGATTGGAAAAATCAGGATTATTGGAAAAAACATCTGTTTTTTTTGAAAAAAATTAATCAGAACTTTTCAGTGTTACCGGTTATTTACGGAAATACGACGGCAGAAAAACTGGAGCAGGGGCTGAGACCGTATTTGTATGATGATGAAACACTTTTTGTCTTCTTTGCTGATTTGTCTGCTTATTATGAACAGCAGAAGCAGGTTCAGAAGAATGATGAAAAAAAGAAGTTGCCGGATTTGGGCAAGGTTAAGAAGCATCCGTGCGGAGATGTCGGAATTCAGACGGCGTTGCATTTTGCCAAGGAGCTGCGGATGTCGTCTTTGTTGATTGACGGATACAGCAGTGACGGGCTGGAAGAAGAAATCAGGGCTAACTGGAAATATGAAAGCTGGTTGAACGTAACGCCGGAAAAAGAAAAGGACGTGTTTCCGACGCTGATCGAGCTGGAGGCGGAAAGTATCAGGCTTTTTGCCGAGAAATATGGTTCTGATTTGTTAAAAGTGGCGGAAGAAAGTTTGGAAGAGTGGTTGCAGAACGGTAAAAAGTACAAGCCTTCCCGCAAAAAATATGAAGGAAACCTGTTTGACAAAGGCGCCGTATTCGTGACCTTGTTTAACAAGGGCACAATGCGGGGAGACGCCGGAAGTCTGCGGGCTAAGCAGGCCGTGGTGCTTGATGTGGCGGAAAATGCCAGAGCCGCGGCGTCGGACGATGTGCGTTTTGACAGCGTTAAGCCGGAAGAACTTGCAGATTTGGAAATCAGAATTACTTTTCTGACGGATTATGAGCGGTTAAATTTTGACGGCGAGGAAGGGTTGCTTGCCCAGTTGCAGCCGGAAACGGACGGCATCGTTCTGCGCGACGGCAATCGTCAGGGGCTTTTTTTGCCGGCCATGTGGCAAGAGTTTCCCGACAAAAAAGAATTTTTGACCCAGCTTAAGTTAAAAGCAGGTATGAGTCCGACTTATTGGTCTGACAAATTAAAAGCTTATCGTTTTAGAACTGTGGAGATTAAGAAAAATGGAAATTAACGGATATGAAATTGCCTACAGCGAAGCAGAATTGGATAAGATGCTGAATGAACAAATGCTGCCGGTGGTTTTGATTGATGAGCAATTTGAAGGGTATCTGAAGCTGCAGGAAGGGGATAAGAAGGCTTTGAAGCATTTGGTCGCGGCGGCAAAAATCATGAATGAGGTTTCGCAGGAGCAGGATCATCATATGAATATTGTCCAGCGAAAAGCTTTGGAAAAGGCTGCAAAAAGCAGTTCTCATGCGGCCAAGGCGCTTAAACTTTTTCAGTCTTTGAACGGCGTGGAGGGGCTGAACGGCCTTGATGCCGAACCTGTGGAAATTTTTAAGGGAATTTCCGGCCGACCGGGGCGGAATTTTTATCCGGAGGACCTCAGTGTTGAAGAATTTCATAAGATTATTAAAAAAATGCTGGAAAACGGTAAAGTTGATGAAGTCAGAAGAATTTTGAGCGCGCGGACAATGGTACGGCGTGACGGCGGTGTGTTAAAAGCCATCGATTATACTGAATATTTTGCCGAAGAGTTTTCGGCGATTGCCAATGAACTTGAAGTGGCCGCACATTATACCACCGATGAGAAGTTTAAAGATTATCTCGGCTGGCAGGCTCAGGCGTTGATTCAGAATAATGAGGATATGGATATGCTGGCGGACAAGCATTGGGCAGTGTTGCAGGACAGTGAACTTGAGTTTACGCTGAGCAGGGAATGTTATGATGATACGATTACGCCGAGTGTGTTTGAGAACAGTGCTTTGATGGCACTTCTTAACCGTTACAATATTGAAGTTAATTCTAAAGATATGCTTGGAATTCGTGTCGGAATCGTCAATAAGCAGGGAACGGAACTGCTGCTCAAGTTTAAGGATTTGATGAAAGAGCTGGCTGCAAAGATGCCTTTTGCCGACCGTTATGAGCAAAATATCAACAAAAGCAACGAAGTTAAGCAGACAATGGTTGATGCAGACTTGGCCGCTTTAACCGGAGATTATGCACAATGCCGCGGCGGGATAACAACCGCGCAGAATCTTCCCAATAATGACAAGTTGTCCATTAAAACCGGCGGCGGCCGGCGCAATGTTTATCATCGTCAGGTCAGGATGAGCGTGGATAAAGAAAAGAATCGGAAACTTTTGGAAAAGCTGGTTGCTCCGGAGCTGCACCGGTATTTTGATCCCGAAACTGACCATTTGTTTGTTATAGGACATGAAAACGGCCATTCTTTGGGGCCGGACAGCAGGTATCAGACCGGATTGGGGCAATATAAGCATATTATTGAAGAGCATAAGGCTGATATTGTTTCAATGGCTTTTATGCCGGAGTACGTTAAAGCCGGCGTTATTGATGAAGAAACTTTGAAGAAGATTTATGTGACACATGTAGTTTATCGCTTGTTTGGGAAGGCAAAACCGCAGTTGTCCCTGCCACATCGGGTGGCTGAGCTGATTGAATTGAATTATTTGTTGGAAAATAAGGCGATTTCATTTGACGAAGATATGAAACTGCATATAGATTTTGAACGTTTTCCGCAGGTTATGAATCAGCTGCTTGAAGATACCGTTGATATTCAGCTTTCAATGTCTCCGCAAAAGGCAAAAGAGTTTATTGATCGCTATAGCGTCTGGAGCGATGTTTCGCAAAAAATCGCCGCTGTTCATGCCGAATTGGGCGTGAAGCCGTATAAAGATATACAAATGTTTTTTTAGAGGATTGAATGTACTACAGTTTTTTTGAAATTTTCTCGATTGGCGTCGGGCCGTCGAGTTCGCATACGGTCGGACCGATGCGTGCGGCCAAAAGATATATTGAGAATTTGAAGGCTAATGAGGTTTTTGGTAAAGTCGAACGGGTGGAGACCACTCTTTACGGTTCGTTAGCCCTGACCGGTGAAGGGCACGGTACGGTGAAAGCGATTGTATACGGGCTGATGGCGCTGGAAGCAGAGGCAATTGATCCGGAAAAACCATATGTAGTGGCTGTCCAGCGTGACAAGATTTTGCATTTGGCGCAAGAAAAAGCCATTGCTTTTGATTTAGAGCGTGACGTTATTTTTGAAAAAAAAGTGTTTTTGCCGGAACATTCCAACGGAATGACTTTTAAGGCTTATGACAAGAACGGGCATCTGCTGCTGGAAGAAACGTATTTTTCCGTAGGCGGCGGAACGGTTGCCCGAAAAGACGAGATAAAACGCCGGATAGAGCGTGAACCGTATGTTGTTCCTTATGACTTCAGCAGTTGTGAGGAGTTGATTGCATTATGCGAGAAAAACGGCATGAGTATTGCCGAACTGGTGATGGCCAATGAAATCGCCCTGCACGGCAAAGACGAAGTTTTGGCTCAGATAAAGAAAATTGACCGGATTATGCAGATTTCTCTTGAACGCGGAATGCGGACAGACGGTGTTTTGCCCGGCGGGCTTAATTTGCCGCGAAAAGCGCCGGAAATTGCCAGACGGCTGGAAGAAAAATTTTTGAATAATGATTATGATCCGCTGATGATTGTCGACTGGATTAATTTGTGGGGATTTGCCGTGGCGGAAGAGAATGCTTCCGGCGGACAAATCGTGACGGCGCCGACGATGGGTTCGGCAGGGATTATTCCGGCCGTTATGCGCTACTTTGAGCGAATCGCCAGCAAAAAATCGGAAAACAGCGTGGAAGACGGTACAATAAAGTTCTTGTTAACCGCGTCGGCGATTTGCAGCCTGTATCGTACCAATGCATCAATTTCCGGCGCGGAAGTCGGATGTCAGGGAGAGGTCGGTGTGGCCTGTTCTATGGCAGCGGCCGGTTTGGCAGCGGCAATGGGCGGTACCAGTAAACAGATTGAAAATGCGGCGGAGATTGCCATGGAGCATAATCTGGGGCTGACTTGTGATCCGATCGGCGGATTGGTGCAGGTGCCGTGTATTGAGCGTAACGCTATGGGAGCGGTGAAAGCCGTTAACTCAGCGCGGATCGCCATGAAAGGTGACGGAAACCATATTGTGTCTTTGGACAGTGTTATTAAGACAATGCTTGATACCGGACGCGATATGAACAATAAGTATAAAGAAACGTCTTTGGGAGGGCTGGCCGTTAATCATGCCAATTGTTAAAAGAACGGGAGGTTGTCTCCCATTTTTTTATCCGGAATTTGTCATTTGCGCATAAGTTTTATAAAAGGCTTGCTAATAATCAGCAGCTAGATAACAATAAATATATCTTAAACTGAAGAAGGACAAAAAAAATGTTTAAAAAAATGCGTGCCGGAGAACTTTCTCTCAGCGAGACATTATGGAAGTTCGGGGTTTTGTATGGTGCGTTGTTGACGTTTGTTGTTAAAATCTTTGAAAAGCTGCTGCTTCGGCAGACCAAGACGTCTGATTTGCTGGCTTATTATACACAGAATTTCAGTTTGCTGGCGCCTGATACAATGGCTATATTATGGACTTTATGTTATATTACCATGGTATTGGTCTGGATTTTTTATCTATTGAATGTTGTGATTGGTATTTGGAGAGCATCTGCCGCTTATGAACGCAGCCGCTGGTTGCGCGGAATTTCCCGTTTGATGACGGTTGTTTTGGTTGTTTGGGCAGTGGTAATCATATTTTAGGTGACAAGATGAAAAAGTTTATATTTGTTCTGGTTTTGGCGCTTAATGCCTGTACGCTGAATGTCGGAGATTTCCCGGAAGAACGGCAGAGATTATATAACGGCGGTGAGCGTCAGGACGGATTTTGTCAGGAGTATCCCGACCGTTGTATTGACGGCGTACCCTGGTAATTTTTTTAACAGATTATAGGCATATTGGAAAAAGCATATACTCATAGGCAGCCGGTCCGGACAAGACTGGTGTGATATGGCTAAGAGAGCCGAAACAGTCAGAAAGACGTTCCGGCAGTGTAATGATAAGAGATTTTAACTCATCTTATTTTTGCGCTTAATTTTATCTTTTCCAGAATTGAAAGGGAGAGCGAAAACTCTCCCTTTTGCTGAATTTTTTGTTATAATAAGGGGCATTATTGCAGCGGACTTACAATCTGCGTTGATTGTTTGGTCTTATTTATCTCTGTCAATGATATATTGTGCCAAGTCTTTAAGAGTATTAGCTTTTTCACCAAATATTGACAAAGATGCTTTAGCATCTTCCACCAGCTTTACGGCAATAGCTCGCGCTTCGTCAATGCCGCACAGGCTGACAAAAGTCAGCTTGTCCTGAGCCGCGTCTTTGTTCAGGGTTTTGCCTACCAGTTCCTGATTGCCGGTTACGTCCAGAATGTCATCGGCAATTTGAAAGGCCATACCGATATTTCCGGCGTAAAGCATCAGGGCATTGTGTTCTTCTGTCGAGGCTCCACCCAGAACCGAACCGGCTTCGCAGGCAAAACGCAAAAGCCTTCCCGTTTTCATTGCCTCAATATTTTTAATTAAGTCATATTGATCATTAACAGGTGTTTCTCTTTCTGCATATAAATCCAGCATCTGTCCGGCGACCATACCGGTAAAAGCGCCGGCGCCTTGAGCCAACAATTGAATCAGCTGACAGCGGGTTCTTGCGTCGGGGGCAGTTTTTTTATGGCTCAGAATTTCAAAAGCATAAGTCAGCAAACCGTCTCCGGCCAAAATTGCCGTCGCCTCGTCGAATTGTTTATGACAGGTCGGCTTGCCGCGCCGCAGGTCATCGTTATCCATTGCCGGCAAATCATCATGAATCAAAGAATATGAATGCAGACACTCTAACGCTGCTCCGACCCGCAGATACTGCTCCGGCAGAACATCAAAAAGTTTGGATGTTTCAGCCACCAAAAAAGGCCGCAGTCTTTTTCCGCCATTCGTCACGGAATAAGCCATTGCCTCAACCACACGCTTTTCCGGCTCGTCCGGCAACGGAAAATATCCGGCAATATAAGCGTTAAATTCTTTTGCAAACGCATTTATAACTTGCTTGATATCAGACATCTCAGGCCTCCGCTGCATCCAGCGGCGCGGTTTTCATCTCACCGTCCGCGCCAATCTCAATCTTTTCGATTTTAAATTGAGCGGCCTTTAATTTGTTTTCACAGAGCTGCTTGAGGACAACGGCTTTTTCGTAGGCAGCAATCGCGTCGTCAAGTTTAATCCGTCCGCTCTCCAGTTCTCTTACAATCATTTCCAGTTGAGCCAGAGCATCTTCAAAACTCAAATTGTTTAATTCGTCATTGTTCATTAATCTTCTCCTCAAAATTTAGAACATCTTATTACATTATATCCATAATATCAAGACGAGGTATATAGGTTACCCCATACTTTCGGGCCAAGGCGATAAGCTATATAATAATTGGCTTTATTAGACCTGTTTTCATCTTTTAAAAAATGATATGTTAGTAATGTATTATAGGAGAAAAAACATGGATAATCTGGCTATTAGTTTTGGTTCAAAATTATTGAAAGCCTTGGGCAACGCCAAGCGGTTAGAAATATTATACCACCTGCAGCACAAAGAACTGAAAGTCGGAGAGTTGGAAAATATGGTGGGTTTGTCACAATCAGCGCTTTCTCAGCATTTGGCGGTATTGCGAGCTGAAAATTTAGTAAAAACGCGTCGGGAAGCACAAACGATTTTTTATTCTATTAAAAGCGAAAGAGTTACAAAAATCTTAAATTTGCTTGATAATATGTATAACAAACCTTATAAAACGGCAAAATAGAAAAATAAGATTCCGCATAAGTAATAAGATATACAGGGAACAGGAAGAAGATTTTGGCAAAAAAAGGGTAAAATATCAAAAACCCCAAACGGGGTTTTTGATAATGGAAAGTGAAATACCGGTAAGTTATTTTATTTCAATTTTGTGCGCTTTGGGATTGTAACTGATGCTGACTTCGCCGTTGCGCAAGGCTAATGCCGCATTACCGAAGACTTCTTTTCGCCAGCCTTTAAGAATTGGGTTTTGTTTGTCGTTTTTGGCAGAGGCAAATTCTTTCAGGTCATCATCATGGGCGATTAAGCGGGCAACAACCTGATGTTCCTGCGCTTTGAGCTTTAACAGTAGTTTTAAGAGTTCGTAAAGCGGGGTTGAATAGCTTGAAATTTTCTTTTCTTTAGGGACTTTTACATAGTTTTCAGGCGGAATTGTATCGCATTTACAGATGATTTCGATAATCTCCGGGGCGAGTTTGCCGTCAGCAATGTCTTTGCGCATGCCCCGTATTTGAGACAGCTCCGTATGGTTATGCGGGCAGAGGGAGGCAATGTTGATCAGGCAGTCGTCTTTGATAATAACCTGACGCGTGATGTTTTTGGCCTGAGCTCTTCTTTCACGCCAAGCGCAAAGTTCGCGCAGAACGGTCAGAAAAAACGGGTGATGCGAGCGGGCGCGCAGTCGCTGCCAGGATTCTTCCGGTTTTATGATGTATGTTTCCGGATTATAGACGGCTTCCATTTCTTCTTTCAGCCATTCCAGGCGGCCGCTGCTTTCTGCTTCGGTTTTTAAATAATGATATATTTTTCTCAAGTGCGTAACATCAGCCAAAGCATATTCCAACTGCCGTTCCGACAGCGGACGCTGTAGCCAATTGCTGACACGATAAGATTTATCAAGTTCAATGCCGCAGATTGATTTAACCAGATTCTCGTAGCTGACGTTTTCACCGAAGCCGCAAACCTGTGCGACAATCTGGGTATCAAAAACCGGATAAGGGATTTTGTGCGTCAGCATATACAGGATTTCAATATCCTGATGGCCGGCATGAAAGACTTTAACGATTTTGGGATTTTCCAGCAAAGTAAAAAAGCTTTGCATATTCAAATCCGGTGCCAGCGGATCAATAATGGCGCATTCTGCTTCTGACCCGACCTGAATCAATGCAAGTTCGGCGTAGTAAGTTTTTTCGCGAATGAATTCTAAATCTATGGTAATATACGGTTGGTTTTGCAGTTGGGTACAAAAAGCCTCCAGCGAGGCGGTGTCTTTTATCAGATTTGTCATTACTTAAACCTTAATTTTTTTTATTTTAGTTCAGCCTAGCAGGAGATGTTTAATATTTTTTTAATCAGTACTGCTTGTTTTCTGACTTTTGGCATGATTACTGAGTTGCAGGCAGAGCGTTTTGCTTCTATCAGAGCTTTGAGCGCCAGAGTCAAGGACGCTTTCTGGAAAGTGAACTCCGGGTGACGGCAGATTTTGGCCGACGCTCCTTTTTTGTGCTGATTTTTTTGCCGCAGGCATGAGAATAAGCTTGATTTTGAGTGAAATCGGTTCTACTAATAAATATCTGATTGTAACTAAAAATTAAAGAGGTTTATATGAACAGCTATCGTACACATACCTGCGGCCAGCTTCGTAAAGAAGATGCCGGAAAGCAGGTGAAACTTGCCGGATGGATTCATCGGAAGAGAAATTTGGGCAGCCTTTGTTTTGTAGATTTGCGAGATCATTACGGAATTACCCAGTGTGTTGTTGATAGCGATTCAGATTTGTTTGCAAAAATTCAGGCTCTGCGCGCCGAATCGGTTATCGGAATTGACGGTGAAGTGGTTATTCGCGAGAATATAAACAAAAATATGCCGACCGGCGATGTTGAAATTAAGGTTTCCGGAATAGAGGTTTATTCCGAAGCTGATGTTTTGCCCATTCAGGTGGCCGTTGAAGATGACGCGCCGGAAGAGTTGCGCCTGAAATATCGTTTTTTGGATTTGCGCAAAGAGCGGATTCACAAAAACATTATTTTGCGCTCGCAGGTGATTGCCGAAATGCGCCGGCTGATGGTTGAGCAAGGTTTTACGGAGTATCAGACGCCGATTTTGACGGCTTCTTCTCCGGAGGGCGCGCGCGACTTTTTGGTGCCGTCTCGTATTAATCCGGGCAAGTTTTATGCTTTGCCGCAGGCGCCGCAACAGTTTAAGCAATTGTTGATGGTATCGGGTTTTGACCGCTATTTTCAGATTGCTCCGTGTTTTCGTGACGAAGATCCGCGGGCAGACCGCTCTCCGGGCGAATTTTATCAGTTGGATATGGAAATGTCTTTTGTAACGCAGGAAGACGTTTTTAAGGCGATTGAATATGTGATGGGCGGCGTGTTTAATAAATTTGCCAACGGCAAGAGGGTTGATCAGGCGCCGTTTATGCGCATTCCGTTTCGCGAGGCTATGTTGAAATATGGTTCCGACAAGCCGGATTTGCGCAATCCGCTGGTTATTCAGGAGGCTTCTTCTTTGTTCGGAAATTCCGGTTTTGGCGTTTATGACACGCGGGTTGCCGAAGGTGACAGCGTTCGGGCGATTGTTTTGGCGGGACAGGCCGAAAAACCGCGTTCTTTCTTTGACAAGCTTGATGCTTATGCCAAAGAAGAAGGAATGGGCGGCGTTGCTTATATCGCTTATGCTCAGGCCGGTGCCAAAGGGATTGCCAAATTGCTGAGTGCCGAAAAGTTGGAAGAAATTAAATCTGTCTTGGGCGCGAAAGACGGTGATGCCGTTATCTTTATGGTTGGCAAAGGTCTGAAACTGGCGAAGTTTGCCGGCAGAGTCCGCTTGAAACTGGGTGAGGAACTCGGGATTAACGAGGACAATGTTTTCCGTATATGCTGGGTTGTTGATTTTCCGTTCTACGAGGAAAACGAAGATACCGGCGCGGTTGAATTTTCGCATAATCCGTTCTCAATGCCGCAGGGAGGGATGGAGGCCCTGATGACCAAAAATCCGCTGGATATTTATGCTTATCAGTATGATATGGTTTGCAATGGTGTAGAGCTGGCTTCCGGTGCCGTGCGTAATCATAAGCCGGAAATTATGTATAAAGCGTTTGAAATTGCCGGTTATGATCATAGTGTGGTTGATAACAAGTTTGGCGGCATGATTAATGCCTTTAAGTATGGCGCGCCGCCTCACGCCGGTTGTGCTCCGGGGATTGACCGTACGGTTATGTTGCTTTTGGACGAGCCTATTATTCGTGATGTGATTTTGTTTCCGCTAAACGGCAAAGCGCAAGATCTAATGATGCAGGCACCGAATTTTGTGACGCAGCAACAGCTTGACGAATTGCATATTAAGGTGGTTCCGGCTGAGGATAAGAAGTAAAAAAACAAGGCGGCTTATTGAGCCGCCTTATTTTGCATTTATCAAAACTGATTTTACAGGCACATTGAATAAATATAACAATCGTCATTTTTATCGTAGTATTGTTTGAGCTGAGCTTCTACCCGAAAACCGCAGGAATCGTAAAAGCGCCGTGTCGGCTTGTATAGCTCTTTGCCGTCTGTTTTGATGTAGATTTTAGAACCGCCAAGTTCCTGAATTTTTTCAATCAGTCTGGTGATGAGTTTTTTGCCAATGCCTTGTCCGCGATAGCTGTTATGTGTGGACAGCCAATAGAGTTCATAAGTCGAATCGGAATCGGCAATATGACCGTAGCAGGCATAAGCGCAAGTTTCGCCGTCTTGTTCCGCAAACAAAAAGCGGATGTCATGGGCGATTTCTTCAATGCCGTTTTGCTGTTGGAGTAGGGCATCATGTGCCAGTTCAACGGTGATTTCGGTATCGTCGCTGTCAAAAATGCCGGTTGATGAAGAAATGCGGCGGACTACCTCAATGTCTTCGGGGGTGATGTAATCTCTGAAAGTAAGCATAGTTACACTCCTTTCAGAACCGAACAGCCCTCGTTAATGCATAATTTATTAACCCATGCCTGTGGGTGAGTTGATGAAAAAAAGGTGATTGTATTAAAAAGCGGAGGCTCATTTTGAGCCGGATGAGCTTCGTCGCTAATTAATCTAGCTTTGGAAGTTCGTTTTTTCATGATACGTTTTCCTGTATATAATTATCTCAGACAAATTCTATTTGCCTCTTTTTATAATTTGCCATTTTTTAAGAGATTTGACAAGAGGGAAAGAAAAAATTTTTTAATAAATGCGAAAAATTGTTGACTCTGATGATAAAGCGGCGTAGAAGATATAGCGACAAATGAATTATTCCCCCTTCGTCTAACGGTAGGACACGACATTCTGGTTGTTGGTATCGTGGTTCGAATCCATGAGGGGGAGCCAATTTGAACAGGCTTGTGATTTTATCACGAGCCTTTATTTTTTTATGTCTTTTTGCTCATAATGAAATTTTAATTATTTTATTCTTATTGTATAAGAGCTTTCTTTGTGTTATTATAGACAAAAAGGCAAAAGAGGAACAAATAATGAAATTGCTCAAACAGAATATGACTCCTCTGCCCGGTAAGACAATGCCCCGTACCGGAAAAGCGCCTTCGGGACATAAGCAAGCCGTATCTGACGTTTCTCTCCAAGAAAAACTGCTTCGAGACGAAGCAAAAATTTATAACGAACTTGATATTTTGATGACGGTTGTTCAGGCAATGGAAGAAGTGCCGGAAGACGTGACTTCGCCGCAGGATATTTTTGCGCTGTTAAACGGAGAGTATAAAGCAGGATGGGAGCAGAAAGATTTTTATCATGCCCTGCAGGACGAACTCGGTGGCTTTTGCCTGCATGACAATCTGACGGATGATCTGAAGCAGACAATTTTTCGAATCAAAAGTCCGGCAGATGCCGGCAAGGCTTTGGATAAAGCGATGTCGGGCATTATTGAGCAGGAAGAAAAGACGATTGTACCGCCGTCGTCGGAAGCTCGCAGGATAATGCGTCTGGCTTTTAACGGATTTGTCGAGCGGCAGAACGGTAGCCGGATCTCCGAGGTTTATGCCGAATATTTGAATACGCGCGATGCCAGCCGACAGTACCGCCTTGAGGATTATAATCTGGAGGAGTCCGCGGTTTGGCAAGCGATGAAGCAACAGTCGGCTTTTAAAAATTTTGACAAGGCGATGAAAAAGGCCTTTGCCAAAATGAACGTTCCGCCGGAACTGGCCGTGAAAATGCCGGTTTCTGACATTGAGCAAATTGTATTTGATGATTTCAGCCGCGGAAACCAGTTTAAGCGAAAGGTTCATGTTTTTAACGGCGCCAAAAATGTTTTTTGTGAAATTTTGGTGAACAATCATGAAAAAGATTTGAAATCATTGCTCGGCAAAATGGGCGTTGATGAGGCCGAGTTTGAAAATGTGACCAGATTTATGCGGGAGAATAGCCAGTTTCCGCCGTTGATTAAAGCTATGGACGGCAGTTGGATTGAGGCGAGCATTCATCATAAAGAAAATATTAAAGATGCCAATGACTATGCTGCGGTCAATGCAATTGACAATTTTGTGACGATTTTTGACCGTGTGGACGACAAAAAATCACGCCAGAAAATTTCTTCTTGGACCCGAGATGCTTCTTCTGAGGCTGACAATGTGCCGCCGAGGAGAATTCCTCGGATTCATGATTTGCTGCACCGGAGGGACGAGCCGCTCGGCAAGGCCTATCGTCGCCGGAAGAATGCCGAAAAGCGCAACTGTTCGGAAGAATGGAAACCGCGGCGGATTAAGGAAACGGTTATGCGGGAAGAAACGATCAGGCGTTTGCGTTTTAAGAAAGATGTTTGTTGCGTGGGCGGGTTGAGCAACGGCATGAGTTTCAGCCTGACGGAAAAAGACGCGCTGGATTATGAGAATAAAATCGGGCAGATGAAAGATTTGGGTAATTTTGTAAAAAAAAAGGCAGAGGTATTGAAAAATGTCAGAATTGGCAAAGATTATAGAAAACAGTGACGAGTTGTGGTGCGGCGAAGGTGTTGATGCCCGCAAGATTTTGATTTATAAAATTGAGATGAAGAAAAAAAAGCTGCCGGAACTGCCTTCGGAATTTGCGGATTTTTTGAAAGAATGCAACGGGGTGCGCGGCAGCGGATGTGAAATTTATGCCATTAATCCAGATGGTCCCTTTTCCGATATCCTTGCAGAAAACCTGCGTGCCGGCATGGGAGGCAGCGGCGGCGTTATCCTCGGCTATAATGACTTTGACTTTTTGGTGTATGATGCCGAGAATCGGGAATATCAGTTACGGGACAAAGACGGGATGGAAATCAGCGCTTCTTATCAGGATTGGGAAGAGGCTGCGGCCGCGGTGCTTCCGCTTTAAGATTTGCGCCGTTCCGCCAGCTTCATTATTGCGGCAATCATGAGCAGCGACAGGCCTGCACCGAGCATCCACACAGAAAATGTGTGGATGCTTTTTTTGACCAGAGCATTGCTGGCAAAACTTTCCAGAAATTCAACTTCATTATCGCCGTGAATATAGCGTGGTTTTACTTTTTCTAATTTATCCGGCGTGACTTTGACGTCAATGTATCCAAACTTTTTTATGTCGGAGCGGATTGTTTGTCCGGAAGAAGGCAGGGTATAAAGCGGGAT
>CAKQRB010000035.1 GCA_934271195.1 uncultured Alphaproteobacteria bacterium | reverse complement strand
GGGCTTTTCCGCTCTCTGTTTCCTTTATTATTTTTCCCTCTCTTCTATTTTCGCTATTCACTTTAGCCAAAATCCTCTCTGCTTTTCCTATTCTTCTGCCCAAAAGTCTCATCCAACTTTTCATCATGTTTTGACACAGATGTTTTGTTGTGGTATAGTAGCTGTATTGTCATTGCCGGACTTTGATCCGGCAATCTATGAAGAAATAAGCAAAGTGCCGATTGTGAGATTGATCCCCAGACAATAAGAAAATGGCCGGCGAAAGCACTCGCCGGCCGATGTATTTTTTTATCTCTCCCTTTTTATGGCATTGACATTTCGGATATAGGCGATATCGTTTTCCAAACGTTCCAAAGAAACCGGAAGTTTGCGCTGCCAGTTCGGGCATTCTCTCCATGTCCCCGGAAGATTTTGCATTTTCTCAACGTGCAAGATATTTTCCAGCTCCGCCAGAAAAACTTTTGATGCGCTGCGTGATACAAATCTGTGTACGGCCTCTTCTATCCCCTCAGGATAAGCCTCGCCATAAATATAATTATTTTTGCGCAGGTTATCTTCCGGCCAGACACCGTTACTGTCCAAAGCAAACAAAAGTTTCCAGCGGTCAAGTTCTCTGCAATGATAATCTCTGATTTTTGTTTCTTCGTCCGGCACAATACCAACCCGAAAACGCTCTTCAATATCATACCCGAACCACCACATTCTGAGCGGTGGCATATCATGTGTTCCGACCGAAGCAAAAGCATTTTCGGGATAAGATGACGGAGATTTGAAGTCCCCTGCGCAATTTTCACGTTCTTCCCACAATACGGTCAGGGAATCTATGTTTTTTCGCTCCAATGCCGGAACAAAACCATCCGGCACATTGCCGATACTTTCACCAACAACAATACAGCGGTTCAGATAGCTTTCGATAGCCAGAATATTCATCATATCGGCAAAGTTATACATGATATACGTTCCCTCTTCTTCGCTATTGGGAACAATATACAGCCGCATCAGGCTCATGGCATGGTCAACGCGAATGGCTCCGGCTCCGCGCATATTTGCTCTCAGCACCTTAATAAAAGGCTCATACCCCTGCTCTTTTAAGGTATAAGGATTGAATGCTCCCAAGCCCCATTTTTGTCCCTGAGTAAACATTGCGTCAGGCGGCGCACCGGCACCGGCATCTTTGATATAAGCCTCGTAATTGCTCCAGACTTCGGCGCTGTCCTGTCCGACACCGACCGCTAAATCACGATACAAGCCGATTTTCAATCCGGTGTCTTTCACGGCTTGGGCAACCTCATCATACTGGCGGGCGGCCTCAAACTGCAGATATTTGAAAAAGCCGACGCGGTTCTCGTGATCTTTGGCAAATTCCCTAACAGCCAGAGAATTCGGGTTACGTAATTTTTCATCCCAGGCTTTCCAGCCACCCCAGACAGTTTTGGTCTTTTCTTCATACAAAGTCTGATAGACAGCCAGATGCTCCAAATCCACGCCCTGCTCTTTGCAGAAAGATTTGAATTCGGCCATGCGCGCCGATTTTTTGTCTTTCAGCAGGCGTTCATACATTTTTTCCAGCAGACGGATTTTCAGGCGGTATACGCCGGGGTAGTCAATCAGTTCAGCATTTCTGTATCCGGCAATTTCTCCCTGCAAGACGGCAATATCCTCCGATCTGAACTCAGGTACCTGCTCAATGTCAATATAAATCGGGTTTAAAAACAAACGGCTGATGGCACAATAAGGGCTGCAGTTTTCCGGATAGTCATGCGACAGAACGTTCAGCGGATTCAGCCCGATAATGTCAGCGCCGGCGCGGGAGGCAATCCAGACCAAATTCTTCAAATCGGTAAAATCGCCGACACCCCAGTTGCGCTCGCTTCTTACGGAATACAATTGAACGGCAAAGCCCCAAAGTTTGTGGTTTTGCAAATCTTCATTGCTATAACAGCGCTTAGGAGCCACGGCCAGTTTGGTTGTATATTTTTTGTCGCCGAGGCTGACTTCGGCTTCATAGTATCCGACCTCCAAATCGGCTTTTAACAGCAGTTCCAGACGACTGTAGATTGTTTTGCCGATTTCTTTTTCTTCGCCGGTAATAATCACTTCCAGCGGAATGGAAAAAACGCTTCCGGTATTTTGATATTTCAGGTTAATGCGGGCATCATCTATTTTCAACGGCACCGGCACCACAATATCCAGCCTGATATCTCCCTGCTCGCAGACATAAATGTTCTCCAGAGATTTCTGCCAGCGTTTTTTGGAGAACTTCTCCAGAGAGGCGTTTATCTCGGCATCGCTGCCGGCTTTAAATCCGAAGCTTTCGGCAAAAAAACGGATGACTTTTTCCTGAGGGTAATATTCTTTGCGGTTTATGCCTGCATCCGCAAATTTGGTTAATATACCAAGTTTGTCAGCCAGTTGTTGAAGATTGTCCTGCATAGTCCCCCCTATTTTTTGATTTCAAAAAGCAATACGCTCCAAGCCGGAACCGTAATCACCTTTTTAGATTTGATTTCCGTTCGGGCATTAAACTTGTCAGAGCTGTCCAGCAAAAGCTCCCAATACAGTTTGTTGTCCAAATTCGGAAGCTTCCATTCAATTTCTGACGGACCGGCATTTAAGATGCAAAAGATATAACTCTTACCGTCATAAATGCTGTATGCCAAATATTTGCGATCCGGCATCTGCCAGTCAGCAACGGCAAATTCTTCGCCTTTCTCTGTGTACCATGTCAGATCTTTGATTTTGCTGCCGTCCACCGGCTCGCCCTTAAAGAACTTACGGCGCAGGAAAACGCTCAGCCGGCGGCGGAGCTTTATGAGCCGGCGGGTAAATTTGGCAAAGTTTTTGCCTCGTTTGCCAATGCCTTCCCAAGTTATCCAGGTAATGGCATTGTCCTGACAATACGGATTGTTGTTCCCCATCTGCGTATGGGCGAATTCATCTCCGGCAACCAGCATCGGCGTGCCAAAAGACAGAAGCAGCGTTGCCAGCATGGCGCGGGCGCGGGCGTAGCGGTTGTCCCGAATAGTACGGTTTGCGGTTTCGCCTTCCTGACCGGAATTCCAGCTCCAGTTGGAATCCGTGCCATCGCGGTTGTCTTCACCATTGGCCTCGTTATGTTTATGATTATAACTGACCAAATCACGCAGACAAAAACCATCATGCGCCGTTACAAAGTTAACGCTGGTCCAGATGTCGCGGTTATTGTAATCAAAGACATCGCTTGAACCGGAAATGCGGCTGGCAAGCTCGCCAATCTGATATTTGTCACCTTTCCAGAAACGGCGGATGACGTCGCGGTATTTGTCATTCCATTCTGCCCACCCCGGCGGGAAAGCCCCGACCTGATAGCCGCCGACACCAACGTCCCATGGTTCGGCAATCAGTTTGACCTTTTTCAGCACCGGATCCTGCGCAACAGCGTATAAAAATCCGCAATGCGAGCTGACGGACGTTTTATAGCGACACAATGTCGGCGCGAGGTCAAAACGAAAACCGTCAACATGAAATTCCTCAACCCAATAGCGGAGAGAATCCATCACCAATTTCAGCACCTGCGGGTTTTGAATGTTAAATGACGCGCCACAGCCGGTGCTGTCATAATAGTAGCGTTTGTTTTCAGGCGATAATGTATAATAGCTGGCGTTGTCTATACCGCGGTAACACAAAGTCGGACCAAGTTGGTTGCCTTCTCCGGTGTGGTTAAACACAACATCCATAAGTACTTCAATGCCATTTTGATGCAGCGTTTTGACAAGCTGTTTAATCTCATTCAGATTATGGGAATAAAGGTAGGTCTGTTCGGGCGCAAAAAAGCTGTAGCTTTCATATCCCCAATAATTGTCTTTGATATAGCCTTTTTTATGCCTGTTGCCAAAGAAAGCGTGCAACGGCAAAAACTCTACGGCCGTTACGCCCAGCCATTTAAGATAGCTAATGACAACATTCTCGGTCATACCGGCAAAAGTTCCGCGTTTTTTGTCCGGAATTTGCGGATGAAGTTTGGTATAGCCTTTCAAATGCGTTTCATATATCACCGAAGTTTCAAACTTATGGTTCGGCGGCGTATCGTCTTCCCAATCAAAGTCGTTTTCCGTCACTACGGACTTCGGAACATAAGGCGCGCTGTCCAGCGGACTGAAAGACAGGTCTTTTTGCGGGCTGTCAATATCATAACCGAAAATAGCCTTGTTCCAGATCAGTTTGCCTATCAAACGGCGGCCGTATGGATCTATCAGCAGCTTATTCGGATTAAAGCGGTGTCCATCCTGCGGTTTGTACGGGCCGTAAACACGGTAGCCGTAAACCTGTCCGGGGGTAACATCCGGAAGGTAAATATGCCAGACGTTATTGTCATTTTCGGTAATGGCAAAGCGTGCGGTTTCTTCCGTTCCGGCATTGTTAAAAAGGCAAAGCTCCACTTTTTCGGCATGAGAGGAAAACAAGGCAAAATTCACACCCTCGCCGTCATAGTGCGCGCCCAGCGGATAAGGGCTGCCGTCACGAGGTTGAATTTTTACCATTGTTTTTCTCCTCTCTTGTACTGTTTATCTTACCGGTTTGATAACGATTGTCGATAGTGCCGGAAGCGTAACTTCAATTGAGAATTCTTTGCCGTTGGCCGGAATATCGCCGGCTTCCATAAAGCCCTCGTTTTTAACGCCGCTGCCCCAATAGTTGACATCGTCGCTGTTAAAAATTTCCTGATATCTGATCCGTTCATGGACGCCGATCCGGAAATCGTGCCGGACGACCGGCGTAAAGTTGCAGATAACAATCATATAATCGCCGGGGGTCGAGCCTTTGCGCATATAAGAAATAACGCTGTCATCAGCATTGCTGTGGTCTATCCACTCAAAGCCGCGGTAATCAAAATCAACTTCATAAAAAGCCGGATTGCCCTTATACATATAGTTCAAATCTCGGACGCAGTTTTGCATTCCTTTATACATCGGGTATTCCAACAAATGCCACCGCAGGCTCTCTTCCGAATTCCATTCCCAGTCCTGTCCGAACTCGCATCCCATGAATAAAAGCTTTTTGCCGGGGTGGGTATACATAAAGCCATAATAAGCTCTCAGGTTAGCAAATTTCTGCCATTCGTCTCCCGGCATTTTTGACAGCATCGAGCCTTTGCCGTGGACGACTTCGTCATGCGAGATCGGCAGGATAAAGTTTTCGTTAAAGGCATAGAGCAGACCAAACGTCAGCATACCGTGGTGAAACCTTCTATATATCGGGTCTTTACTGATGTATTTTAAGGTATCATTCATCCAGCCCATGTTCCATTTATAACCGAATCCCAAACCGCCCATTGATGTCGGACGCGACACCATTGGCCAAGCCGTGGACTCTTCGGCGCAGGTAAATGCCCCCTTATTCTGCCCGTAAACCAATTCGTTCATACGGCGCAGAAAAGAGATTGCCTCAAGATTTTCATTACCGCCGTAAATATTGGGAATCCACTCGCCGTTCTTGCGGGAATAATCCAGATACAGCATGGAAGCAACGGCGTCTACGCGCAGGCCGTCGATGTGAAATTCTTTCAGCCAGTACAACGCGCTTGCGCACAAGAAGTTGCAGACTTCCGTCCGGCCGTAATTGTAAATTTTTGTTCCCCAGTCGGAGTGTTCGCCTTTACGCGGGTCGGCATGTTCGTACAAGTGCGTGCCGTCAAATTCATTCAGGCCGTGGCCGTCTTTCGGAAAGTGCGCCGGCACCCAGTCCATTATTACCGCTATATTTGCTTCGTGAAATTTATCTATCAAATAGCGCAGATCATCCGGCGTGCCAAAGCGGCTGGTCGGAGAAAACATGCCCACAACCTGATACCCCCAAGAAGAATCCAACGGGTGTTCGGTCAGCGGCAAAAACTCGACGTGGGTAAAGCCCATATTGCTGACATAGGGTACCAACGTATCAGCCAGTTCGCGGTAAGTCAGAAATTCGTTGCCGTCTTTGCGGCGCCATGAGCCGAGGTGAACCTCGTAGATTGACATCGGCTTGTCGAAGCTGTTGTGTTCTTCACGATAATTCATCCAGCCTTCATCATTCCAGTTGTATTTGGAATCATAAACTATCGATGCTGTATTCGGACGCTTTTCTGACCAGAAAGCGACGGGATCTGATTTTACCAGAATATAATCTTCCTGCGTTTTAATTTCGTATTTATAGAGTTCGCCCGCGCTAATTCCGGGGATAAAAATATCCCAAACTCCGCAGGTCGGATGTTTGCGCATGACATGTGCGCGGCCGTCCCAATTATTGAAGCCGCCGACGACGCTGACACGTTTGGCATTAGGCGCCCAGACAGCGAATCCGACACCTTTAATACCATCCATTTCCATGATATGCGCGCCAAGTCTTTTATACATTTCAAGGTGGTTGCCCTCAGCCAGAAGATAGACATCTATGTCGCCTAGCACCGAAGAAAATCTGTATTCATCTTCTTTGATATAAAACTGTCCGAGGCCGTTCTCAATCCGAAAACGATATGGAAAATTATCAACAGCTCCAACGTTTATCTGAAAGAATCCGCGGTCATCGAGTTTGGTTAAAAATCCGAGTGAAGAATCGTCATATTTGAGGAGTTCGACTGACTTGGCATGAGGCTGATAGGTGCGGATAAACACCTCTTTGCTGCCTTTGTCTTTGTGGATGCCGAGCACTGCAAAAACATTGCCGTGATTGCCGCTGATTACTGCTTCCATTTCTTCTTTAGATAATAAATTTTCCATAAATATACCTCGTATAAAATACTAAAAAAACAGATTAAAAAATCGTTATATTTATCTATAAAATCTATTCATTATTTTTGCAACAATTTTAATACAGAAATCAAGTTTATTTTACATATTTAACAAATTCAAACTTTTAGATATTGACGTATAAAATTTTGCGTATATATTAATTAGTGATTGGTAAAAAATTTTATTTTCAGGAGTTATATTATGGCAAATAATTATAATGAAAATGCAATCAGAGAGGCTGCATATTACATTTGGCAAAATGCTGGCTGCCCGTCCGGTATGGAATCCCAGCACTGGGCTATGGCTATCGAGCAATTGTACAGCAACAAAAACTCTGGTTCTTCAAGCAAAAAATGCTCTTCTTCCTCTTGCAAAAAAACTTCTTCTGCAAGCTCGAAAAAAAACAGCGGTTCTTCTTCTAAAAAGACTTCAAAATAGTCTTTTTCCGAAGCAAAATTGTTTGGAAAATACCCGATGTCATCTTCGGGTATTTTTATTTTCTTCACTCTAAAATTCATCCTCTTTTTTCTGGTTTTTATATCTATTTTTTCTGCGTTTATTTTCTCCGTTTCATCTTTCTTTTTCTCCTCTCTTTCCACACTCTCCGCCACTTTCTTTTCTCTCTCCGCTTTTTTTTGCCCCCTTGTCCCTTTTGCCGCTGTTTTTCTTTTTTTTATTTTCGGGTTTTGGTTTCTTCATAGAGTTGGGCTAATCAACTCTCCCCACCCCTCAAGCTTGAGGTAAGTGGCGCTTCAAGGCAATGTTATTCTAGGACTTATTATGTTTCTTTGTCATTGCCGAACTTGATCCGGCAATGACGAAAGAGAGAGTTTAGGGATAATCTTTGGCGTCGACAAGTTTTATCTCAAATACCTTATCCAAAAATGAAAACAGATAAACATATTCTTCCATTCTCACATGGCTGGTATTTCTTCTTAATTTTTCTATCCGGCCTTCCATAAAATCTATATGGTCGGCGAGTTCCGTACTTGTTAAGCCATGTTCCGTCATTATCCGGTTTAATTCTTTATTACAATAACTCCGGAAGGTTTTATACCACTTTTTTCTATATTTTCTTGATAACATTTCTTTTTAGCTCCTAGTTTTGATTAAAACAAAATCCGCCTAAAAAAATAGGCGGATGGAGCTCAAAAACTGCGTTGATCAGTCGTGGCTATTCGTCGTGCAAGCACGCTTATTTGACCACACTCCACCCAAAGTGGATAATTTCAACGAGATGTTTTTGAGACACCACAGCCCGTCTCTGGACTGCAGGGCTCATCATAAACGAATCTAAAAAATTTGCAAGCAGATTTTCCGGATATTTTGAGTTTTCAAAGCATACGAAAATTATCTTTTTCGGGCAGAAAGAATCCAGCCTTTTACCGGCTCGCCGCCCTCATACCTCAGCACTTCTTCTTTGACTTTTTCCAAATGGAATCCGTTTTTTTGCAAGACATAAGTCACATAATTCCAGCTATGTTGAAAACGACCGGACACGTGCAGATAATAATCGCGCTCATTAGTCTGATTTTGAGAAATTGAAAAGATAACCCGCCCGCCTGTTTTTAAAGCCTGATACAGTTTTGCAAATAGCGAATCCAAGCTGCCGAAATAAATAAAAACATCTGCCGCCGTAATCAGGTCCAGACAAGCAAAACGCCCTTCCAGAAATCGCAGAATATCATCACAATACAAACCGGTATAAACATTTTTATCATGGGCTTTTTTCAGCATTTCGGCAGACAAGTCCACGCCGTAAATATGCCCTTTGCCGACATATTTTGCCAGATATACTCCCAGCCAGCCGGTTCCGCAGCCGACGTCGAGAATCTCCAAATTGCGGAACAGTTTCCAACCATAAAAACGCTTTAAGAAACCGTCAATGCATTCTGGTACGCGATAGCCGAGATTTTTGAGCGTATCTTCAAAAGAATCTGCAAAGTAATCGAAAACTTTTTGAACATAAAGCGTGTTTGATGCCTTTGCCGAAACGTCATTTTTTAATGCCGCAACGGCATATTGAACAATCGGAGTTTCGGAAAAAGAATCCAGCCATTTTTCGGCATAAGGCATTACCTTTTCCTGACCGATTTCCAAACTGCATTCATAGAGCGTATAGGCATAGTTAATATGCTGAGAATCCTCGCGACCGACCTCTGCCGCCCGCAATCCGTATTCCAGCGCGGCCTCAAAATCTCCGATTTTTTCCGCACACTGCCCCATATAGTTCAACGCCCAAAAGGCCTCGGGATTAATGGCCAGTACACGTGTCAGATAGCGCTTGGCATCTTCATACAAGCCTTGTTCAAAATAAATTGATCCGACAATCAGCAAAGTCTCGACTCTGTCGGGATTTTTTTTAAGAATTTGCGTAGCTTTTTGCAAAGCTGCATCATAGCGGCGGCGCGTATAATCAATGTTTAACAGATTGATGTTAATCATTTCGGAAGCAGGCATAAGCACCCAGGCATTGCGGTAGTAGCTTTCGGCCTTGTCATAGTCGCCGAGCATAAAATAAGCGCTGCCGCAATCGCAAAGCAAATCGGCATTATTCGGCATTTGTTTTAATCCGCTCAATGCAAAATGCAGTGCTCGCAGATAATTGCCGCTGCGGTATGCGTCCAAAGCAAGAGCGTGATAGCTTTTCTGATCAGAATTTTTCATGTTTTTATTATACTGCCGTTCCGGTTAATACTTAATTAATCCGGCATAAATCCAGTTGACGTTTTAGCTTTTCCAAGCGCCCGATCCACTCCCATGTGTATTTATATTCCTGATATTCGGCTTTTTGAAGTTCAGCGGCAACATGTTCACCGGCCAGTGGGAAAACCGGACAAAACTCATAGTTGTCCGCGACGCATGAGCTCAAGCAAAGCATTGCGCTCCAGATTAGGCTGAGATGCAATTTTATGACATTGTGCCGAAACATATTTTATGACCTCTACTTCTTTAGTTACGGTTTGAAGCCGGCTATGGCTGCGCCCGAGCTGATAACTCAGCACACAGGCAACAGCCATGCCGGAAAGCCACAGCAGCAGACGCATCATATTCCCGCTCCGATAATGAGCGAAAAAGCGCGCGCGACACTTTCTGCATGCTGCGGATATAATAACGACACGACGACAAGCGTCAAAGCTGCTGCCAGTAATAACAGGCAGCGCAGGCGTTTTAGTTTTTTCATCGTCTTTCCCTTGCTTTGTTTTCTTTAAAAATCAAATCCAGTTTGACTTCGATTTTTGTAAGAATTTTATTTTGTTCATTGATTGACGTTGTCAGGTTTTCCAGACGAATATCCTGCTTGTCAAAGTTTTGTTCAATCTTGTCGACACGGGTTTCAATGCTGCCCTGCCAACGTCCGATCCGGATAAAGTTGATGACAACGCCGCAAAGCGCTGCCATTCCGGTAACAACTCCCCAATCCATGTTTTTTCCTTTCAGAAAAAAAGCGGGCTAAATACCCGCTTCTCCTTCTTCAAAATTTGCTTCCTGTTCAGTTTTGTTTTCTTCTTCCGCTTTGGGATAGGTTTCTTTCACCTTTTTACGCGCCAGATAAAATTCTGATGTTTTGGCATCTTCTCCAAACAAGCCGTTATCAATATCATGATACAGGTTATCCAGTTGTTCAGTCAAATCCGGATAGATCTGTCGGCGTTCTTCCGCGTAATCGTACGGTTTTTCGGGCTCTTCGCCCTTAAAATACATTTTGCCGTTCCAGGCGGTTATGACCTCTCTGTCCGTCTGTTCAACGGAATCCAAAGTCAGGCCGCAGGCAAACGCACCGTCTTTTACAGCCTCGACGTCACTGCCGGAAAGTTTGATTTCATTATTGATTAATCCGATATAAATCATTATTTTTCTCCTTCATCATAAATGAATCTGAACAGCACGGTTGCTGAAACGCCTCCATAACTTATATTAAAATTTTCTCCTTTTCTAACCGGAATATAAACGCCGATATATTGTGCGCCGTTCGTTGCCGTTCCTTGTGAATAAAAAGTATCATTACCGATTGATAAGCTTCCTGCCGCAGTAGAAAATTGTCCGCCCCAGGCTGCCCAGCCGTTGGCCGGCGCAGTATAAGAACTTCCGGAAGCTTTGAGCTGTAAATCGACATATCTTCCGCTTGGCTTGCCAAGACCGCTAAGCAGACTTTTCCCAGACCGTGACAGATTAGCGGCATCCAGATCCGCTTTGCCGTTCAGCACTTCCGTTATTGCTCCGGCGTCTATAAGAGTGTCGTTCTTTATTGTATTGCCGACAAAAAAGTACAGATACATCTCTATCGCCCGCTGCTGAACCGGCGCGCCGTCCTGATAAGCAGAAGAACAACGGGAAGCGCTGAATCTCATTACTGCCCCTGTTTCATTTGCTTTTGATGAGTTTTTCATTCCTGTTTCGTTTGCGTTCGTATAAAAAGCTCCAGCCGCAGAACCAGCATTGTCTCTTGTCTCCGCGTTAGTAGAATGAGCATATGCACCCGAAATATTCGGCAGGGTTTCCGGCACATAATTTCCGACATTGTTACGGCAGCCGACAAATCCCCACTTAGTCCGCGGAAGTTTGAACCTTGTATTCTCCGTATCCAGAATATAATACCAAGCCACGCCGGTATTTTCATACAAAGCCGCGATATTTTCCGCCTGATCCGGCGCGCAGATTTTATAGCCTTTCGGCGATCTTTTATAAGTAATCGCAATATTGCCGACGGTATCGGTTTCTTCTGCTGACGCTTCAGCCGCAAATTGCGCGGACAATTCGTTATAAGCCGCAAAATACACAACGCCGTCCTGCCAGCTGAAATTATCCGCTCTCAACCAGCTTGCCGATTCAGGCTTATGGTCAAACCATGAGGCCTGAAAAAGTTCATAACCGACATTTGCATTTTCTGCCGCCGTTTTTGCCTCTCCCGCCCAATATTCGGAGCTGCCTGCCGGTTGTTCTTCAATTGTACCAACCGCCCATCGGCGCGCGGTTTCCGCACTCTCTTGCGCTTCCGTGGAAAAAACTCCCGCTTTTTCAGCTGCCGTATGGGCATCATCAGCTTTTGTTGAAGCGACAAGTTCAGATTCCGCGGCAGTTCCGGCGCTGACAGCGGCAGCTTCCGCAGACTTTTCCGCCTCTGAAACAATAACCTCAAGCTGAGGTTTGATCGTCTCATCGGCATATTTTTGTACTGCCGGATTAGCCATACCGGTCACGTAACTGTCAATCTGCCTTTTGGCTACCTCAATATCTTCGGCGCTCTTATCGGCAATTTCCCGCTTTTTTTCTTCTGTATGTTCATTCAGCTCCGGCTTGGCGTGGTTATTGACATAGGCCTGAATTTCCTCCTCGCCGGACTTGATATAAAAAAGAGGCGCGTTAATATCCAACTGCACCTCTTCCTGAAACAAGACTTCAATCTTCTGACCGGTTCCGTTAAAGACGGTAATGTCGGCTTCTTCATTTAGCATACTCATTTTCTCACTCCGTTACTTCTTGCGTTATGCGGAAAACCGCGACTTTATTGACATCTCCGGGGTAAACCGTATGAACATCTCCGGTTTTCAGCCGGATTTGGATATCAGTTTTGTAATCCGCCGGAGCAATATTGGTGTCCGAGGGCAAAAGCTTCAACCGTGCTTTGCCCGATGCCGGCTCAAAAATCTCTCCCGACTTTGTAAACAAAACCTTGTCCTCGTCGTTTCTGACCGTCATTTTGACAATACAATCCGTCAAGTTCCACGGCTTGTCGTCCGTTCTGAACTGCAGGACAATATCAAAGCTGTCGCCTTTGCGGACAATTATCATATTGGGTAAAATTACACCGGCCATCTCAATCCTCCTTTGCTTTAATAAAATAGTTTACCGCTTGGTTTATGGGCGTCACGTGGGCTGACTTGCCATAAACACCCGATGATCTTGCGGCGTCAAAAGAAACCGGTACACGGCCGGTGCCGTCCCAACCGCCGCCGGCACTGAACTGAATTTTATTATTGACGCCGGAATCAATCTTCAATGCGCCGGAATAAGAATCCGGTCCGCCATCCCATTTGGCCTGAGCAAGCTGTGCCGAGCCGGTAATGTTCGGCAAACCTTCTTCCTGCGTGGTATAAATATCTTTTGCCGAATCTCCGCCCAGCCCGCGCAAAAACTTGCCGCGGTAATCCGGAATATTAAAAGTCGTAACCCCGTCGCCGGCACCAAATTTTGTTCCAATAAGCTCAAACAAGTTTACATAATCCGTACGGCTGACAGCCTGTCCGTCGCACAAAAGCCAGCTGCCGTGATTGGCTGTCTGCAAAGAAGCCTTGACATCGCCAAGACTGAAAACGCTTTTAATCGCGGCATCCAACTTTCCTTCAAGCTTGCTGACGGCATCGTCAACCTGTTTTTTATTCACAGCGTCCCCATCCAAAGCGCCTCGACCAAGATTTTTGATCTGAAAACTCGCCATATCCATATTGCCGCGCATGGCAACGCGGCCGTCACGCAAATAGGTTTGAGAAAGCCCGTCGGCAAAGTTGTCGTCTTCCTCGTCGGCGTGGTCTGTCACAATATCAATGTCATTCACTCTGTCGTCTTCCCAACTGTGAATTCTGGTAAAATTTCCTTCACTGTCAAAAGGCATTTTTTTTCTCCTTCAATATAAAAAAACCACTCCGGCCTAAACCGGAGCGGCTGATGTTAAAATTGACGTTTACGCCGCAGCCAAAGCATAATTGACGTGCAGCAAGCCGTATTCATCCTGCAAAACGGCTTCAGGACGATATTCGGCAACTTCCTGCGCAATCAGACCGATTTGCGGGATATTTTCTCCGATATAGTTGAACAGGTATACGGTCAAGCCGTTATCCAAGCGCCCTACCGGATAAATATTTTCTTTCACCCTCGCATCAGAAAACATTGCCGTTGCCGCCGCTCCGGCCGCGCTGCTCAAAAACTGGTTGCCGATGCCATACTGACTGGCGGAATTGGCCGCCTTATTCTGAGCAATGCGAGAATCCGCGCCAAACCGGGTTTGATATTTTGCCAGAGCAACATCATCGCCGCTCATGGAACGCGACATCAGCTGCAAGATTTCATTTATCGGATATTGTCGGGCGGCATTTGAGAAATTTCCGGCGCTGATGGCATTTGACAGGCTGCCGCTAAAAGCCTGCTGTCCTTGCAGAACACTGTTGTAAGATGCCTGATTCAAGGCTTCATTCTGTTGTTGATACATGGAATTCATGGCATTCTGATAGGCCTCACTGCCTACACTCAGCCCCTGATTCTGCAGACGGGTCTCCAACTGACGCCGTTGCTGTTCAAACTGCGGCGTGAGTTTACTGACATATGAATTATATGTGGCATTCTCTGCTCTTTGCCGCGCAGCGTCCGAGCCGTCAATGCTATAGACATAGTCCGGACGATTGTTTAAGGTCTGTGACAAATTGTAAGCGCTCTGATTAAAATTATTCAGCGTATTGTCAATCAAAGACGTGTCTTTTTTATTCAGATAGTTGAGATAATCACGCTCAGAACCATACATTGACGTGCCGGCACCACCGCCGCCGAGCAGTTTTCCAATACTTTTACTCATTATATTCTCCTGTTATTATATAAAGTTAATATTAAGGTGCCGGATTTCCGGCATAAAAAAAGAGGAAAGACTTTTATCTTTCCTCCATAAAATCTGGCATAGGTGACTGCTATTCTATTTCTTTATCGTTGAAAATCGTTACTTTTCCGATCAACAGTGTTATGACAAAAAAGATTCCGAACATTATTTCCAAGCTGTTCGGAAGAGCTTGCAATTCAGGTTCATAAATATAAACGGTAATAAACGGCGCTGTCAGAATAGTCAGTAATTTTGACTTTATAACCGTGGCAGAAAGGTAGTATTCAAAAACTGTCTGCAACATCATTGACATAATGACAACAGCAAGCCAAAAATATAATACATTTACATTCGGCAGCAGTTCATTATACATTTGCATCATCTTTATTCTCTCCTTTTTCTTTTCCTGCTGACATCATTTTTGCAAACACATACAATTGCGGCAATGCAGCATAAACAACTCCGGTCAGGAAACCTACCTCAATATCATTATCCTGCCAACTGCCTAAAATCCCCAAACTTAATAAGGAAAGAATATTCACCCAGACTTCAAAATTTTTACACTTTAATGACTTTGCAATGGTGCTGTATATTTTCGTCAGAATTACAACAGCCAGTGCCCACTGTATTATTGCTGGCATTACACCTCTCTTTTTTGTTGTATTTTATACTACTTTATTTACTTTGTCCTGTCAAATAGTTATAGCAGAAAAGTTTATAACTTTTCTGCTATTTTTTTACTTAAAGAAGTCCTCTTAAAGCTAAAAGCATTGTTATTGTATCTTGGTACAAATCAAGCTTCTTTGCTGTTTCATATGTACCTGCTAATTTAGCATTTTCATAATATTTATTTTTTCGGGACAAATAATTTCCTCCGAATTCCTGATTTAATTCAGCATATTTACCTCCTGATGCCGTATTAACTATATTTTCAACCCCTATATCAATTCCTTCATTCCATCCTGATTTAAAATCATTTACAAAATTTTTTGTATATTTCCATTTATGTTTCCAATCATCCGTTTGTTGTAAATCTTCCGGTACATTCAATGAAGAATAATTGCTATCATAATCGTATGTTGGCAGATATGACATATTTCGTTCTTGATATAATGACTGTCCCCAAGTTGGTGTCGGTTCAATGTAAGACTGTTCATTTTTCCCGAACAATTCAGAATAATTTACCCGACGATTTTTGTTAAAATTGTTCTCAATCGGCATTGGCGCATAGTCACCTCTGAGCTGCTTTCCAATACTTTTACTCATTATATTCTCCTGTTATTATATAAAGTTAATGTTAAGGTGACGGATTTCCGGCATAAATAAGAGGAAAGCTTCGGCTCTCCTCTTATGTATTATGTTTTTACAGATAACGGCATTCGGATTTGAGCATGCCGAAGATGATACCATCGGAGCCATCATCCCGATAAGCACGCAACCGCCCCTCCTCCTTAAAACCTAATTTACGCACAAAATTTAAACATGTTTGATTATGAGAGCTAACTATCAGGCTGATACGACGGCACTGCAAAGCTCCAAAAGCAATACTGAAAATATAGCGCAAGACCCGTTTGGTGCACCAGCGTTTGTCGGTGCTGAAAATTGTCCACCAGACATCGGTATCCAGACGGTAATCATGATAAATCAGCCCGCCGATTAATTTTCCGTCACGGACAAAACCGCAGGTATAATTTTCACCGCACCAATCCGTATTTTCATTTAGACCCGCGCAGACCCAGTCTTTTATTGCTCCGTTACTGTCAGGTATGATTTGAGTTTCCATGTTTCCTCCTCTTCAGAGAATACCGCTGCCGGCTTCATAGCGGAATCCGGTATCGTACCATTCAATCAGGTTTCCTCTGGTTTTGGTCTGGAACACCAGACTAGCCTTAAAACCGGTAGCCGAGCAGCCGATCCACTGGCTGCGGATTTTGCCTTTCAGCGTTGCCCATTTGGTTCCGATCGGATTATCCAGACTGCTCCAGCTTGCACTGTTCCACTTGGTCATGCCGGAATAGCCGATATTCTCGGCATAAGCCTTGTCCTTATCATCAAAATCCACATTGACATATACGACCAACGCATATTTGGTGCTTGACTTGGTGCGCGGGTTAATCATTTGAATCTTTTTCAAATTTCCGCTGCCTAGGTTGGAATAAGCCTGAGCAATTTTGCCGCAGATATGCACCTTATTATCCGAGTAGCCCTCATCAAACAGGCAAACGCCGTCTTCCGCTCCAAAATACAGACGCCCCTGAAACAAGCCCCAACATAAAGCACGAATATTGGTAAAACGGCACCAAGCGCCGGTATTGGTATTAATCACATGCTGCTCAAACTGCTGGTTGACCGGAACATTAAACAAAGCATAGCCGCCGCGACCATAAATAATTCCCTGCCAGCCTTCCTTGCTTTTGTTGTTTCGTGTCCTGTCCAGCACCAAGCCGCGAATTTTATCCGAAAAAGCAATCTGGGATGAGTTGGCTTGTTCCAGCGGCAAAGCTTTAGACAATGGAATGTAGCCGTCTTCCGAGATAACAACAACATCTCCCTGATAGGGTAAAACGCAGCGATATCCTATAGGCCGGCTCATCCGAAAAACGCCTTTAAGCTCCCAATCTCCGGCATCGCCAGGGTCTGATCCTCTGTATACAGCAACCTCACCTTCCGAAGTGATGAATACCGTCAGGTCGTCAATTCCCTGTCCGCCGTCCTGTGTCCAAGAAGCTACGACCATCAGTTCACCGCCATCACGAAAGATTGTGGAGAGGTCAAACTTTACCAGAGTACCTTGTACTTCGCCCACACCCTCGGAATACCAGACGTTTAGCGAACCTTTTTCAACAAAGAAAAGGCGTTGATGTGACGCGCAGACATTAATCAACCGCTGCGGCAACAGGTTTGTTCCCGTAAATTCGGCCTCGTCAAAATGTTCATCACCATTATCATCCACATAAAAAGCCTGAGGCTTGTCATAGCCGTTTACCAGTAACAGCCGGTTTTTAAACTGGCAATACTGCCAACGCCCCTCGCCAAAATTTTTTTTATAATCCTTTATGGAAGCTTTAGAAGAAATATTATAGACCGTAGAACCGGCAAAAGCCAAAAAACGATTTTCATCAGGCAGCTTATATTCTGCCAAAGTCCGAACTTTTCCCTCTAGTTCCGCATAACGGACATAGCCGCGGCGCAAGGCGACTTTTGTATCTTGCGGAAGGTAATTGTCCATTACAATCGCATCGGTTTCATTCATCAAATCCAGACTGTCGCGGACGTTTAAACCGCCAATCGGGCTGGGAAGCGTGTAATTGATCGATTTGGCGCTGCGGTTAGCTGTTCTTTGCTGCATTGATTATCACTCCGTCTTCGGCCGGACAGAAAGGAGATCCGGCAAGGTTAATATCCCGAGTGGCCAGTCCACTGCCGAATTTGGCTTTGACCTCGCGCTCGTATTCGTTATATTCTTCTTCATAAGGCATGCCATTGCGGCGGTTCCAGCGCCAGACGATGCCTTTTTTCACCAAAAACTCGTCAAAAATCGGCACATCAGTATTTTTGGTCAGTTCTGGCTTTTCCTCGTAGCCGTTTGCCGCATCAAAAACGATGTTGGACGAGCGGTACTGGAAAACAATCTTAATCCCGTCCGGCGGTGGGGTAAGAAACTTCAGCATACCATTTTGGATTTTGAACTTCAGGCCGACAGCGGGACAGTTGAAATATTTTTCGCGCATCCAATCCTGCGGGGTGATAGCGCCGATAACTTCTTCCGCGCTGTCTTTGATGTATACGGTATTATTCAGAATAGAATAAAAATCGGGACAGAACTGTTTGATGATGTAGGAACTGCGGCGGCCTGAAGTGCGCAAAACGCCCTCTTTGGTGAGTTCCTGCCAGTCGCCGTAACGCAAAAGACTGTCCAAAGTGTCTTTGGCAACACTTAAAAACACGGCCTCCTGCTGGGAATCTTCATTAAACAAGTCTTCCGGTTTTTGAGCCGCAACAAGACTTGCCGCCTCACGGCAGATTTCAAGTATGTTCTTCATGTTTTCTCCTTTAATGTTGTTATTAAATAAAAAAAGAACACCTGTTCAGACGTGAGCAGATGTTCGGCACATAAAAAAACGCCGATATTACGGCGTAAGCTATTTTCTTTAGTTAAATTTTACTGATAATTTGTTTTTTATAAAAATTTAACCGGCACTTTCAAAAAAGATTTACAGTAAAAATAATTGTCCAATATAACATATAAAAAAATAGACTTAAAGAAAATATATATCCAATGATTATTAATGTAAAATTTAAATAAACTAAAAACTTATTCAAAGATCATCCCCTTTTATTATAATTCTGTCTTTATAACGGTGCAAAAAGTTATACAATAAATATAACCAAATAAAAGAATACTTAATAGCAATATTCTAATAATATATTTCCAATGACGAAAATAATTTATTGCTTTTATTTTATCAAAAAATTTAATAAGTAAACTTGAAGAATCTGTATTTTTAATACTAGATTCTTCAAGTTGTTTTAATGCCTTACAGACTACCCCCATTTTAATGGGGGTTGAATGCCAAGGTGTTGGAACAACACCGCTCCACGCCAACGAGCGTGGTCAAACCGTTAGGTTTGTTGCTGCTATAGAACCCCCAGTTTACTGGGGGATATCTATTTGTTCTTTTTTTGTTTTTCTCATATTATCAAATATCCTTAACATTATCAGCAAAAAGAAATACCAATATAAAAAGTTCAATGTATGTCAGAAATAATGCAATTTCTATATTTTCTTGTTTTAAGAGCGACAGTTTTTTCCCGAACAAAATACATAAAAAACACCCTACCAGAAAAAATAATAAAATTATACAAAGCCAATTCAAAAATAAATTTTCTTTTTGAACACCTATTATTCCCATAAAAAAAACAGGGACGATCATTGTTAACAACATTGCCAGTTGATGAAAAAATTGTTTTATCATTTTACATTCCTCTCATAAGTAATGTGATTATTAGCAATCTAATAACCAAGGCAATAAAAAACAAAATCCAATCTATATACAGAGCATATTGTATTATCTTGCGGTAAGGAATACCTAACGTGATATTAAAGAAAGCCAGAATCGCTAAAATAAATAAAACAATCTGTAGTACTATGAAAGCATATGGGACATGACCTCCAGCAAAGCCTAACATTTCACCAACTACCGACAAGGGCACAATTGCAACCCATGCAGCGTAAACCCTGATGAAATTTTTTATTCGTTCTTTCATTCTCTTTCCCTTAAGAAATCATTTTGAGCAATAAACCAAACCATATTCCTCCTAAAACAAACATAGAGATAAGAAACATCGGTACTATTGTTGCATATAAAACAACTAAAATAGAAAACTGAAAATACTTATGTTTCATTAGATTAGCCCCAAAATGATATTACCCCAAAGCAGAAGACTGAATAAAAACATCCCCAAAAGCCAAATAAAGTGCTTTTTATAATTAATATTATCTACCATGTTATTAAATTCAGAAAGTTTATCTTTCAATTTTTGATTTTTCTTCATAACAGAAACTCCATTACCCGCATTTCTATTTTAGTTAAAATAACGGAGCCTACAATAAAGATAGAACTCGTCATAAAAAATACAGCCAGAGGAGCAAGAAATAAGTATCCGGCACCAATCATAATTAATTGTATAAAAGAAGATACTGTTTTTAATTTTGACATTTTCGCGCCTTACCAATCTAATGAAGAAAAAAAGAAAACCACTGCATATATAAACATAAAGAACAATAAGAGGTCTAATAAAAATAATTTCCAGAGTCTTTCACCATGCTCTTTGTAATCAAGCTTATTAACTTTTTCTATCAGCTTAGACCAACAGCCAGAAGAAGTTAAAAATTTTTCATTAACTTCTTCCGGCCATATTTGTTCTTTTTTTGTTTTTCTCATATTATCAAATATCCTTTATTTTTCAAATTTTATTCCTTTTTTATTTTTTAAAAGATACAATCATACAATAAAACAGTCAATGACACTAACAAAAAAAGAGTTAAAGGAAATAATATGATATAAGAAACTGACAACAAAAAGAAACGCATGAGCGAGAAGTATGTTTTTGAATTTTTCATATATATATTCCTTTTGTTAACTTAACCCATCAAAAGCATTTCCTGTCATAACAACAAAAGTTATTGTTAAAATGATGAAAAGAATTATATCTGCCAAAATCAACCAACAAACATATTTGAAGTGTTTTTTATAATCAATACTATTAATAAAATTATAAAAGAGGGAGAAAGCTGTTGTTTGCACTACAACTTCTCCCGCTTTCTTTTGTTCTTTTTTTGTTTTTCTCATATTATCAAATATCCTTTATTTTTCAGATACTTTGACAATATTAGACTTTTTTATATTTGTCTACTAAAAAGGTACAAGGGAACCTAAAATAAATATTTCAGGAAACAAGAGGAAAAGCGCTAACTCTGTGTACTCTTGTTTGACATACGGCAGAGGAACACCCAGCAGCACTAAGATAATGCTTATTGCCCATATCCAGCCTAAAATGACGGCCAAAAACATTATCGTTCCCATTCCCCCAAAAAGACCAATGAATAACAAAAAAAACAACGAGGGAAACATACCACACAAAAACATTAAATTCCAAAAACGTTCTTTCATCATCTTTTCTCTTTCTGTTTTGCCTGTATATCATTTAAACATCATATTGTTTAACATTTCGATCCCAAATATTATAGTATCAACAACTATCCCCCAACGCACAATTTGAGCATAAGGAATTTTGAATGTTATTTTGAAAAACGCGAAAATTGCTAACACTAAAGCTACGGGAATGGATAAAAGAGATGCTCCCCAAACTATTACAGCCCACTCATATTCTATTACCCACCAAAGCATAAAAAACAGAAAAATATCTACAACCATAAAGGCTGCAAATACCCTGATAAAATTTTGTATCCGTTCTTTCATTTATAAGCTATCCTTTCATATTTTGAAAGGATAGCTTATATTTTTTTATTTTTCAACTTAAATTTTATCTTTCTTTAAGAATACGACTACAATCATATACATTTCTCCCTAAATCTCTACCAATTTTATTGTTAGTTAAATCTTTCCAGCTATCAGCCAGCACCCCGAATGTTCCTCCATATTGATTCTTTAGCTTCTTGTTTGTAATCTTGTTATATATATCATATCCTTCTTTTCCAAATCCTAGACCAGTTACAGTAAGTGGCATACCATTAGATGCACCAAAACATGAAACATATTGATGTTTTTTATCATCACCAAGGTTCATTACCCCTACTCTTTTGGCCTCTTTAGCCAAATTCGTAACATTTTGTATATAGGTTTGATCAGGTGAAATAACATTAGGAACATCTGTATAAGGATTATAGGTGCGATAATCCACTACTCCTTCTCCTATTCTTTCTCCTATATTTTCTCCCGTTTTATACAAAGCTTTTCCTACGTTATATACTGTCTGAGCGCCGTCATATACCGGATAAAACGCGGTATTTCCCACATTAGACATGGCCTGAGTGACAGTATTCTTCAGAGGAAAGCCGGATTTTTGCTTAGACGCAAAACCTTTTTGAAAAGCGGCGTTGGCAATTTCAGGACTTATGACAGAAGTCTGTGCAGACGCCTGTTGAGGCTGTTGCGGTGCAGCAGGATGAGCCGCAAACGACTGTGCCTGCGGCTGATATGGCGTTTGCTGCCAGTTTGTAGCAGATGTATTATACGGGGTTTGGTTTTGTGTCTGATATTGGGACTGACGTGACATTTCTTCTTGTTGTCTGCGCCAGTTTTTGGCCCAATTATTCAACTTGTCTTCAAGAAGTTTATCGGTAGGCATTTTATTTCTCCTTTGTTTTTGATGTATCTTGTAAATTTTTTACCTGTGCCTGCAGCTGCTCAATTTTGTTTTGCAGCTGTGCTATTGTCTGCCGGTATTTTTCTTCCTGTTTTTGCCAAAAAGCGATTTCGGAATTATGAGCCGAGGCGGCCAGAAACTTCTGTGCCAGTTCCCTTTCTCTGCTGATTTCCAACTCAACGGCTTTTTCTTCTTCCAGCTCAGCCAATGCTTCAACGGTAAAAATTCCGCGGATTTTCAGGCTCTCGACTTCTCCGGCCGTCAAAAAGGCAAACTGTTCAAGCGGCGTTCCCTCATTCACCTGTTTTTTCATCAGCTGGTAGCGGGCATAGGCCACCGGAAAGCGTTCGAATTTATCTTTTGTGGCCGGCTGGTCATAAATCTCCGACGGATTGTCCTTAATCCGAATTTCGACAAAACAGACATTTTTAAAAACCGGAAAGCCGTCTTTTGTCACTTCTTCCGTTTTGACCGAGCGGTCATAAAAACGAGCCACAACACCGTCTTCCGGATTGGCGTTTTGGGCGATTTTTTCAAATAAATTAAAATCCATTTATGTTCCTTTCTGTTGGTGCAAAAAAGAAGGAGGAGCCATGACGGCCCCTCCCGTTTTGTTTTACATTATTTGCCGGTACTATCCGTTGATGCAGTCGTCTTGTTAAGCAAAACACCCTGCAAAGACGCATTGGACATTGTCATGTTACCGGCCCAGCCGATAATCTTATAGACGGCATCCTGATTGATGGATGCACGTTCCCCGCCGATGACCTTCATATTGCGGTCTTTATGCGGACGCAGATACAAATAATCGGTATTGAGAAAGTACATCCGGTCATCAGGACAATGGCCGCCCTGTCCGCCGTCGCAAATTACATCGGCGCCTTTGAAACGCAGAGTAGCAAAACCGGCATCGGCCATTTTCGGATCAGTATAACGCTGCAGCGCACTCATTGATTCCTCAAGCAAGCTGTAAAGAGACGTTCCGGTAACGATCAAGTCCGGTTTGTCGGTGCCGCGGCACAAGGACATATACAGTTTGTCCATGGTCGGACGGATATTTTCCACAGTCAATGTTTCCGGTGCCGTCAAAGACTGGTTGCGCCAAAATTCATGGCCGGCCGTGGCGCGGTTGATGCCGCCGACCGTACCGGTAGACGGATTATCCGCAACCAGCAGTTTGAGCCCGCCGATGGCCTTGCCGGAAGATTCCGTACCGTCACCGTAAATCGAAGCAGACATTTTGTTGCACATGGTTTTGACGGCATTGTCAACGCGTTTGACCATCAGCTCCATGATCTGGGCGTCGCCGGAGTTGCGCAACATGTCCTCACCGGAAACAGCAACCGGAACTGCACAAAGTTTGAGGGCGTATTCAGCTGCAGTAAACAGCTGTTTGGGCGTGAAGTTGATGGTATCGTAACCGGAGTACCAAACCATATCGCCTTCGCCGTATTCCAGTTCCTCCAGAATGCGGTTACCGCCGGTAATTGCCTTGATATTGTCCTTTTCCTTCAGCCTTTTCAACAAGGCATTGTTTTTGGATATATTATCCGACAAGGTGCCGGTACGGTAATCCAAGGTAAGAGTCATAACATCATTAACAGGTAACATTTTTATTTTCCTTTTCTAAAAAATTTAAGTTTAAAGTTGGTTGTTTCGATATTGTGCGACAATTGATTCCACGATCTCACGCGTTGTCATATTGGAGTAATCCAATTTTGACTTCTGGTGTCCTTTGGGAGCAAAAGACGCTTCTTTGGCCTTGGCGGCCTCTTGGGCTTTGGATTTGATAGAAGCATCGGTCTTATCGGCAATCAGGCCGGCGCGGATATCCGCATCCGCCCAAACGGCCATTTCGTAAGCTTCTTCCAAATCTGCCGCCGCACCGGTTGCCAATAATCGATAAACAACCGGTTTGACGCGTGCAAAGAATTCATGTTTGGCGCGGCCTTTCTCGTCGCGGGCTTCCATAAATTCTTTAAACAAGCGTTCGGCATCACGCTGACGGGCAGCGGCGAAATCTTCATTAACTCTCTGAAAACGGCGTTCCAGTTCCGTCAATTTATGGGTGATGCCCGAAACTTCGCGGACGTATTCTTTGTCCTGACTTTTGTTTTCAGTCAGAGTCGGAACTGAAAACATCCGGTCGGCAACGCCATAATGGCCTGCCAGCTGGCGCAGACTGTCTTCAGGATTGATGTTCATCTCATCATCCAGCATTACCAGGCTGGTAAAGTATTGCAGTGCCGTCTGGCAGCCGGTTTCTTTACAGACATGGCTGCGCCGTTGTTCATACAGTTCTCTTATTCGGCGCCATTCCTCCAGCTCGCCGCTCAAAAGCTCGAATCTTTCTCTGATCGAATTTTCCCGTTCATGCAAAAATTTTCGAACCTCAAACGGCAGTCCGGAGAAGACATTGCTGATTTCAGGAGGATAAAATTCCGGCGCTTCGACATACGGATCTTCCATAATCTGAATATCCGACGAAGTGATTGCGGAATTATTGTTTTGAGCCGCCTCTTGCACCGCGGCGGCTTTTTGCCTCTCACGGAACTGTCTGACGACTTCTTCCAAAATTTCTTGGGTTTCACTACTCATTCCATATTTTCCTTTTATAGTTATGTAAAAAGGCGGCCATGGTTTCCCGATGATCCGCCCGTTCTTGTTGAAGACGCACTTTCTTGCGAAAGTCGTCCGAATAATCGCCGGCCCAGGCCAGATTGTTGACTTTCAGCCAGCGGTTAATCTCTTCATAAGAAGTCACGACCATGCCGTCCGGCAGCATGACTTCGTCTTTTAACCGGCTCATAAAAAATTCTCCTTGTTTCCGACATAAAAAAAACCGCGTCAAAAACGCGGCGGGTAATAAAAAAGGCCTTATCAAAGAGCCTTTAGAAAAGTTTATGCTTTTATTTGTTCAAATCGGCGGTGTTTTTCTCGCCAAGTCAGCAGCGGAAGCGGTATCAGCAGCGCCAGCATATTAAAACAGCGGCGCATAAGGTGCGGCGGACAGAAGCCAATGTCTGGCCGGCACTGAATGCGCAAAAAATCATTCCAGAAATCGACTTTGGCAGAATTGCAAAAAAATATTCCGGCAAATCCTATTAAGATAACCTATTTTTCATGGTCTTTCCTTTGATAATATTCCTTTGATAATAATAGTAATTATAATAATTGAACACAATAATTTTACAAGCAATAATTTAATCTTCGGGCTTGACTTTCTTAAAACAAATGCTACATTGTTCTCAGATTGTTCTGAGGGCCAGAAAATCACGCAGTGGTGTCCACTAGTTTGTTAGTGTAGATATATGATGGGGAACCGCGTGTCCATCCAGAGCAATTTAGAAAAGCCTGAATATGACGATATTCTTGTTTTTCCGGAGCCAGGATATGACGATATCCCGGCTCTGTTTTTTAATCATCCACAATAAAAACTTGCAATCATAAATTCTTACAACAATATTTTTCTTGACTTTCTTCTTTTTGCCATTATATTGTTCTCAGATTGTTCTGAGAGACCAGAAAGTGGTTGGTCACATATAAGAGTAATTTTATATTAGAGGATGATGGAGGCCCGCGACCATCCAGAGCAATTTAGAAAAGCCTGAATATGACGATATTCTTGTTTTTCCAGAGCCGGGATATGACGATATCCCAGCTCTGTTTTTTAATCATCTATGGAAGAATCAATCCGTGCAGTTGTAAAACCTATTGTTGAGGCAGGCATATATTTTTTGGTCTTATATTCATAAGGCCCCGGAATTTTATGGTTTTCCAATGCGTTTTTATATAACGGAAAATCTTTCAAAGTACGTCCTAATTCTCGCTTATGAAAACTTTTTAAAATCGGGGATCCTGTGCCGGAGTGTGTAGAAATAAAAACTTTTCCTGACGTTTGGTTATTGGGATGAAGCATAGTTTGGATATGTCCAAAATGTTGGGGATCTCCAATAGCTTTTTCACTTTGACTGACTACTGAATAAGGATTATAAACCGTTTTCACAACATTTGTCGCCACACTTTTGGGTGAATAACCATTATTTTCAATTCTTCGTTCTCTCATATGTTTTAGCCCCCAATCATGTACTGAGAAATTATCATTATATTGATATTCGGGCGGAACCGGATTATTTCCGCTCGGTTCATATACATGATTTTCAGTTCTAACACGATTAAGTTCATCTACATGTTTTTTAGACAACGGACCTAATTCAATTTTTTTAACATAGGGGTCTTTAACTGTCATGTTTTTTGCCATTTCGTCAATTTGAGAGCGGTATTTCATAACATTTACTCTATCGGCAAGATTACTTCTTGCGTGCATATAAAGGTTTTTACCAGCGATACCCAAATTTGCAACGCTTGGATACATTGCCGCTCCCAAGAAATCTGTTGCAACAGCCGTATACGGATTTTCCGGTTCAACCAAATTTCTGGCAGCAGAGATTGTACCTGCAGACCCGACCACATCTTTCATCGGTGTCTTTGCCAATGAATGCGCAGCTTTGCTTATCAGACTTTTTCCTGTGCCTAATCCGCCTGCTCCGCCCAGTCCCTGTAAAGCGATAACCTCTGCAGCTCCTTCATACCCAAGACGGGAAGCATCTTTTACAAATTCTTCATACTTATTTTGTGGTGCAACATCATCATGGCGGTTTAAATTAACGCCGGGAAGCATATTAGCCGTATCTATTACAGCATCATTAATCCCTTTGGCCGCCATTACCGTTGTTCTGGTAAGCGGGTTATTTAATGCAATATCATACATACCATACTTTGCTTCATATTGTTTTTTTCTTTCTTCAATTTCCTGTCTTTTCTTTTCCGCCTCTTGTTGAGCGCGGATGTTTTTTACAATATTTGTCATTATTCTTTGTGTTTTGTTTAATGAAGTGATTTTAGGATGGTTCAAATATTCTTCATCAGCCAAATTATCGTAGCTACTCATACAAAATTCTCCTTATTATAAAAATTAAATATAAGAAAAGCAGGCAGAAATAGTTCTGCCTGCGGTTAAAGCAAAAGAATTCCGATCAGAATTCTTTTACAAATCCGGAAGAGATATTTCCGGCATTGTCACCAAATGACACCGAAGAAGTGTTTTTATCTGGCGTCTTATCAATCTGCGCCGCTTTCAGCTGCGCCTGCATTTCCATTTCTTTATTAGTCAGGTACAGTTTGTTTTGCTCAGCTTGTTCTTTCAGTTGCAATTCCTTAGCCTTAAGGTCATTTTTTTCCCGTTCCAACTGATATTGCATCGCCGTTTTTTCTTTTTCCAAAACCAGAGCTTCATTGGGCTGAGCCGCTTCTTCCGGCTTGTTCAGCTCTTGTTCAATGTCTTTGAAAACTTTTTCAACTGTTGCGGCAAACTGGCGGGATTTCGGCATTGTCACCACCACGGACATAATCATCTGCCGATACAGAGGCAAAAGCAGCGGCTGGCTTGAAACCGTCTGAAAAGCTGCGTTAATCATCTCATTTATGGTATTAATACCGTCCAGAGTCTGAGCCGCTTCCTGCTCCTGCTGAAAGACAATATCCGTTTCAACACCCAGCACCATGCCGCGCAAATGTTTGGTTTTCAGCAGTCTGACGGCATCTTTTGCCAGCGCCATATTTTGCAGTTCTTCTGATGACAGAAAGCCCAGCAACGTTTCTTCCGAAAAACGCTCGCAGATAATCTCAGCCTTGATTTTGAACAAATCTCCGATAAAGCGCTGCATATCATTCTGACGATCCTGATTGCGCAATGTGCCAAAATTTGTTTTCTCCCGCACTGCCGTCGCCGTATCTTTGGGATCGGAGCTGCCGCGCATAATGTCTGACACACCGGTCACGTCAAAAATTTTGGCAATAATATCCTGTCTTCTGGCTGCCAGCTGTTCCAAAGCCGCAACGTACTGTTCAACCGGCATAAAGTCAATTATCCCCCTGATTCCGCCGTTATCTTTGAGTTTTTGAAAATCATTGAGCGAGACAAGGGTAATGTCTTTGTTCAAAATACTTTTCAGTTCAGGAAAGGAATTGTCATAACAACCTGAGACTTTCAGCGCTTTCATCGTCAGGCGCATCCGGTTATTAATCCCGTCAAGTTCAGCCAGCATTTCTTTTATCATTGAATAGTCCGACGTCGGGATAATGCTGTTATTGGTCATGGTGGCAAAAATCGGTTTCGGACACGGGAAAAAACCTTTCAGCCCGAGAGGATTGTCAATAACCTTCAAAAAATCGCTATAGTACTCTTTGCAAAGCCAATAGACTTTTTGAGATGTTTTATCCCATATTTCATAAATGCAGACGTCTTTCTTGGCATAATCCCTTTCATCCTGCCGGACAATAAACGGTGCAATATGTTCACCAAACAGCTCTATGGCCTCTTGTTTGCTCAGATAAATTTTTTTGGCAATCCAGGTCACGTCTTCCCAAATGCCAACTTTATCGCAATCGGCGATAAAATCTGCCGGATCAACATATATGGTTTCTACTCTTTCTCCGACTTTGACTTCAATTTCCTTTTCCGGATTTTCAATATCCGGAATGGTTTGAAATTCGGGAATATATTGCTCCCAAACCAATCCCATACCTGAAATCAGAAAATCGTTCCGCGCATATTTCAAAACGCTGTCAAAGTCAAACTGTTCCATATTCCAGGCCAGCGCTTTTTCCAAAATCCGGCAGGCCAGTGTTTCAACCGGATTAGAATCTTTATTTTGTCGTTCAATATAAGGTTTGGGCTGTTTGAAATAAAGAAAAGGCTTGAGCGTTTCAACCGAAGACCAAAAGATATTATAACGTCCGGCTTTAATAAAGTCTGGCGTTTGGTCTTTATAATAGTTTCTGGTTTCTTCCACCAAATGGTGGTATTTGTCGTAATGACGTTCTGACGCCGATAAACGTTCAATCCATATTTTAACTTCGTTTTTACTTGAAGAAAGTTGTTTATTCATCTGTTATTACTCCTAAAATACTGTTTTCGCGAACAACAACAATGTTGGAATCATAGGTTGGCAGTTCATCAAAAACATGAAACAAAACTTTATCTCCGGGTTTGATGCCGGTAACTTGCGAACCAATGCTTTCAACTATGCCGATTGTGCGCGGCTGTTCAAAATCATCGGTCAGTATTATTCCGCCGGATGTTTGTTTTTCGACCGGGGTCAGGCGGACAAATACCCGATCCATGATGGCTTTGGCTATCATGAGTTATTCTCCTTTAGTTGTTGGGGATTATAAAAAAATCCCGCCTTGGATAAAGAAGGCGAGATGAGTGTTTTGTTGATTGATTCTATCTATAATGATATTATTAAATAACTATCCTTTATTTACCTGTATTAAATTACTCTATCCGTTATATCTTTCTCTATTTCTTTCTTAAATATACTCATTTTTATTTCTCCTTAGCTTATCAATTGACACAACTTTAAATTTCTTGTATAAATTGTGTCGGAGAGCGGAGATGAAAAAAAGAAAATTTTTGATTAGCGGAATTGGCGTTTTTTTACTTCTGGGCGGAGGTGGGTTTTATTTATACAATCAGGTTCAAACTCCTCAAAATTGCCGACAATTCATTAATGAATTACCGCCTGTTTTTTCTGATTTCAAGTCATCCGTCAATTTAACCTTTAAGGCTCTCACTCACACACATAATTGTATAGAAAAACGGAATGTATCTTTGCTCCATTCTTCCGAACTACAAGCAAAATATTTATCAGCTGTTCAGAAAACCAATTTATTTCTTACAAATATGCATCAACAAAACATATTTTGTGATTTAAGTTGCGGAACTGCCGCTAAAGTTGATATTGCCAGCGATACTCTTATGTTTGAAGAACTTGCCCAAAAAATTTTACAAAGTCATAAACCTTATCGGTATCACACAAAATTTGCTTCTTCATGTTCTGTAAATTTTTCGGTCAATCAAATCGAAAAATGTTTGAAAGAAAAAATTTTACTGAGCCTGCAAAAAAATATTAAGCCGGATAATTTTGATGAAACACAAAATTCATTTAATACCGTTATTCTCTACTGGCAGAATTTTTACTCTGAAGTTTTACCTGAGACTGATATTCCAGAACAAATGCAAAGCATTTATACTTTAATTTGGGTTGCTCTTAACGATATGGTTAAAAGGCATAATATATAATAACTATATTATGCCTTTTAATTATTCAATATGAATTTGTTCTCCTAATATGAGTTTTATTAAAACGATGATTATTAAAATTCTTATTTCGGTTTTGCTTAAAACGTTCTATAAAAGCATTCACATCTTTTAAACTATTTAGACTATTTATTGTTTTACTTCCGATTATTCCGTCAACCTTTGTAGGAATACCAAATTCATTCATTGTTTTTTGTAATATCTTTATTCCTGTCGCATCACTTAAAACTGACGTATCAAACACAGCTTCTGCTAGCCTATTATTATCTATTAATTCGATATGTTTAGGTTTATATATAAATTGACAATATAAATTGTCTATTTGCTCTTGCGATAAATCTTTTAAATTCTCAGGATACAATTTTTGTATATCGGAATTTTGTTTTTTTATCTGATTATATAAATTTAATGAAATTCCTGTGTGAGTTGGTTAATCTATCGTTTTTAAATTTCCATTATATCCAATTCCTTCTCTATCTGGTTGTTTTAATCGTTTCATATATCTAACAAACCGAGGACTTTGACTGCACTCATTAATCAAAATATTCTCATTATTATCTCTCTCAACAAAGGGACGCTCATTATTGTAATTAATTACTTTATCATCATCAAATCCTGATAAGTTTTTGTAAAGAGGATCATAATTATTATATTGTTTATCCTCTTCTTTACCGCTCAAAGTGCCCAATTTGTAAGCTTGGGCTTTGTAATCAGAGGTAGTATTTGACATATTGCCGACATTCGTTCCGGCAGGCTGATAACCATTACCCAAATTATCGGGCAGCGTTTTCCCATACCACCGGCGACCGAAATCGTCCGGCACGTCTATTTAATCATGGCTATCATCCGAGTTTTTAGTCAAGTAATAATATTCCGACTGGCCGGGGCGGCGATATTCACGCCTTAGCAGCTTTTTACCATTAATGATATCATTTATATTATTTTCTATTTCTTTCTTAAATATACTCATTTTATTTCTCCTTAGCTTGTTTGAAGTTATAAAAAATCCCGCCTCAAATTGAACTGTCCAAGTTTTGGGGGACAGTTCAAATTACGGGCGGGTTTGGTCTTATTTATTGACACTATATGCAAAGTTTTTTATTATTGCTGATATTAATTTTATTAGGAGACAGCAAGAGAGAAAAAATAAACTTGAAAAATTTGCCCAAACAGCTAACTGTTCAAATAATAAACTTAATATTACCAAAGAAATCTGGAATTATCTTATTATAAAGATATTAAAACAATACTGTTTAATGTTCATCCTTTGCGCCAATAATCATCAATATAAATCCTAGCAGCGGCAAACTTAACACCAAACATCCTATTCCGGCATTATATAATATGTTCCATGAAACAGGAATTTGATTATATATCGTTTTTATAATTAAAGCGGCCACATAGGCAAGCAACCAAAGCAGATATTCTATTGCCATAAAACGCCCTGTATTTGAGATTTTCCAAAGTTTTGTTCCGGCTTCTCTCAATAACCAATATAACGGAACGGCAAAGAGATAAATGCCAAACACGGCTCCGGTTGTGAAGCGGCAAGGTCGTTCATCCCAATACCAATTAAACCAAGTTTGAAAGTCGATTTGTCCGATAATCTTGCCACTTTGCCACAAGTATATATCACATTGTGCCCCTTGCGTATTATGGTTTAACACAATTGCGCCCATAACAAATATCAGACACAGACAAACCGAGCTGGAAATCAGATATATAAATTTTAATATGATGCGGGGCATTATTATTTCTTTCTGTTATGAATATCATTACTTAACTGAGGAATTATGTTTGAAGTATCCCAAAATTTATTATTATAATTATATTCAACTCTGGCACCAAAATCTGACACTTTATCCTTTGACATTGAATTCCATAAAGTTCCAATTTTTGCAACTGTCGGATTTTCTATTGAATTAGATAAACGTTGCAAAATTTGCACACCTAATTCAATATTTTGGTCATGATCATATGTATTGTAATTTTTGCCGTTCATTCCACTCCACAGATCACCGCGAACATTCATTGGAGCCTGACTTTTTGATAACTTAAGGCTATCTCTCAAATAGTTTCCTCCAAACCAATGTCCAGTTGCATTTTCAGTATACATAACAGCTTTTATTAAATCAACGTCAACATTATATTTTTCAGCATATTTATGAATAGAATTATCATATTTTTTTACAAAATATTCACCTATTGAGGGAGAGTGCCAGAGAGGCCATCTCCCGTCTGCATCAGAATTTTCTACAACTTTTAACCGCACAGGCTGATTATTTTTAAGCGCCGCTATTCTACCAGAACCCGTTAATGGGTTATCGTCTTGATTTAGAGAAAACGGCTGTTTAAAACTTCGATTATCGGGCAACGTTTTCCCATACCACCGGCGGCCAAAGTCATCAGGTACGTCTATTTGATCATGGCTATCATCCGAGTTTTTAGTCAGGTAATAATATTCCGACTGGCCGGGGCGACGATATTCACGCCTTAGCAGCTTTTTACCATTGACTACATCCGTTATGTCTTGTTCTATTTCTTTCTTAAATATACTCATTTTTATTCCTTCTTAGCTTGTTTGAAGTTATAAAAAATCCCGCCTCAAATTGAACTGTCCAAGTTTTGGGGGACAGTTCAAATTACGGGCGGGTTTGGTCTTATTCATTGACACTATATGCAAAGTTTTTTATTATTGCAGACATTAATTTTATTAGGAGACAGCAAGTGAGAAAAAATATCATAATCACATTAGTATCGGTTATTTTATTTTCTTCTTTTGTTTTTTATAAATATACACAACTGGCCGAAAGCCAAGAACAATGTTTATTATCGGTAAACAAGCCGGATTTGTCGTCTCAGGATTTTAGCTCACAAACATATAAAAAACTCCAACTTTATTATAAAAACATAAGCACTTGTTATTTTCATGTCGTGATTAAAGATATTATCAACAACTATCCTTTATTTACCGGTATTAAATTACTCCATCTTTATAATTCTATTATTGATGATTTAACTAAGTTATATAAAATTCTTTATTATGAAAATAACTTTTGCCCTGAAAAATGTGATAAAATACAAGCTTTAGGCATTTTTTCCGATATTGATTCTTTTCAGCTTTCGCTATTACAGCTTTTGAATGCAGATTTAGATGACTATAGTTATGATTTTAGAAAAAGCTGTAACGACGCAGGAAAAGAATGCTCTGCCCAATATAGTGCAGTAATGTTGCAATCTTTTCTTTCAGGTTCCGCATTAACACAGGCAAATGATATTTATCAATCTCTGACAGATAAACTTGAGAAATTTGCCCAAACAGCTAACTGCTCAAACGACAAACTTAATATTACTAAAGAGATCTGGAATTATCTTATTATCGTTTCCATAAAAGATATTAAGTCCTCTGACTAAAGAGAGGACTTAGATGTCTTATTTTATAAACTTTTTTGCTCGAAAAACTGTTCTTTTTTCATACTCAGTCCCTTTAGCTGCTTTGATCCTTTGAGTTGCTATCGAATTATTAAGTTGATTGGTTTCCTTTTCATCAAATCCATTCAACGCATTAATTGTTTTGCTTCCCCATTGTCCGTCTTGAAGCACCGTATTCGGTTTTATTGAATTTACTCCCTGCTGGATAACAGGCACGGCCGTTTTATATGAGTGGTTGACAAAGATATCAAAAACATGATCTGCAACATCATCATTTTTTATTTCTTTAATTCGATACGGTTTATATCCGTTATGTCTTGTTCTATTTCTTTCTTAAATATACTCATTTTTATTCCTTCTTAGCTT
>CAKQRB010000034.1 GCA_934271195.1 uncultured Alphaproteobacteria bacterium | reverse complement strand
ACCCGTTTACGGGTAGCAAGTAATTTTCGCCCTGTCAGACCGTCATGCGCCCTTAAGGCGTTCGCTGGCACTGTTAGGGTTATACCCGCATGTGAAGAACCCCACGTTTTACGTGGGGGTTCCTTTTGTGCCAGAAGAATCGTTTATATTGGGCGAATGCTTAGAAAAAAGTAATGTGTTAAAAACAGAATCTTTTTTGGGGATAAAGGTATTATAAAATTTTGATGGGAAATTTTTGTGAATAACTTGCGAGTCGGATTTATATCGGGGTTGCGAATCTTAAAAAGCTTAAATAAAAATTAACTATTCATTAACGAATTGCAAGAGAGTGACCAAATGTTTGATGACAGTGAGTTTTTATTCAGCCAGACCGATGATATTGTCGTTTCGGCTTGTTCGGTATTGATTGATGAAGAAAAAACGATGTCTGATAAGAAATTTCTTTGGGGATATTATCTGTGTATTGAGAATAATTCTTCACGAAAAATCAGCCTGCTGGGAAAAAACTGGAAAATTACCGATGATAAAGGCAATTCTTTTTCTGATGATACTTACGGTTTTAAGGGAGAGATTCCAGAGTTGGAACCGGGAGAATGTTTTGAATATACAAGCATGGCACCGATTGCTGCCGCTAATGCCGTTTTTTATGGCAGTTGCAAAATAAAGGCAGAAGGTCAGGATATTGCCAAAGAGGTTAAAATCCCAACATTCTGCTTGTCTGCAAAAGACACTCCGGAAGTGTCTGTTCATTAGTTGTCGTAAGTGTGAATGTAGTTGTTGTTGGCAACATACATATTCAGATATTTATGGATATTTTGTTCCATTTTAACGTTGAATTCGTCAAAAAGTTTTTGAACCATTCCGTTCCAATATTTTTCTTTTTCTATGATATCAGTATCTGCCGGAATGACCAGTTCGCGCCAAGCAACGATTTCGGTTTGGGCAGAATCCGTGCCGAGGTCGTCAGAAATTTTGAGCACAACATTCAGGTTGGCTTTGTAAACCAAGCGGTCTTTGTAGAAGAGTTTGCCTGATTCTTCGACTTCTTCCGTAACGCTGGCGTCTTTAATGATGAAAGAGGCAATTTTGTTGCTTGAGAAATCAACGGCATCTAAGCGGTCTTTGGCCCAGAGACGAGCCGTCTTTTCGATAGAAATCGGGAAAAGCTGTTCAACATGCGGGCGCTCAAATTCAGGAATAAACTCGGAAACGATGTCTACTTTATTGACTTTCAATTCAATGACGCCGGAATCCTGATAGCGGGGGGCGTTATAGGTTTCAATCTCGGGGGCATTGCTGACGCAGCCTGAAATAAATGCGGCGACGGCCAAAGCACCGAATATTTTGCTAAATTTTATCATTTTTATGGGCCTGTAAAAAAATTATAGTTACACCATGGTTAGCGTAACTATAACAATTATAAATTAAAAAAATCTTAAGTTCTGCTGTGTCAAACCGGTGCGGATTACTGCTTTTGCAATTCTCCGCGGTCATAGACATAGTTTTCGGAGCAAAACTGGCAGGTGGCGGAAATTTTGCCGTTTTCGCACATGGCTTCAATCTCTTCCGGTTTGAAGGTAGCCAGCGTATCGCGCAGTTTTTCACGGGAGCAGCGACAACCGAAGCGGTAATTTTTGGTTTCTGTAACTGCCAGATTGTGGGTGTGAAACAAGCGGGTTAAGATATCTTGCGCGCTTAATGCCGCGTCAAAGACTTCATCGGCCTTCAGGCTTTCCATAAAGATTTTTGCTTCGTCCCAGCTTTCGGCAATGTCTTCGCCTTCGCGAACTTTGCCGCCGGCTTCAGGAATTTTTTGAATCATAATGCCTGAAGCGTACCAGTCTTTGCCTTCACTGCCCGGAGTGTGGAAAAACAGTTTCAAGTCCGTGTCAATCTGTTCGGACTGTCTAAAGTAGCGCAAGGCGCATTCGCTTAAGGTTTTGCCTTGCAAGTCGACAATCCCCTGATAGAGTTCGGTATCGGGTCCCTGATCAACGGTGAAGGCCAAAAAGCCTTCGCCCAGAAGATGCGGCGCGGGCTCTATCTGGTTATCTGTTTTGCGCAGGTGTTGCGATTTTTTCAGGCGTTCTTCATCAAAACGGGCGCAGGCGCGAACTTTACCGTCTGAGGTGACATCAATAACGACAAGTGAAACGGGACCATTTCCCTGAATTTGCAGTGTGAACAGTCCTTCATACTTTAAGGCTGAAGCCAGAAGGACAGCCAAAGCCGTACTTTCGGCCAGCACAGCCGAAACAGGAAGCGGGTATTTGTGTTTTTCTAAAATGGTGTTGACAACACTATCCAAACGGGTCAGACGGCCGCGAAAGGCTCCGTTGTCGATGTGAAAAGATACACAATTGTCAAAATTATTATTAGGCAAAATCTTATTCCTTTGCTAAATTAAAATTGTTTACTAAGTTTATAATGTATAGGCGGAGAATTTTCAAGTGTTTGCGACAGAAGAAGTCAAAAAGGTTAAAACAATCAAAAAAATTACGCCTGTCAGGCTGAAAAATATCGCACTTTATTATTTGAAACGCTATGACACTACAAAGGCGTCGCTGCGACTGGTCCTGATGAAAAGGGTGAATGAGTATGCCTATTATAATCCGGAGTATGACAAAAGCGATGCCATCGGCTGGATTGAAGACATTATAAGCGATTTTGAACGTTACGGTTATCTGGATGACAAACGTTTTGCCGAAAACCGGTGTCGGGATTATATTGCCGCCGGCAAGGCGAAGCGTTATATTGTTGGTAAGCTGAAAGAAAAAGGCGTGAGCGAGGATATTATCGAGCAATGTTTTGCCGAGCAGGAATATAACGCTTTTGATGCAGCCTTGAAGCTGGCAAAAAAGAAAAAGATTGCGGCTTTTCGGAAGGAGAAGAGGGAGCGGCGGGAAATGCGCCAAAAAGACATGGCTGTTCTGGTGCGCGCCGGTTTTGATTATGATACCGTTGTTGCAGTTGTTGAGTATGAGCCGACAGAGGAGGAATGATTTGATATAAAATTAGTAAGGAAGATAAAAAAATACTTGATTTGTATTTTTTTGTAATATATAAATCAAAAAGATTTTGTAGGGGTATAGCTCAGTTGGTAGAGCACCGGTCTCCAAAACCCCAAATTGATTTTCCCAAGTATTTAAATTTCCTACATTTTTATTGATTTTTCAATACGTTTAAGCAAAAAAAATTTTTGCTTGGCGTACTTAGGCGTACCTAGGTGCACTCGTTTTTTCTAACTTTTTGGGTAGTATACAGGGTTATGAAAACAACGATACGGAGTTTTAGGAAATGGTTAAAAGTTTTCCAGGGGTACGCACAAAAGAATGTATCCGCAACAATAAAAAAGATGTTTATTTTTCTATTCGCTATACGCGGAACGGTAAACAGTATGAAGAAAGTATCGGCTATAAATCGGAAGGATTTACGGCAGCTCAGGCTTATGAAATTTTAAGTGAATTAAAACGCGATATAAAAACTGGTAAAGCACTTTCGTTAAAAGAGAAAGCCGAACAACGCGAACAGGAGAAAATAGCTAATGAGGCGGTAAATATGACGTTCTCAGAGCTTTTTGAAGAATATTACCAACCACATATTAAAAATAAAGATAAAAAATCAACCTATGACAGGGAAGTCCATTTATATAAAAAGTGGCTAAAGCCTGTTTTGGGCGGTGTTAAGTTAAACCTCATTAGCCGCATTAGCCTCATTAGGGTTTTACAACCTATGGAGAAAAAAGGCTTATCTACACGTTCAAAGAATTATGCCATTGCTTTAACGCGGCAGGTTTTTAACTTTGCTATTAAAAATGAATTGTTTGCAGGAGAAAACCCAACAGCAAAATTTGGTAAACTTAAAAATGATGACAATCGCCGTATGCGGTTTTTAACGGACAAAGAGTTAAATGATTTATTAGCAGAAATAAAAAAGCATAGTTACAATATTTATTTAATGGCACTCATTTCCGCTGATTGTGGGTTGCGTGCTGGAGAGATTTTCAAATTAACATGGGCGGATATAAGCCTAAAAGAAAAAATGCTGTTTTTGCGTGATACCAAGAACGGTAGGAATCGCTATGCTTATATGACAAATCGTGTTTTTGAAGAATTCTCAAAACTTGAACAGAAAAATGGTAACGAATTTATTTTTCAAAGCCGTTTAGGCAGTAAAATTGAACACGTTTCACGGACTTTTGAACGGGCAGTTAAGGCGTTAGGCTTAAATGACGGTATCACTGACCGTCGGCAAAAAGTAGTTTTCCATTCTTTGCGACATACTTTCGCCAGCCGATTAGTTCAAAAGCGAGTTTCCCTTTATGAAGTAAAAGAATTGTTGGGGCATTCCGATATTGCAATGACACAACGCTATTCACACTTGGCAAACGAAACATTGCGTGAAGCTGTTTCTAAGCTGAATGACTAAAAAGAGAAGTTTTTACCAAATTATTTTGTCTATTATTGTAAAAGAAATGCTTTGAAAATTTATTCTGTAAAAACAATGTGTTATTTTGCAAATTCTAAAATGAAAAGCAGAATCGACTTTATTGTCTTTAACGAGCCATAAAGGAGAAAAAGAATGGCAAATTTTGGACAAAAAACGATAGCGGAAAAAATAGCAAAATTGGTTGCGAAAATTGAGAGATTGCCTCAACCGATGAGCAAAGAACTTTTAGAAAAATGCAAACAAGCAATTATTGAGGAGGCTACACTTGGTATTATCAGCCGTGTTCAGCTTTGTGAAATGTTCTTTTTCCTTAGCAGAAATACTTTAAGGAATCTTGATTCTCCCAGTAACCCCAAAGAGGGAATTAAGAATCCTCAACACATAGGAAATAGAAACTATGTTTACTACCATGTTGAAGATGTTTTTGAATATTTAGAAAGAGAATTTTGCATAAAACCTCAGGAAAGAATAAACGTAGCAAAAAAAGAATTGCAGGAATTAAAGCAAAAACAAGCCGAAGAGCAAGAAGCTAAACGGAAAAAATTTGAAAACCTTTATAGAACTGGAGAAATAAAATGAAGATGAAGAATCTTTTAATTGAAAAACAGGAGAGAGAGGCGCAAGCCTCTTCCCTCCCAAAACGAGAAGATACGGCAATATCTTCTCAGAACATAAACAAAATCTTGGAAACTGGTAATTTCTTAGATATTGCTATGTTTTACGCTCAAAATAATGTTAAAACCTTTCCCGTAAAAAAGCAAGGCAAATCACCTCTTTGCCCCAAGGGGTTTAAGGATGCAACTATTGATAAAGTCGTATTGCAGGAATGGAATAAAAAATTTCCCGATTGCAATATCGGCATTCCGACCGGACAAATCAACAATATTTTTGTTGTTGATGTTGACGGGGAACAAGGAATTGAATCCTTAAACCGTCTAGAACTTATCTATGGTAAATTGGACGTGCCTACTGTTATTACGGGCAAGGGCAAGCATTTATATTTCAAAATGCCTGAAAATGTAGAGTTAAAATGCAGTACTAGCAAAATTGCTGACCATATTGATATACGGGCTAATGGTGGTTATGTGGTTGCCCCACCCTCAATTCACGAGAATGGATACCGCTATACTTGGGAGAACTTTATTCCTAATCAAGATTTTCCCGAAGCTCCTACTTGGTTGATTTCTTTGATGACCAATGCGGAAAAACAACCATTGCCCATTTCAGGCGTACTGGAAGAAATTTCAAACGCGCCGCAAGGACAGCGCAACGACACACTCTACAAGCGTTCTATCAGCCTTATAGGGCGTGCAAAAAAGGAATTTTTAGATATGGAAGAAATTAAACAAAATATTATAAATGCCGCTATACTGTCCGGATTATCAAAAGAGGAATCCATTAAAACCTTTGAGAATGCTCTGAGGTTTGTGGAAGAAAATTGCAATATTCCGACAGATTCTGAGCCTGATATGGATATTCTCAAAACAAAGGATTTATTGCCCGCACCAACCCTAAATACAAAAATATTTAAAGGGCTGGAAAATTGGGTAACTCAAACGGCTGAAAATACAAATGCGCCTGTTGATTATGTCGCTTTTTCATTGTTAGCAGGTGCGGCTGGTATTATCGGATTATCCCGTAGCATTTCTCCTTGGGCAAGTTGGGAAGAATCTTGTTGCCTTTGGGTTGGTGCGATTGGCGAGCCAAGCTCAGGTAAAACACCTGCAACAACACCAATTCGTAAAATTCTCAATGAAATTGAGATTTCCCGAAAAAATAAGTATTCTGATAAACTAGCGGAATGGAAGAGGGAAAGAGAAGTTGCTAAGCAACGCAAAAAAGAATGGGAAGAAAAAGTTAAAGGAAATCCCGATACTGCAAGCAATTTTCCGAGCGAAGCTATTATTCCTGCAAAACCGCAAACATATCGTTTTGTTTACGGCGACACCACACAAGAGGCGTTAACCTCTGATATGGAAAGAAATATCAAAGGGGCTATTCTCTTTCGTGATGAATTGTCCGCTTGGATTAGTGGAATGAATCGTTACAATAGCGGCAATTCCGAACGTGGTTTTTGGTTGGAAGCTTTTAACGGCAATAAATTTATTTGTAACCGTGTCAAATTTGACGATGAACGGTTAGAAATTCAAAATCTGCTTGTTTCCGTTTTCGGTACTATCCAGCCTCAAAGGCTCATAGACACGGTTCTTTCCGACCGCGGGGACGGTTTCCTCGCGCGCTTTCTATGGGTCTATCCGGAGCTTAAACCGGCTGCTATCCCGCAAAATATTGCTTTGCCCGAAAATGTGTTGGTAACATTTAAAAACCTGGATTCCCTGTTAGATCCATATGCAAAGAATACTGAGACACAAAAGAAATGCCTACCGTTAAGCATTGAGGCACAACAGCTTTTCAATACTTGGTATCTTGCCCATTTAAACAAATCACAACAGGAAGAAAGTATTTTGAAATATTTTCTTGGAAAAGGTCAAGGCTATGTTTTGCGTTTGGCTTTACTGCTTGAACTGCTATGGTGGGCTAGTTCTGAATATCCCGAACCAACAGAAATTAGCATTGAGGCAATTCAAGCCGCTATTGAGTTGTATGACACATATTTAACCCCGATGTGTGAAAGAGTTTATAATATGTATTACAGCCCGTCTCAAAATATTGAGGCTCGTGCTTTGGCTCGGTGGATTATTGAAAACAAACCGCAAAGTTTTATTTTGCGCGATGTTTACAATAACGGCAATGTGGCAAATCTGCGCCGCAAGGAACAGGCAGAAAAAGCCGCAAACAGGCTCATTGATTTGAATTGGTTAAGTTGTAAATCTTCTCGCGAAGGAAATACAAAAGGAAGATCACGTAAAACCTACTACGTCAACTCCGAAGTTTACGAACTCGCAGAAAATTATTAAGAAAGGCAACGAAAAAGGGCGGAGTTTAAATTCCGCCCCTTTTGATTTTAACCAATACGACCTAAAAATTTGTTACCTTTATTCCACCGTGCTTCATATTTGTCCCGAACCTGATATACCCAAACATCGGCATCATATTTGTCCTTAACCCAACAAATCATTGCGGTTGCACTATATTCATCGTCAGAAAAATACCATATTTCATCACGAGAATCGGCTTCATGAATATCTTTTGTTTTATAAAACCATAAATCAGCCTCGTATTTATCATTAACCAAAAATACTTTAATGACTTTCGGATAGTAATAAAGGTCTTTTGTTGCATAAATTTTTGCCATTGTTTTCCCCTTTTATGAAATTAAAGCAAGCACGTCATTTTTCATGATGTACTACAAAGAGAGTCGGGGGAAAAGAAAAATTTATTTTTGTTCAAGATGTTGTGCGTTAACCTCATCAAAAATTTTGATGATACGTTTTTTTAATTCCTCATCAGACAAGGTAACTTTTGATTTTTGTTTTTTTATTACAGCATCAATAAAGTGTTCTATTTCTGTATGCCATTTATCATATATTGTTTCGCCATAATCACCCGTATAAACTAGTTCCTTATACTTTGTAGATAGCGTATCAAAATGTTCTTTAACTGCAGAATAGAGAAATTTATTGTATGTCGTTTTAAGATGTTTTTTATAAATCAAATTAACAAAATAAATTATTATGCTGGATAGGAAGAATGATAAAACAGCCATACTTTCATCAACTCCTAAATAAGAAAAATAAGCATTAAAGCCTAAAAATAGAGGAATCCCTAATACAGGAGGTAACCACATTGGCATTTCTGAAGTTTTATTAGCCATCGTATTCAAGGCATGAGCAGAAGTTGAAACTGAAGCTTTTAAAATCCTCATAGCTATAAGAAATATGATCAGACCAACAAAGTAAACTATAGGTCCTATTGGTGGAACAATAAAACAACTTATTACAAAACCAAATATTATCAAAAGCCATGCCAACATCTTTATTTCTCCTTTTCTAAATTGCTTATATGATGCAGAATTGTTATTTCTTATCGTGCAGATATGAGATCACATTTATTTTCATAACCGTATGTTTTATTGACTTTTTTTATATCAACTCCGACTAATTTAAACTGATATGCTAAATCACAATTTTGTGTTTTAAGTGCTTTATCAAGCCTGCGTAAATGTCTGTCAAAGTCTTGAAAATAAGAGAAGTTACCACTTGGATTTTCTGCATCGAAATATATTTTTCCTAAGGCGTCTTCTTTATATTTCAAATCGATTCCGCCAAAACCTCTATCTATTAATGCAAGTTTGGTATCTAATATAGAATTGACCATTTTTCCAACAGTCCGATTGCTTGAATAATCAAGATTTATGATACAGTAAGAATAGCCATTTTTTGTATCCAAGGCATATGCAGATGCTATATTATATTTTAATTTAAACTTGCGGTAGTATGTAAAAACATCATTTGTTTCATATTCTTGCTCTAAGAATTTTTTAGCACTTAATCTGTCACAAGGTGTTTTAAACGTTTGTTGAACTTTATTGTTAAGACTACTAATTTTATCATTAAAATTATTAAAACTTTCGCATCCTGTTAATAACAGCGTTAGTGAAAATAGCAAAAAACATCCATACTTTATAGATTTTTTTGATTCTTCAATATAGCTTAACTTGGTCACTTTCATATCCTCATAACAAATTTACGTCTTGGAAAAATCCATATTCTACCGCGAGAACCTTAACACACTATAATGTGTCAAAACCAAGCTGTCAATCAAAATCAGAAAGAAAAACACAGTTAACCGCTATGGTATTTTACACACTCTAATATGAAAATAATTAGTAATTAGAGGTGCAAAATGAATGAAACAACTCAAATATTAAAGACTTTAGGTAGACGTATTGCCCAATTACGCAAACAAAAAGGCATGAGCCAAGAAGATTTTGCCGATGTTTCAGGTAAAATGATAAATACCATATCTAATATTGAGCGGGGTTTAAGTGACCCTAAAGTTACAACTCTGATGTCAATTTCTAAAGCTTTGGGCATTTCTATTGATGAGCTTTTCTCAGAAACCAAACAGGCACAGACTACCGAAGAACTTCCGAGCAATATTGCAACAATTTTACAAATCCTCAAAAAACAAGATGATAAAACCTTAAAAGTCATTCAAAAGCAAATAGAGGCTCTTTCAGAATTGGGTTAGATAATTGTTTTTATTTGTCTTTGAAAAGAAAAAATAAGTAGAATACGTAACAATTTATTTGCAAAGGAAATTTTTTCAGGTAAGAATTGAAAAGCGCTAAATATTATAGGATAAGAAAATGTCTTCTTTTAATGGTGATGTAGCAGGAAAATTGAGGAATACTTATTTACCTAAGACTAAAGGTATATATGCTTTATTTGAGGCAGTTGTGAACTCTCTTCAATCTATAGAAGATATGAGCAGCAATAAAAAACCGTACATTCATATTAATGTAATAAGAAATGAAGTTCTAAATAATGAATTTACATCGAATATCCGCGATATTGAGATTATTGATAATGGAGAAGGTTTTACAGAAGAAAATTTTAATTCTTTCAAGAAATTTGATAGCACTCATAAAATTTCAAAAGGATGTAAAGGGTTAGGGCGTTTTGCCTGGTTAAAAGTATTCGATACAGTATCTATAAACAGTATATATAACAATGGTAAAAAAGAAATCTCTTTTAATTTTCTCCGATCGAAAGATGAGTTAAATGAAACAATCAAAGAGGCGAATTTTAGCGAAAATAAAACAACAATTTCGTTAAAAAACATAATAGAACCATATAAAAGCTCATTTCCTCAGGAATTAAATAGAATTGCACATTTAATAATAGAACATTGCCTATTATTTTTTATGGGAAATAATTGTCCCGAAATTACAATTTCAGATAATAAAGAAAGTTTGAATCTCAATGAAATGTATAAAAAATTTTATACATCAGATAAAAATACATCAAAATTTACTATAGGAAATTTTGATTTTGATACTATTAGTATTAGATTGTATGAGACAGAAACAAGAAATATGATTTCATATACTTCGAATCGGAGAGTTATAACAAGTGAAAATATTGGAAAAAATATAGAAACATTAAATAGTAAAATTAAAGACGGCAATAATAGCTATTATTACAATTTAATAGTTAGTGGTAAGTATCTGGACGAAAATATTCAGCCAAATCAAATGGAATTTAGCATTCCTGAAGAATATGATGAAAATGGAGATTTTTTTGATGTCTCTAATCCCTCTTTTTCACAAATACGCTCTGAATGTCTCGAAACTGTAAAAAGGGAGCTGTCAAGTTATCTTGAAGTTTCAACAAATAATAAAAAAGAAAAGTTAATCGATTATGTAAAGAGTCATAAACCAGGATATAGAGTGCTTCTTGATCGAATAAAGAACAAAAAGTTTCCCTTTGATAAGCTCCCCAACAATCCTAATATGCAAGAAATGGAATTATTTCTTCATAATTTAAAGTTCCAAGAAGAAAAAGAGTTGTTAGCTCTTAGGAATAAACTAAAAAAATCCACTAAATTAAATGAGAAAACTAAGCAGACATATGATGAGGCTATGAAAAAATACATAGCAAAATCTAGCGGAATTAATACTTGTGAATTGTCAAATTATATATGCAATAGAAAGGCTTTGTTGGATGTTTTTGAGCAAATGATATCCTTTAATAAGGAAGAAAATAAGTTTTTAGATGAGTCTTATTTGCATGAATTAATTGTTCCAATGAAAATCAATTCAAATTCTGTTGAATTTGAAGCAAATAATCTTTGGCTCTTGGATGAAAAACTAGTTTTTCATGAAGCGTTATATTCCGATGAACTTATAAAAAATTATGAAGAGTTACAATCGGCATCTTCTAGAAGGCCAGATATTACAATTTTTAATAAACCATTGAAATATACAGATGATTTTCAATATAAAAATTCTATAACTGTTGTGGAATTTAAAAAGCCTGGCTTGAACAATTTTTCTGATGATTATAATCCTCACCGAGAAATAATTAGAAATATTAAAGAAATAATATCAGGAAATGCAACAGATCACCGAGGACGGAAAATAACGATTAGTGGTTCTACACGATTTTATGGTTATATTGTAACAGATATAACATCTAAAATTGAGTCTGAGTTAATAGATGTCATGGGATATCAAAAATCTCCTGATGGAGATGGCTTTTTTAAATATCATCCTTTAGAAGGATGTATGGTTTCATTAGAAATTATTACATATGAAAAAATGTTTAATGATGCGAGAAAGAAAAATGAAATATTTTTTAGGATTCTTGGATTAAATTAAATAAGGTAAAAAGATAATGAGCGAACTTACAGAAAGAAATTTAATAGAAAATTTAAAACAGTATTTAATAGACCATGGCTATCCTGCTCAAAGTATTATATCTGAATATAAGTTGGGGCAATATAGAGCAGATTTAGTTATAATTGATACAGAAACTAATACTCCAATACAATTATTTGAACTTAAGTCCTCCCAAAATAAAAACTTAATAAACATGGGAAAACAACAATTAGCTAAATTTTTGCATGAGGCTAGAAAATTAAATGCAGATGTTATTGGATATTTAGTTGTTCCTTCTCAAAATTCTCCATTTTTTAAAATAATAAATTCTGAAACAGAGGATATAAGAAAAGATAATATAGATTTAAACTACAAAGATCAAGTTAACCGTAGTCGTTCTTCTAGAACAGAAATATTGAAGACAAAAAAAGCTGAAACTGTAGATGAATTTAAGAAAAAGATTCGCATTTTATTGTATGGATTGTTGATTATTTTTCTTTTAGATGCTTTGGAAATATTAAAAATTAATAACATTCGTTTTTATCTAATTATAATGATTGCTATACTCTATATACTTCCCTACTATGAAGAAATTAAAATTTTTAATTTAGAATTAAAAAAAACTCATAATAATTCATCTACTGACTAAAGCTAAAACTATCCACAACTTCAAAGGGTTAGCCTAATAAGTGTGGACATTTAACAAAAAGAGCGCGAAAATATTTGTGTGGGGCAAAAAAGCCCAAAAGCTAATGAGGCTAACGCGGCTAATGAGGTTTTCCTCTAAGCCCCCGCAAAAACATTGTAAATAGGTATCTTCCAAAAGGTTTAGGGATAAAAAAGGGAAAAAAATTATAGGCAGGAAAAATTAGTTTTTACAGCTGGTTATAAAAATTGAATTTCTTTCCTTAAATGAGGAATTTATGAGTGAGCTTAAACGCTGCAAACGCAATGTTTGCAAGGAATAGAAAAAAATACTTGATTTCTGTTTTTTTATAAGATATAAAACGGAAAGATTTTGTAGGGGTATAGCTCAGTTGGTAGAGCACCGGTCTCCAAAACCGGGTGTCGAGGGTTCAAGTCCTTCTGCCCCTGCCAGTCAAGATAAAGGCGCTGAAAAGCGTCTTTTTTCTTTATATATCAAGCACTTAATTGAGTCCGTGTAAGATGTTACCAAAGAGGTCATTTCCCGCAAGTTACACGGACTATCCCAAACAAAATCCTTTATTTTACAAATATTTAATGCGGTTTAGATCCTATTGCCTTTCGGGATGCGTTAGATTAAAAAATTTATTTATTATGAACTTTTTTACATTTGTTATCGTTATATATTATGTACTTATTTAAAAATTTTTTGTAACACTTAATTAGATGAAAGGAAGAGCTATGAAAAAAATAATTTTAACATCATTGGTGTGTCTGCTGTGTTTAGGTGGAACTGTTAGTGAGGTAAATGCAGAAGATGTTACAAATGAGAAAATTTTAAAGCAGGAAATGAAAGATGGTCTGAAGGAAGGATATAAAGGCGGGCTAAAAGACGGAATGAAAGAAGGACACAAAGAAGGACTTAAAGACGGCCTTAAGGAAGGATATAAAGATGGCTTTAAAAAAGGGCTTAAATCCGGTCTAAAAAATGGTAAAAAGAAATAAGTAACAATGTTTGTTTTACAATGGTAAAAGAGGTTTTTATGAAAAAAATTGTGTCTTTATTTTTCTTGTCTGTGTTTTGCTTTGTAACCGTTGGGGCTATTGTTTCTGCCCGACAAATAAATTCGGAAGCGAGATCGTTCAAATACAGCACAACAATCGAAAAAGAGCGTCCACAGTTGAATGAAGAAACCAAAGAGTTAATTGTGGCTTATCGGCGTAATCCAACAAAAGAAAATTATGAGGCATTACGTAGGCAAGCCGAAATTAACTATGATAAAGTTGTTGCACGCAAAAAGGCTAAACTTGAGGAACTTAAACAAACGGCTAAGCATATTTCAAAAGTTGAAGAAATGCAGAAAATAGTTGATGAGATGTTACGAGACAGAGAAAATCGCATTAACCAGACAATGAAGCGATTTACGGACTCACGTTTGCGACCGAATTCTCGTCGGGTAATTGACGGCTACTTGCCTGTTTTAGGAGCGGCTCAAAGTGTTTCTATTGCATATATTCCGGTTACAAATGAAGAATATGCCTTGTTTATAAAGGAAACAGGTAAAAATGCTCCTCAAGATTGGATAAATGGAAATATTCCTACAGGCAAGGAAAAACATCCGGTTGTTAATGTTTCTTATAATGATGCGGTAGTTTATTGTAATTGGCTTACGGCTAAGGACGAAAAAGCAAAATACCGTCTTCCGACAGAAGAAGAATGGGAGCTTGCAGCCGGACATATGCCTAAGGATGCGGATATGAATTGCGGTAAAAACAAAGGAACAACACCGGTTACTGCCTATGTTCGAACACTTTCGGCCTGCGGAGCTATTGATATGTGGGGAAATGTGTGGGAGTGGACTTCTACAAAGAAAGGGAAAAATGCTGTAGCGGTTAAAGGTGGTTCCTATTCAACGCCAAGAACGAATTGTCGTACGGAATATCGTGATGAAACACGTAATCCGCTTAATGGTTACGATAGTGTCGGTTTTCGCATTATTCGGGAACAATAGGCATTTTTTGAGTCCGTGGATTGTACTATATGCTCTGCCACTCAAGATGAAGGCGCTGAAAAGCGTCTTTTTTCTTTATATATTAAGCATTTAACTGAGTCCGTGTAAGATGTTATCGAAGTAGCTGTTTCCCGCAAGTTACACGGACTATCCCAAACAAATTCCTTTATTTTACAATTGGTTAAACCGGTTGGAATTTTATAGCCTTTCGAGATATGCTTATAGTTTAGAATGAAAATTTTCTATTGTCTTGTATTATCCTTATACTCTAATCTTTTCTTTCTGATAAAGGCAATGATTAAAGAAATGAATGACATTCCCAAACTTATGTAGGCCAAGCTGAGAAAAAATGCACAATAAATTCTTCAGAATAAGAAACGAAATAAACACTTCCTAAAAAAGCTATTGTTGTTATTATCATAAAATACGGAATCCAACCAATGGCGCACAGGTAATATGATGTTTTGGGGTAATTGGGTATAAAATTTGATAAAAATTTAGGTGTTTTGTTGAAGCAAAGCATAAATACACAAATGATAAACAATAAAAATAAAATATCTGATAGAATTTCAAAACCCAATAGGGAAAGAGGAGTTTCTAAAACACCAGATAATCCGCCTAATACAAGCGCTTCTTTTGACCATAATTTCATTGTTTGTTCTCCTTTTCCGAATTAGTTTGGTTCGTTTATAATAGTATTTATTCCTTTATTTTTTCTTATGATTGCGACAACTTTCATTGTAAGCATTGATACCATGAGCAATATGAGCTCCGCCCAGAGAGCCTTTGTTATAAGCTTTTATGACTTGTCCAATGTATGGAATTTTAGTAATAGCATAATCTCCAATGCTTGAGCATGTTGAGGCAGATGAAAACTTAAGTTGCCTTTTGACTGGAAATACTGCTTTGCCTTTTTGTTTTATTTATAATTAATTTATTATGGAAGTATTTAAATGGTCCGAGTTTTAAATCCGAAGATGAATTTCTCGGATTTTTTTTTAAGATTTTTATAAAAGCGGCGTACAGCTAAGATTATTTGAGTAAACCGAGAATATTCTATTGACATACAAAAAATAATTTAATATGTTGGCGACATTAAGTCAGAATGTATTTGGCCGGTGTTTCTGCTTGTCTATTGCGGATATGTTCTGCCGTTTTCTTGAGTGCATCAAGTGCAGGTGTTTGTTTTTAATCTTTATTTATAATGGATAGGATCCATGGCAAAAGTTAGTCCAATACAGTTTTTCAGGCAGGTTAAGCAAGAAGTTAAAAAGGTTACCTGGCCTACAAAAAAAGAAGTTATTCAAACCTCAATTATGGTTTTGGTCATTGTGGCAATTGCAGCAACGTTTTTCTTTGTTGTTGACCAGATCCTGGGGTGGGGCGTACAGAAGATTTTTATGATTGGAGAATAGGTTATGGATGCTCGTTGGTATGTTGTAAACGTTCATTCCGGTTCGGAGAAAAAAGTTGCCGAATCGATTAAAGAACAGGCCGTTTTGAAAAAAATGGATGACAAAATTTTGGATATTATGGTGCCGACCGAAGAAGTTGTCGAAGTTAAGAAAGGCGCCAAAGTCAGTAGCGAACGCAAGTTCTTTCCGGGATATATTCTGGTTAAAATGGTTATGACCGATGATGCATGGCATTTGATTAAGAATAATCCGAAAGTTACTAATTTTCTTGGCAGCCGCAATAAGCCTTTTCCGATTACCGAGGCTGAGGCTCAGAGAATTATCACTCAGATGCAGGAAGGGGTTGAACGTCCGCAGACCGTGGTTGATTATGAAGTTGGCGAGCAGATTAGAGTTTGTGACGGTCCGTTTGCTTCTTTTATCGGCTTGGTTGAAGAAGTTGATTTGGAAAAATCTCGTCTGAAAGTTTCGGTTTCCATTTTTGGCCGATCAACACCAGTGGAATTGGAGTTTTCTCAGGTTGAGAAAGTTTCTTAAAAAACTACAAATTCAAAAAGCCTTTGATCTTAAATCAAAGGCTTTTTTTTTTAATGTTTATGCCGGTTGTAAAACCCGTACGGAAATTGTGCGTTTGTTTTTGTTGTAGCGCTCAATTTTGCAACTGATTTCATTACCGGTTTTTGCCCTTTTGCAACGTTTTGTCCGACAATAGACATTTTCCATCAGGCGAAGAATCATCATTGCGCCCTTAATGCTGTCTATGGTTGCCTGAACGACTGTTCCGACGGCATGGTTTTTTATGTAATCATCAGGCGGCAGGTTTTGCGGCGAAACCAAAAGATGCAGTCCGTAATGTGTTTTGTTGGGATTGCAATGACAGATGACGCTGACTTCGGTTAAGCTCCCTTTTTTAAAAACCTGATGAAGATTCATATTACCTCTTGTTGCAAAATAAGCAGCTGTAAATGTTTCTCCCCACTTGTTTGTTATTTTAAAAAATACCCTATCATTTTTTATTTTTGATACGGAGGCCTGATATACAGAGCCTTGGGTAAATCCGTACCTCGTGATACTTTGTTTCATAAAAATTAATTTAATAATATACATTTTTATTAATTCTAGTTTATATGGATTTATTTTGCAATAACTTTTTGTCAAAATTAGATTCAAAAGATTCCAGTAGTTTCTGAGCTTTTTTATATATTCAGCGAAAAATGTGACTCAAAATGAAGAAAATTTAAAAAAGTTCTTGTAATTTTGAATGATTGTGGTATACAGAAGCGACTCTTAAAGGCAGAACTCTGTCTTTGATGAGGCTAATTGTATATGTGATAATTTCGTGGGAGGCGTGCCATCGTCTTGTACCACGACCCTAACAGAGGTATGAAATGGCTAAGTCTAAAAAGAAAATTTTAGGATTAATCAAGCTTCAGATCCCTGCAGGAAAAGCTAACCCTTCTCCTCCAGTTGGTCCGGCTCTGGGCCAAAAAGGCTTGAACATTATGGAATTTTGCAAAGCTTTTAACGCAGCTACGCAGAAAATGGAACCGGGTAGTCCGGTACCGGTTGTTATTACTGCATTTGAAGACAAAAGTTTTACTTTTGTTACCAAATTGCCGCCGGTTGCTTTCTACATTAAAAAAGCCGCTAACATTAAAAGCGGTTCCAAAGAACCCAGCAAATCTGTTGCCGGTCAGCTGACTATGGCTCAGGTTAAAGAAATTGCCGAAGCTAAATTGCCGGATTTGAACTGCTCGACAGTTGAAGCTGCCATGAATATGGTTAAAGGTCAGGCTCGTTCAATGGGTGTTAAGGTTGTGGAGTAAGGCTATGCACGGAAAAAGAATTGTAAATGCTTATAAAACAGTTGATAAAATGCAGAGCTATTCTCTGAAAGACGCTGTTAAGCTCGTTAAAGAAAATGCAAAAGCTAAATTTGACGAAACAATTGATCTGGCTATCAATTTGGGTGTCGATCCGAAACACGCCGACCAGATGGTTCGCGGCGTGTGCTCTTTGCCGCACGGTAATGGTAAAACCGTTCGTGTTGCCGTTTTGGCTCAAGGTGAAAAAGCTGATGAAGCTAAGGCTGCCGGTGCTGATGTCGTCGGTGCAGAGAACCTGATTGATTCTATTTTGGCCGGTAAAGTCGATTTTGACAGATGTATTGCTACTCCGGACATGATGGGGTTGGCCGGTCGCGTTGCACGTGTTCTCGGTCCGAAAGGCCTGATGCCGAATCCGAAATTGGGCACGGTTACCATGGATGTTGCCAATGCCGTTAAAAAGGCAAAAGCCGGTGAAGTTCAGTATCGTGTTGAAAAGAACGGTATTGTTCATGCCGGTATAGCTAAAGCAAGTTTTAGCGAAGATCAGATTTATGACAACGCTAAAACTTTTATTGATGCTATCATTAAAGCAAAACCGGCTGGTGCCAAAGGCGTTTATATGAAGAAAATTTCTTTGAGCAGCACGATGGGTGTTGGGTTGAAGGTTGATTCTTCAGCTTTGTAGCGGGGCGTTTGCTAAACGTTCTTCATATTTGGAATTTTTTTGTTTATGTGTGTTTTTATGTACACATCACTCAAAAATTCCGGCGTAGCAAAAACGTTTATCAAAGCCGCTGATGGTTTGTTTGAGTTAAAAACGCAAACCTATTTTGCAAAGTATAAAAAAGTTTTGGGTGGTGAGCTTTATCACCGCCCGCTCTTCAAAAAACTTTAACAAGAGCTCATTAAGAACCGGAAAGTTTTTTGAAAACTGTCCAAGACCGTAGGTGGTCGGGTCAAAATGGCTTGGAGGCCGATTTTAGGTTTCTGAAAAAGGACAGCCGTTTGAGGTTGTCGCAAAGGAGATCTTTTCCGGTTGCCGAATAAGACCTTATCTTAAATATCCTACGCAGACGGGAGTAGAGACATTTTAATATCTTTTTTCTCCTGGACAGATTGGGTTCCGCCAAAGCGGTTGGGAGATGAAGCAAATTAAATTTTCTAACCTTAAAGTCTTGGCGGTTATGTGTTGAAATACATTGCAACAAGCAATGTTTTTATTGGAGACAATAAAGTGAATCGCGAAGAAAAAGCACAATTGCTTAGCGAACTGAATGAATTGTTCAACGGTGCTGAAATTGTTGTGGTTTCCCACTACAAAGGCTTGACTGTAGCCGAAGTTTCAGAACTGCGCGACAATATCAGAAAAGCAGGCGCTGGGTTCAGAGTTACTAAAAATCGTATCACTCGTCTTGCTCTCAAGGGTACAAAATTTGAAGGTCTGACAGATTTGTTCAAAGGTCCGACAGCTGTTGCTTTCGCCAATGATCCGATCTCGGCCTGCAAAGCTTGTGTTCAATTTGCCAAAACCAATGAAAAGCTGATTGTTGTCGGCGGCGCTATGGGAACAGGTGTCCTTTCCGTTGCCGAAATCAACAAACTTGCTACCATTCCTTCCATGGACGAACTGCGCGCCAAGATTATTGGTCTGTTGCAGGCTCCGGGAGCACAATTGGCAAGAGTTACCAAGGCTTACAGCGAAAAAGAAGCTGCCTAGTATTAATTATTGTTTTATGCAGATCCTGCTTGTGAGTTTTTCGCTCATGTACTTTTGTTAGTACACTTCGCTCAAAACTTATGGCACATTATCTTGCCTAAAAGCAATAATTGAAGAGTGTGAAAATTTTTAGAATTTAAATTTAATTTATTTATTGGAGATAAAGATATGGCCGATTTAGCCAAATTAGTTGATGAATTGTCAGCTTTGACCGTTATGGAAGCTGCTGACCTGTCTAAAATGCTGGAAGAAAAATGGGGCGTTTCTGCCGCTGCTGCCGTTGCCGTAGCTGCCGGTGGTGCTGCTGCCGGTGCCGCTGAAGAAGAAAAAACAGAATTTGATGTTATTCTTGCAGAAGCCGGCGCTAACAAAATTAACGTTATTAAAGAAATCCGCGCTATCACAGCTTTGGGTCTGAAAGAAGCCAAAGACCTGGTAGACGGTGCTCCGAAAACTGTTAAAGAAGGCGTTGCCAAAGCTGAAGCCGAAGAAATCAAGAAGAAGTTGGAAGAGGCTGGTGCTAAGGTTGAACTCAAGTAATTAAAAGTTCGCATAACAGTTCATCTAGAGCTAAAATTGCAAAAGGAGAAAATTCATGTACCTCGTTGTACATTAAAATTTTCTCCTTTTTTATGATTCGAACGTAATATTATTTGCGCGAGCTGGCAGATGTGTATATTTCATCATGACGGTTCGGGTTTGCGTTGTTTGATGCTGATGGATACAGTTAAGAAAGGGTATAATATTAACAGAGTGAATGGGTGAAAGTTTATTGGGTGCGTTTTTTGTGTTGTAAAATATTCTTTAAGTGTGGTCAGGTGTTTAAGTATAGAAAGCAGAAAATTGTTTTGCCATTATTAATTTGATATTGAAAAATGTTTTGAATATTTAAATTGTAAAAAGAAAGACAAAAATATCTGAATCTTAATGAGAAAATCTAAAAAATAAGTAATGTGCAGCTGAAAAACAAATCGCGGGAAATTTGAATCGCTTAGATTAAAAATGTGTTAAATCTAATATTAAAAAACTTGACTATTTTGCGATAATAGTGCTTGCAATTTTAGACTCAGTGGTATAAAAGTAGACGAATTTAAAATTTATTATTCTGCGAATCGCTGCCAAGTGAATTTTTATTCGGGGGTTTGGCAGAGTTTCTTCAATAAAAATCGATTTTTTTACAACCTTCTGCGGTCGGGGTTCGGAGTTATCCGGCAGTATTGTCGCAGAATCTAACTTATAGGGATTGAAGTATATGTTGACATCTTATACGAGCAAAAGACGTGTAAGAAGAAACTTCGGCAAGATTGACGCCGTGTCAGAAATGCCGAGTTTAATCGAAGTTCAAACCGGTTCTTATAACAGCTTTATCGAAGCTGATAAAAACGCAGAAAAATGCGAGTTCGGTTTGGAAGAAGTATTCAAATCTGTTTTCCCAATCAAAGATTTTTCCGGTAACGGCGAGTTGGAATTTGTTAAATATGAACTCGAGGAGCCGAAGTATGACGTGGAAGAGTGCATTAAGCGCGATATGACTTATGCCGCTCCGATTAAGGCTACTTTGCGTCTGGTGGTTTGGGATACCGATGAAGCCACCGGCGCTAAGTCTATTCACGACATTAAAGAACAAGACGTGTATATGGGCGATATTCCGCTGATGACGGATAAAGGTACATTTATCTGCAACGGTACGGAGCGTGTTGTCGTTTCTCAGATGCACCGTTCTCCGGGGGTTTTCTTTGATCATGATAAAGGCAAGACGGTATCTTCCGGTAAATATTTGTTTGCCGCCCGCATTATCCCGTATCGCGGTTCTTGGCTGGATTTTGAATTTGATGCCAAAGATTTGTTGTATGCCAGAATTGACCGTCGCCGCAAATTGCCGGTAACTTCTATCTTGTATTCTTTGTACTCCAAAGAAACAGAAGAAAAAATTAAAAAACTGGCCAAAGAAGGCAAGAAGATTGATCCGTCTGAAATCAAAGGGATGTCGAAAGAAGAAATTTTGGCTTATTTCTATGATATTGACACTTTTGTTGCCGATAAAAAAGCGTGGAAAGCCAAATTTGTTCCGGAAAGAATGAAAGGCGTCAAGTTTGACTTTGATCTTGTTAACGCCAAAACAGGCGATGTGGTTTTGGAGCAGGGCAAGAAATTGAGCCCGAGACTGGCTCAGAAACTCGCCGATGAAGGCTTGGAATTTTACAAAGTTGATGCCGGCCGGATGATTGGCAAGTTTTTAGCCAACGAAGTTGTCGAAAAGAAGAGCGGCGAAGTGATTGCCGAGGCCGGTGACGAGATTACCGAAGAACTGCTGGGCAAAATTGCCGCTGCCAAAGTCAGCGAAATCAATACTCTGTATATTGACGGCGTTAATGTCGGTCCGTATATTCGCAATACACTGGCTGCCGACAAGAATTCCTGCCGAGAAGAGGCTTTGCTTGACATTTATCGTGTTATGCGTCCGGGTGAGCCGCCGACACTGGAAACAGCCGAGCAGTTGTTTAAATCTTTGTTCTTTGATTTGGAACGCTATGACCTTTCTTCCGTCGGTCGCGTTAAGATGAATGTGGCTTTGGACATTTCTTTTGAAGACGCTCCAGACACATTAAGAACTTTGCGTGCCGATGACATTTTGCGTATTGTCAAACGTTTGGTCGAACTGCGTGACGGCAAAGGCGAAGTCGATGATATTGACCACCTCGGCAACCGTCGTGTTCGTTCCGTCGGCGAATTGATGGAAAATCAATACCGCATGGGGTTGTTGCGTATGGAGAGAGCCATTCGCGAAAGAATGTCCTCCGAAGTTCTGGCTAACGTCAAACCGCAAGATTTGGTTAATGCCAAACCGATTGCCGCCGTTATCCGCGAATTTTTCGGTTCTTCTCAGTTGTCGCAGTTTATGGATCAGAACAACCCGTTGTCCGAGATTACACACAAACGCCGTTTGTCCGCATTGGGACCGGGCGGTTTGTCCCGTGACCGCGCAGGCTTTGAAGTCCGCGACGTGCACCCGACCCACTATGGCCGTATCTGCCCGATTGAAACGCCGGAAGGTCCGAACATCGGTTTGATTAACTCTCTGTCGACTTTTGCCCGCATTAACAAATATGGCTTTATCGAATGTCCGTACCGCAAGGTTGTTGACGGCAAGGTTACTTCGGAAGTGGTTTATTTGTCTGCCGATGAGGAAGGCAAGTTCAAAATTGCCGAAGCAAATGCCAAAGTTAAAGATGACGGGTGTTTTGAAGAGGAACTGATTGCCTGCCGTAAAGCCGGGGAGTTTGAGTTTGCCCATCCTGAAGAAATTGACTTTATTGACGTTTCGCCGAAACAGTTGGTTTCTGTTGCAACGGCTTTGATTCCGTTTTTGGAAAACGATGACGCGAACCGCGCATTGATGGGTTCTAACATGCAGCGCCAAGGCGTGCCTTTGCTGCGTTCGGAAGCCCCGCTGGTCGGTACCGGCATGGAAGCCGCCGTTGCCAAAGATTCCGGCGCAACAGTTGTTTGTAAATATGATGGCGTTGTAGATGCCGTTGACGCCAATCGTATTGTGGTTCGTTCTCATAATGAAAATACCAAAGACGTTGGTGTTGAAATTTACAAGCTGCAGAAATTCCGCCGCTCCAACCAGAACACCTGTATTAATCAGGTTCCGCTGGTTAAGGTCGGGGACGAGGTTAAAGCCGGCGACATTATGGCTGACGGTCCTTGTACCGATATGGGCGAACTGGCTCTGGGCAAAAACGTGCTGGTTGCGTTTATGCCGTGGAACGGTTTGAACTACGAAGATGCTATTTTGCTGTCCGAGAGAATTTCCCGCGATGACGTCTTTACTTCTTTGCATATTGAAGAATTTGAAGTTATGGCGCGCGATACCAAACTCGGACAGGAAGAAATTACCCGCGATATTCCGAACGTTGGTGAAGAAGCTTTGCGTAATCTTGACGAAGCCGGCATCGTTTATATCGGCGCAGAGGTTAAGGCCGGCGATATTCTGGTCGGTAAGGTTACGCCGAAAGGCGAATCTCCGGTTACGCCGGAAGAAAAACTGCTGCGCGCGATCTTCGGTGAAAAAGCATCTGACGTTCGCGATACATCTTTGCGTGTCCAGCCGGGTATTGAAGGCATTGTTGTTGACGTTCATGTCTTCTCTCGCCGCGGAGTTGAGAAAGATGAGCGCGCGCTGTCTATTGAACAGGAAGAAATTTCTAATCTGGCAAAAGACCGCGATGACGAGCTTGCGATTATCCGCAAGAATTTTGAAGCGCGGCTGAAATCTATTCTGCTTGGACAGACTGTGGTCGACGCACCGAAAGGCATTTCCAAAAATGCCATTATTACGGATGAAGTTCTGGCTTCGGTTCCATCTTCGCAATGGCGCAAGATTGTTGTCAAAGACGAAGGAATTATGGCAAGAATCGAAGAGTTGCTGGCTGCGTTTGACGCTCGCAACGAAAAGATTCAAAAGCATTTTGAAGACAAGGTTGAAAAAGTCCAACGCGGTGATGATCTGCTGCCGGGCGTTTTGAAAATGGTTAAAGTTTTCATTGCGACCAAACGTAAGATTCAATCCGGTGATAAAATTGCCGGACGTCACGGTAACAAGGGTACGATTTCCCGAGTTCTAAAACTTGAAGATATGCCGTATATGGAAGACGGTACGCCGGTTGACATTGTGTTGAACCCGCTGGGTGTGCCTTCCCGTATGAATGTCGGACAAATTTTGGAAACTCACTTGGGCTGGGCTGCCAAGGAATTGGGACAGCAACTCAATGAAATGTGCGAACAGTACAAGAGAGGCGAGAAAACGCTTGATGAACTGAACAATCGTCTGAAAGAAATTTACGGCGAGAAACAGTATAATCGTGATATCGTTCCGATGAGCGAAGCCGAGAAACTGGAAATGATTTCTAATCTCAAAAGAGGCATTCCGACAGCTACGCCGGTATTTGACGGCGCTCATGAAGACGATATTAACCATATACTTTCGTTGGCAGGACTGCCGACTTCCGGTCAGATTGACCTGTATGACGGCCGTACCGGCGAGAAGTTTGACCGTAAGGTTACCGTTGGTATCATTTATATGATTAAACTGCACCATATTGTTGACGAGAAAATGCACGCACGTTCCGTCGGTCCGTACAGTCTGGTTACCCAGCAGCCGCTGGGCGGTAAGGCTCAATTCGGCGGACAACGTTTCGGTGAAATGGAAGTTTGGGCTTTGCAGGCTTATGGCGCTGCCTATACTCTGCAGGAAATGCTTACCGTTAAATCCGATGACGTTAACGGACGTACAAAAGTTTATGAGGCAATTGTTCGCGGCGATGACGGTTTTGAAGCCGGCATTCCGGAATCCTTCAACGTTTTGGTTAAAGAAATCAAGTCGTTGTGCCTGAACGTCGAATTGCTTAATGATGAAGCCTAAGGTAAGAGGAGTTTTAAAAATATGAACGATATTATGAAGTTTTTTGGGCAACAAACTGCCGGGGAATCTTTTGACGAAATTAAGATTTCCATCGCTTCTCCTGAGCAAATCCGTTCGTGGTCTTATGGCGAGGTCAAAAAACCAGAAACCATTAACTATCGTACGTTTAAGCCGGAAAGAGACGGTTTGTTCTGCGCCCGCATTTTTGGTCCGGTAAAAGACTATGAATGCTTGTGCGGAAAGTACAAAAGAATGAAATACCGCGGCGTTGTCTGTGAAAAGTGCGGCGTTGAAGTCACGCTTTCCAAAGTCCGCCGCGAAAGAATGGGGCATATTGAACTGGCTGCGCCGGTCGCCCATATTTGGTTCCTGAAATCTTTGCCGTCACGGATTGCGGTTTTGACTGATATTCCGATGAAGGCTCTGGAACGCGTTCTTTATTTTGAAAGCTATATTGTGATTGAGCCGGGGCTGACTCCGCTCTCCGTAAACGAGCTTTTGAGTGAGGAACAGTATCAGGAAGCCGTTGACGAATACGGCGAAGATTCTTTCCGCGCCGGTATTGGTGCCGAAGCGTTGAAAGAAATTTTGGCCTCTATTGATTTGGAAGCCGAACGCAAGAGTATTCGTGAAGAGCTGAAAGACGCCGCTTCCGAATCCAAGAGAAAGAAGCTGGTTAAGAGATTGAAAATTATTGAGGCTTTTCTTGATTCTAACACCAAGCCGGAATGGATGATTTTGGATGTTCTGCCGGTTATTCCGCCTGAACTGCGTCCGTTGGTTCCGTTGGATGGTGGCCGTTTTGCAACCTCTGATTTGAACGATTTGTATCGTCGCGTTATTAACCGCAACAATCGTTTGAAGAGATTGATGGAACTGCACGCGCCGGACATCATTATCCGCAACGAAAAACGTATGTTGCAGGAATCTGTTGATGCCTTGTTTGACAACGGTCGTCGTGCCCGTGCCATTACCGGTACAAACAAACGTCCGCTGAAATCTTTGTCTGATATGCTCAAAGGTAAGCAAGGTCGTTTCCGTCAAAACCTGCTCGGTAAGCGTGTTGACTATTCCGGACGTTCGGTTATTACCGTTGGTCCGGAACTCAAACTGCACCAATGCGGTCTGCCGAAGAAGATGGCGCTGGAATTGTTTAAGCCGTTTGTTTATGCCAAATTGGAACTCTACGGCCACGCCACAACTATTAAAGCGGCCAAGCGCATGGTCGAAAAAGAGCGTCCGGAAGTCTGGGATATTCTGGAAGAGGTGATTCGTGAGCATCCGGTTCTGCTGAACCGCGCACCGACTCTGCACCGTCTGGGTATTCAGGCTTTTGAACCGGTTTTGGTAGAGGGTAAGGCTATCCATTTGCATCCGCTGGTTTGTACCGCGTTCAACGCCGACTTCGACGGTGACCAGATGGCTGTTCACGTTCCGTTGTCTGTCGAGGCACAGCTTGAAGCCCGCGTTTTGATGATGTCTACCAACAATATTCTGTCACCGGCATCGGGTAAGCCGATTATCGTTCCGACGCAAGACATGGTTCTGGGTATTTACTATCTGACTTATGATGCAGATGGTATGCTTGGCGAAGGTATGGTCTTCTCGGATATTAACGAGGTTGAAATGGCTTTGGATGCCAAGGTTGTTGACCTGCATGCAAAGATTAAGTGCCGTATGGAATATGTCAGCGATGACGGCGAAATCAAATACGGTGTTGTCGAGACAACCCCGGGACGTATTAAAGTATCACAGATTTTGCCGAAACATCAGAATGTTCCGTTCTCTTTGGTTAACCGTTTGGTTAAGAAGAAAGAAATCGGCGAGATTATTGATATTGTTTATCGCCACTGCGGTCAGAAAGAAACAGTCTTGTTTGTTGACAAGATTATGACACTGGGATTCACAAACGCTTGCAAAGCCGGTATTTCTTTCGGTAAAGATGACTTGATTGTTCCTGATGCCAAGAAGGTTTTGATTAATGAAACCGAGAAACAGGTTAAGGAATTTGAACAGCAGTATCAAAACGGTTTGATTACCAAAGGCGAGAAGTACAACAAAGTGGTCGATATCTGGGCTGCCTGTACCGATAAGATTGCTGATGAGATGATGAAAAACATCTCGAAGAGCGAGCATGGTTATATCAACTCCGTTTATATGATGGCTCACTCCGGTGCGCGCGGTTCTGCCGCTCAGATGCGTCAGCTGGCCGGTATGCGCGGTTTGATGGCTAAGCCGAATGGCGAGATTATTGAACAGCCGATTATTTCAAACTTTAAAGAAGGTCTGACCGTGCTTGAGTACTTTAACTCTACCCATGGTGCCCGTAAAGGTTTGGCCGATACCGCTTTGAAGACTGCTAACTCCGGTTATCTGACTCGTCGTCTGGTTGATGTTGCCCAAGATGTGGTTATTACTGAAACGGATTGCGGTACCGAGCGCGGTATTATTGTCCGTCCGGTTGTAGACGGCGGTAACGTTATTGTTTCCATTGGCGAGAGAATCCTCGGTCGTACCATTCAGGAAGATATTATTCATCCTGAAAGCGGCGAGGTTCTGATCAAGAGAGGCAAACTGATTGATGAAAATGACGTTGAAGTCGTTGAAAAAGCCGGTGTCGAGCAAGTTAAGATTCGTTCCGTTCTTACATGTGAAACCAAAGACGGTGTATGTGCCGCCTGTTATGGTCGCGATTTGGCTCGCGGAACGCCGGTTAACGTTGGCGAGGCCGTCGGGGTTATTGCCGCCCAGTCTATTGGTGAACCGGGTACACAGCTGACCATGAGAACCTTCCACATCGGCGGTGCTGCTCAGAAAGGCGCAGAGCAAGCTTCTGTTGAAGTTCCGTTTGCCGGCGTGATGAAAGTTGAGAACAAGCACCTTGTTTACAATTCCGAAGGCAACGGTATTGTCTTGTCACGTAACTGCGAGTTAGTTATTGTCGATGCACAGGGTCGTGAGAAGTCCCGTCACCATGTTCCTTATGGTACAAAGCTTTTGGTTGCCGAAGATGCCAAGGTGAAGAAAGGTCAGAAAGTTGCCGAATGGGATCCGTTTACGATTCCGGTTATTACCGAAAAAGCCGGTAAGGTTGCTTTGGTTGACTTGATTAACAATGTATCGGTTAAAGAAACTGTTGATGAAACGACAGGCGTTGTTTCCAAGACGGTTATTGACTGGCGGTCACAGTCTTCAAGCGCTGGTTTGAAACCGAGTATTATGCTGAAAGATGCCAAAGGCAAACCGGTTACTTATGATAACGGCAAAGAAATTCGTTATTATATGTCGGTTGATGCGATTTTGTCAGTCGAAGACGGTCAGGAAGTTCAGGTTGGTGACGTTATTGCGAGAATTCCGAGAGAAAGCTCCAAGACGAAAGATATTACCGGTGGTCTGCCGCGTGTGGCCGAGTTGTTTGAAGCCCGCCGCCCGAAAGATCAGGCTATTATCTCCGATATTGACGGTATGGTCGAGTTCGGTAAGGATTATAAGGCCAAACAGCGCGTTACAGTCATTCCGAAAAAAGGCGAGCCGCTTGAATATCTGGTTCCGAAAGGGCGTCACTTGGTTGTTCAAGACGGCGATATCGTTAAGAAGGGAGATATGCTGGTAGAAGGTACGCCGGCTCCGCATGATATTTTGCGTGTTCTCGGTGTTGAGAAACTGGCTGAATATCTGGTTAAAGAAGTTCAGGATGTTTACCGTCTGCAAGGCGTTAAGATTAATGATAAGCATATTGAGGTTATTGTTTCGCAAATGTTGCGTAAGGTTGAGATTACCCAGCCGGGTGATACGACTTTCCTGATTGGCGAACAGGTTGACCGAGATGTCTTTGAAGCTGAAAACGCCAAGGTTATTGCTGATGGCGGTAATCCGGCCGAGGCGGATCCGGTTCTGCTGGGTATTACAAAAGCCTCTTTGCAGACCAAGTCGTTTATCTCTGCCGCGTCCTTCCAAGAGACCACTCGCGTCTTGACCGAAGCTGCAGTTGAAGGTAAGGTTGACAATCTGAGAGGCCTGAAAGAAAACGTTATCGTCGGTCGCTTGATTCCGGCCGGTACCGGTACGGTTCTGAGAGCCCTGAAGAAAGTTGCCGTTCAGAATGACAAAGAAATTCTGGCGCTCAAAGAAGAAGCCGCTACGGTTGCCAATATGGCGTTGCCGACAGCTGAAGAGCAGAAAGATGCTCAATAGTTCTGAGCAGGCTTAGTTAAGAAAAATCCCCGATTGTGAAAACATCGGGGATTTTTTGTTTGAGCAGCATAGTCTGCGCGTGTTGGCAGAGAAATCTTTCAGAATTTGTGTTTGACAAATTTGGTAATAATTTGTAAAGTGCGCTAAATAACAGAATTATTAACTAAATTTTATTTATTATGGATTTGCAAATATTTTTAATGGTTGTTTTTTGTGTAAGCGGGTTTGTTTATTTGATTTTGCTACAGGCTAAAATTGCCCAGCTGAAGCAAGAGAACAAAAAACTGACAAATGAAGCTCAGGCTTATTTTGAAATGCACAATGAACTCAGCCGAAAAAGGCTGGCAGAAAAAGCGGAAGGCGAACACTTGCTTGAGGTATTTTTAGACTCGGCTGATGAAAATGCCGTTCATTATTATCTTTGTACTTTGGCAGACAGAGAAGTATGTGCTGAAAATTCAGAGGCCAGACAAGTGACACAGAAACTGCAGCAGGAAATTGTTCCCAAAGCATTGCAGAAGAGAGACGCTCGTCGCAAGAAGGTTGAAGTTTGGCATGAGATTGATATTGATAATGTTTAAAAAATAACCTTATGGACGTTGAAGCTTGGATTTTTATCTGCTTTTCTATTGTTATTGCTATCACGGCTCTGGTTCTGCTTGTATGTTACCAATATCAGCTTGATGCAATAGACAGGCAGCTTCAGGACTTGGAACAAGAACTGGAAAAAAGGCATCAGGAATTGCAACAGGTAAGAGCTGATCAGGAGCCTAAGAAATAATATTGAGTATATTTGCTTTTTTATGATAAACCTTCCGGAATGTTTTCGGAAGGTTTTTTTGTATCCAGAAAACCACGCGCTAGGCGCGTGGTTCCAAAGAGCTTACAGCTTTGCACGTAAAAACTCCTTTGCTATTATGTTAGAGATGGTCTGGCAATTGTCTAAATAAAAGCAAAGGAG
>CAKQRB010000033.1 GCA_934271195.1 uncultured Alphaproteobacteria bacterium | reverse complement strand
CTCCTTTGCTTTTATTTAGACAATTGCCAGACCATCTCTAACATAATAGCAAAGGAGTTTTTACGTGCAAAGCTGTAAGCTCTTTGGAACCACGCGCCTAGCGCGTGGTTTTCTGGATACAAAAAAGCGGAGCATAAGCCCCGCCTTTTTTATTTCGCAGATTTTTTCTCTGCCAATAGTCTGACACAAATACGCTGAAAATCTTCAACAGTATGAAGTCTTTCGGCCTCAGAATCAGAGATCGTAATTCCGAAAGTCTTTTCCAAATCCATACAAATTTCAACCATATCCAAAGAATCAGCCATTAAATCGAAACCCAGTACCGCAGACGGTATAACCCGTTCCGGATCGACCTGTAGCCTCTGCTCAATAATATCATTCACCTTTCTGCAAACTTCCTGCTCAGGCAAATCAGCCGGGCCAAAAGTCTCAGCTTTAGCTACGCCGAACGGATTCTTCCAAAGGCTGCCAATAGCATTGGCTCTCTTATTCTCATCAAAGTCCAATCTGTTTTTTGCCGCATTCCAATACAAATAAATCGGAAACTTTCCGCACTTCGCTAAGGTTCTTAGCTGTTTTTTATTCAGTACAATCATAGTTTCCAAAATCTTAGCCGATTAAACGTTGTTGTTCAATAAGCTTTTGACGGCAAATCTCATACAAGTCTCCAACCGTATGAACTTTCTCGCTTTCCGCATCAGAAATACAAATACAAAACTTACACTCCATCAGCATAACACATTCCAGCGAATCCAAAGAATCTGCTCCCAAATCTTCGATAAACCGAGAAGATAAAGAAACTACGCCAAGTTCTACCCCAAGCTTATTAGCAATAAGCTCTTTCACACTCTGCTCTAACTGAGCATTACTAATTTGTTCCATAATAAATAATTTTTATATGATTAATAATTCTGTCATCTTCACAACAATACAGAAAGAAACAAACGGAGTCAATCTAAAAAGCCCCACATTCTGCGGGGCTTTTCAAAATTACAAATGATATAAACTTATTTGGCTAAAATTTCCAAGAGTTTTTTAGTTGCATCTGCCGATGAAATATTCTGACAAACAGCATATTCATTTGCCAAGCGGTCAAGCGCCTGCTCGTAAATCTGACGTTCGCTGTAAGATTGCTCGGCTAGATTCTCACTGCGATACAAATCACGAATAACCTCTGCCACGGCTACCGGATTTCCTGAATTGATTTTATTTTCATATTCTTGCGCACGACGAGACCACATCACTTTTTTAACTCTGGCTTTACCCTTCAAAACGCCCAAAGCCTCATCCATGGTGTCAGAAGCCGAAATTTTCCGCAAACCGGTCGTTTCTGCTTTGGCCATCGGAATACGCAACGTCATTTTATCCTTGTCAAAATTCACAACTATAAGCTCGAGCTCACTTCCTGCAACCTTTTGCTTTGTAATATCAGCTACCTTTCCAACACCATGAGCAGGATATACGACAAAGTCACCGGAATTGAAGGCAATTTTTGAAGAAATTTTTTTATTCATCACTTGTTCCTATTATCTAAACCAAATTGATTAAAACGGAAGTTTTCCCTAAAGACAGCGTTACAATACCACAAAAAAGCATTTAAATCCAGCCCTATTTTAAACTTTTTTTGACAAAATTAAACATGATGGCACTAACAGACTGGAATCTTTATTTTTTTTAATTTTCTTTGACATATATTCTGGCTAATTTTCTTTATTATACCTGTTTTGAGCAGCCCGTAAATATAATCGTTTATTATTTTTATATAATCTCCCCTTCCATATTTTCCAAAATACAATACAGGCGTCACTTTCCTCATTTATCTGCATACAAGCTCAATCCTCTGTATCTTCTCTCCCGCTTCTTCATCACACACCAAAAAGCTCTCTGCATTTCTGCAAAGAGCTTTTCTTAAAATTGGGATAAATGCCTTTGCTACGCCGTTATTTTTCGACGAAGTGTACACATAGCTACACGAGAAGAAAAATAACAAGTATGAAAGGCGTTTAGCACTATTTTATAATTTTGGAAACAACTCCGGCTCCAACTGTTCTGCCGCCTTCACGAATAGCAAAACGCAAGCCTTCGTTCATCGCAATCGGGTGGATCAAGGTAGCTGTCATCCGAATGTTATCACCGG
>CAKQRB010000032.1 GCA_934271195.1 uncultured Alphaproteobacteria bacterium | reverse complement strand
TATTGCTGATTGGGACTGTATTGCCGAAGTCAAAAACGCGGTAAAAATTCCCGTCATCGGCAATGGAGACGTTACTTCACCGCAAAAGGCCAAAGAAATGATTGAGTACACAGGCGTTGACGGAGTTATGGTCGGCCGTGCCGCACTCGGAGCCCCTTGGCTTATCAATGCCTGCCATCGCTATCTGGAAAACGGCAGTCTTCCTGCTGAACCCGATGTTTTGCAAACAAAACAAATCCTGTTAACCCATATTAAAGAATTGCTATCTTATTATGGAGAAAAATTAGCTTTGCCGCTGTCCCGCAAATATGTCTGCTGGTACTGCAAAAATCTGCGTGATGCCCGCCGTTTTCGGGAAAATTATGTAAAGATTGACAATTTTGCGAATGCATTTTCGGCAATAGATGACTATTTCAATAATTGTGCAAATGTCTGAGGAACAAAGGTTATGAAGATAATCATCGGAGGCGCCGGTAGTGTCGGAGCCAGTATTATCGGCTATCTGACACAAGGCAGCAACGATATTGTAGTGATAGACAGCAATTCCAAAAATCTGGATGAAATTTCCAGAACTTGGGACGTGCGTCCGATTTTGGGATCGGTTTCGCATCCTGAAACCTTAAAAAACGCCAATGCCGCCAATACGGATATCCTTTTGTCGGTCACAGACAGTGATGAAGTCAATATCGTAGCCTGCCAATTAGCTCATACACTGTTTAATATCAACGAAAAAATTGCCCGTCTTGATAATGAGGAGTTTCTCTCTCCGGACTGGGCCGGATTGTATAATGACAGTGATGCCCCGATTGATCTGATTATTTCGCCGGATATTTCTATCGCCACGGCAATTTACAATTTGATAAAGCTCCCGGGGGCCTTAGAATCTCTGACTTTATGCGATGACAATCTAAAACTTGTCGGCCTGCGTTGCAGCAAAAAATGTCCATTGATTAAAACGCCGCTGAGCCAGCTTTCGTTACTGGCGCCGGAACTTGATGTTTCTTTTGTCAATATCATTCGCAACGGCTTTTCTTTTATTCCGCGTGATGAAGATATTTTGGATGAAGGCGATGAAGTCTATTTTCTGATAGAAAAAAACAAACTTTATGATGCTATTCACGCTTTTGACATGGACAAACCGATGGTCGAGCGCGTTGTTATCTTCGGCGGCAGCAGGATAGCGCTGCATTTGGCAAAAAAACTGGAGCGTGATGACAACATTCTGAGCGTTAAGATTATTGAAGATGACGCCGCCGCTGCCCGTCATCTGGCCAAACACCTGAACAGCACTTCCGTTATTAACGGCAATCTGATGAATGATGCCATAATTCAGGAAGCCGGTATTGAAAACGCTGATGTTGCCGTCAGCATTACGGAATCTGATAAAGATAACATGCTTTTCCCGTTGCTGGCTAAATCTTTGGGTGCCACCTCAACCATATCTCTGATAAATTCACGCGCCTATACCAATCTGCTTAACGCTCCGGAAAACGTCTGGGTTGACCGCTCGTCCGTTACCATATCCCACATTCTGAAAGAAATCCGCAAAGCCAAAATCGTCAAGGCACATTCGCTCGGCCGCGGCTTTGGCGAAATCTGGGAGATAAAAATCGGTGAAACCTCCAAACTGCTTGAAAAAAAGCTTTCTGCCCTGAAACTTCCGCCCAACAGTAAAATCTGCGCCCTTTATCGTGATGAAACCGTCACTTTCCCGTTGCCGCAGGAAAAAATCGGCCTAAACGATAGGCTGGTCGTTTATGTCGGAGCCGAAGCCGTCAAAAAAGCCGAAAAATTATTTTCATAAACAAGGATATTGGGCAATGATAAAACATATTATCTTTGATTGGGACGGCACGCTTGTAAATACAGTGCGTTTTTTGAAAATATCTTTTGAAGAAACGTTTTCGCGCTTTAACATTACAAACATAACCTATCAGTACATCCGAGAAATCTGTGCCGCCAATCCGGACAAAAATATTTTCGAACTGGTTTTTGAACCGGAGATTCGGAATGAGGCCAAACAGTATTTTTATGCCTTCATGCGAGAGAATCACCTGAAATATATCAGCAAACGCCGCGGCGCGGAAGATATTCTGACGTTTTGCAGAAATAACAATATAAAATGTTATATACAAAGCGCCAAAAACCGCGAGATTTTGCGACGGGAGATAGAATTCTGCGGCTGGACGGATTATTTTGTCAGAATATGTGGCTTGGGAGATTATGTAACCAACAAAAACGAAGCAGCCGCCTGCACGAGATTGTTTTGCGGACAAATCCCTCCGGCAGAAGAAATGCTGGTTCTGGGCGATGGCGCTTCAGACGTTGAAATGGCCAGAACGCTGGGCTGTCAGGTCATTATCGTTAAGAGTTACGGCCGTTATATCGGTCAGCAGCCGGATTATAAGCTGCATTCTTTGAAAGATTTTGTACCTTTATTGCAAACAATGCTTTACTAATAAGACAAAATGTTGTTAAACTAACAAAAAACATAATAATAAAAGGATAAAAACATGTCCCAGAATGTACAGGAAGATTTTTTGGAAAACATCCGAAAAAACAAAATTTCCGTTACCGTTTTTCTGGTAAACGGCGTAAAATTGCAGGGAATCATTACCTGGTTTGACAGCTTTTCTCTGCTGCTGAGAAGAGACGGTCATACCCAGTTAGTTTACAAACATGCGGTTTCAACTATCATGCCGGCAGAGGCTGTCGATGTTGAAATTCAGGAAAATAAAGCATAAACCTTGCCGATAATTGAAATAAATTCAAATCGCAAATCCCGTGCTTGTGTTGTTTACCCCTGTGTCAGCGGCAAAAATGCCGAGCTTTCTCCTGAAGCTCGACTTGAAGAAGCCTGTGGACTGGCTCTGGCAATCAACCTTGAAGTTACTCATCATGAAATTGTCAAAGTCAGGGAAATCAAACCGGGAACATTTTTCAGTCGCGGCATATTAGATAAACTCCGACCGTTTTTGGCAGAAACCGAGCTTTTGATTATAGATACTTCACTCACACCGATTCAACAGCGGAATTTGGAAAAAGAACTGAATATCAAGGTCATTGACCGAACAGCTCTGATCCTTGAAATCTTTGGTGAACGCGCCCAAACCAGCGAAGGCAAACTGCAGGTGGAATTGGCGCATCTGACTTATCAGCGCAGTCGGCTGGTACGAAGCTGGACACACTTGGAAAGACAGAGAGGAGGCGCCGGCTTCTTGGGAGGCCCGGGAGAAACCCAGATTGAACTTGACCGCCGCATTATCGACAATAAGATTGTCCGTATCAAAAAAGAACTGGAAAAAGTTAAACAAACCCGCGGCTTGCAGCGCGGAGCAAGACAAAAAGTGCCTTATCCTGTTGTGGCTCTGGTCGGTTATACCAATGCCGGAAAATCTTCTTTGTTCAACCGCATTGCCAATGCCTGTGTCTTCGCGGAAAATTTGCTCTTTGCCACTTTGGATAATACGCTGCGCAAGATCAAACTGCCGTCGGGCAGGGAAGTCATTTTATCAGATACGGTTGGCTTTATTTCTGACCTGCCGCATGAGTTGATTATGTCTTTTCGTGCCACGCTGGAAGAAGTTCTGGCCGCCGACATCATTGTCCATGTACGGGACATTGCCAATGAAAACACAGCAATTCAGCGCCGCGACGTTATCTCAGTTCTCAAAAGCCTCGGGTTGAACGACGCAGAAGACCAAAACAACTATATTGAACTTTTGAACAAAACAGATCTGTTGTCACCCGAACAACAAAAGAACTTAAAACAAAACAAAAAGAAAAACACTTTGCCGGTTTCTGCCTTAACCGGCGAAGGCATAGAAGATTTTTTGAACAAAATTGATGAAACCCTTTCGGAACAAAATAAAACCGTCAGCCTGAATATTCCGGCCGCCGACGGTGCTCTGCTGTCCTGGTTGCACCAAAACGCGCTTATCTTGAATACCAGATTGCAGGAAGACAAACTCTGTCTGGAACTTAAAATCAGCGAAGCCAATCTTTCCAAGCTTCAGCATAGGACTTCATCTCCCGTCAAATTTATATGACTCTCCACCGGCTGATGCCGACAGTCCTGACAAAACCAAACATTTTCCATACCAAAATAACATTTTTACCCGCCATATTAATCTAATGGTTAGGTTGTCTGCGCACCGGCGGATATTAAATCTCTCTGATAAAAGGAGATACCAATGCGTTATATATTTTTTATATTGCTGGCGCTTGCCGGATGTACTACAGCCAATTCCGGAAACTATGCCGCCAATCTCAGAGGATGGGTCGGACAGAACGAACTCAGCCTGTATGAAGGCTGGGGTACGCCGGACAGCACCCTTTACCTGACCCCGCAAGAAAAGGTTGTGACTTATGCCAAAACTTTTGCCAAGCCAATTGACGGACAGACCGAACCCTACAGCAATGAAGTTTATTATCCTGCAATTACTACCGATAACTACGGCTATCCGTCAAACGGCAACTTTAAAACTTATTACTGCCGCACTTCTTTTACCATCATCAACGGCACGGTCAGTTCCTACAGCTTTAACGGCGATGACTGCATCAGCAGCAGGAAAAAATCATGATACGGTTTCACCCGCTGGAAATAGAAGATTGCGTCCGCTACCGACAGTACTATGAAAAGTGTCGGGACAAAAGCGCTGATTATTCTTTTATCAATATGTGGGGCTGGAATGACAAATATCACTTTGAACTGGCCTATGACGGCGACTTGTGCTGGATATGCAGCCGCGGCAAAAACCATTGTCATATGTATTCTCCGGTTGGCAACTGGCAGCAACAAGATTGGTCGCGGCGCATCAGCCTGCTCAGTGACGGCTGTATTAAGTTTTACCGTATTCCGGAAGGGCTTGCCCGCCAATTGGAAAAAGATTATCCGGGACAGATCTTTATTAAAGAAGACCGCGGAAATTGGGAGTACATTTATGATGCCGCCGAACTGACGACACTAAGCGGACAAAAATTTCGCAGCAAAAGAAAAGCCGTTAATCAGTTCAAAGAAATGTATGATTATGAATACCAAAACATGACTGCAAAAAATATTGCAGAAATCGGCGCTTTTCAAAATATCTGGCTGGCACAGTCGGAAAATGCGGACGATTCTTGCCTGCAACAAGAACACAATGCCATTTGTCGCGTTTTGCACAACTGGGACAAACTCTACCGCAATCTTTTGGGCGGAATACTGCGCGTCAACGGCGAAATCATTGCTTATACAATTGCTGAAATTATCAGTCGGGACGAAATCGCTGTTCACTTTGAAAAAGCCTTGTATAATTTTAAAGGAGCTTATGCGGCAATAAACCAATTGTTTTTAGAAAATAACAGAGGATTCCGTCTTGTAAACAGGGAGCAAGACTTGAACAATCAAGGATTGAGGCGCGTAAAGTTAAACTATAAGCCCATAAAATTTCTAAAAAAATATGATCTCATTTGTATGGAAATTCATTAAAGACATAAATTCCGATTCTTTTATTATTTTATATGTGGATTACCGTTTGTGTGTGACCGAGTGGAAAGCCCTCAAAGAAATCTGCAAATTAATTTTGAAAAAAACAAAATGCTTGCAAATGTGAACCTGTGCATATTTTAGAATGTTTACTGTGAGCAGTCATAAAAAAAACTTGCCACAAACCGCATAAGCATATAATCTTGCAGTTGATAAACACGCAGGGGTAGCAAAATGAATTCATTTATTGTCAGACGGCTGATGCCGGTACTCATCTTTAGTCTTGTCATAGAGGCTCTCGAGCTGCTGTTATTGACTTTTTTCAAGTATCAGGAACTTGATTTAAGCTTTTTAAGTATGATAAAAACCTCTGGCGTATTGTTGCTGACCACTACCGTATCCACATTATACCTGATGCTCCCGTATGTTTTTTATCTTTTAATCCTGCCTCCCAAATGGCAGAATTCTCCGATAGACCGTCTTATTACCGTTACATCGTTCAGTATTTATGTCTTTTTTACAACAATTGAAGAAACAGTAGGCATTTTACTGTGGAAAGATTACAATACGGCTTTGTTGTTTGAAAACCGTAATTACTGGGAATATATTTGTGAAATTTATCAGACAGTGAGCGAATTTTATCCTGTTGTCCTAATTCTGACCGTCATTGCTGCCTTTACGTTTGTCTGTGTCCGCCTGACCAAACAGTTTCTGTTTACCGGCCTGCCGTCTCCAAAATTTGGACGCCGTCTGTTTGAAAGCTGCCTTTATGTCATTGTCTGCACTTTTGCCTATATGAATATTGATATTGAAAAACTTGAAGCCACCGCCAATGTTTATAATAACCGAATGGCGGAAGAGGGGACTTACAGCCTGATAAAAGTGATAGACAAACAGGAAGTAAAACCTGCAATCAACAAGATAAAAAGCAAACTGGAAAGATAAATGCTCAAACAGCTCATTGCCCAAATTCAGGCGCGCAGAAAATTACGTCTGCAAAAATCATTTAAAAAAGAACTCTTTCGCAAAAGCATTCATCTGAGTTCATTATGGATTCCGGCTTTGATATATTTCACACATCCCGGCTTTGCCATTATGGTATTCTCCGTATTGTTTGTAGTCAACACAATACTGGAATACGCCAATTACAAAAGGTATCGCTGGGCCAGAAAAACTTTTGGCATTATTGTCTTCCGCCTCTTGCGCAACAAAGAAACCAAACGTCAGACATTTCAGGTCAGCGGCTCCATGTATGTCTTAATGGCCGCCATTGCCTGCACGCTGATGTTCTCAAAACCTGTGGCCGTCATCGCTTTAACCGTCATGCTGATTTCTGATACCTGTGCGGCTTTATTCGGAAAAGCTTATGGAACACGCCGGTTGTACAAACAAAAATCGTTGGAAGGAACCGTAGCCTTTTTTATGAGCGCTTTGCTGATTAATATGTGTTATGAACCAATATACCATTTTACATACGCCGGCGTTATCGCTTGTCTGACGGCAACTTTTGCCGAGATGTTTGAAGACCGGATTGAAATTGACGACAATTTGTCCATTCCCGTCGTCATCGGAATTGTCTTGACTTTATTGAGCTGAGCAAAACATTTCTTTTCAAACTTTTTAAGAAAGATTGATTAAAACCGGATAATAAGGTATTATATAGAGAAAAGTTTTAGAAAACAAACGGAGAAAAACCATGAAAATGTTCACATCTTTAAGCAAAAAACGTCATTTCTGGTTATACCTCGTTACAATCGTTGCCTCGCTTGGCGGACTGCTGGCCGGATTTGACATGGGTGTTGTCTCCGGCGCCATGCTGTTTATCAATACCGAATGGGTGCTGTCACCATTTGCGCAAGGTTGGGTTGTCAGTTCGGCCATTATCGGTGCCGTGATTGGCGCTGCCGGAAACGGCATTTTGTCTGATTTGTACGGACGAAAGAAAATCATTATCGCAACGGCGCTTATTTTTATTGCCGGTTCCGTCTTTTCGGCTGTAGCCCCGAATGTCGGCAGCCTGATTGCTGCACGAATGCTGGTCGGCATTGCCGTGGGCATGGTCAATTTTATCGTCCCGATTTATCTGTCCGAAATTTCGCCGCAAAAAATCCGCGGTATGCTGGTTTCTTTATACCAGCTGGCCATTACCGCCGGCATCTTGTTTTCATATCTGATTAACGGAATCTATGCCGATTCTGAATATTCCTGGCGTCTGATGATGTTTTCGGGAATCTATCCGGCTGTCATTCTGCTGTTCGGAATAATTGTTCTGCAGGATACGCCTCGTTGGCTGATCAGCCAAAAAAGAGACAAAGAAGCAGCTGAAGTCTTTCAAAAAATTGAACCTGAAATTGACATAAAATCCCGCATCAAGGAAATTAAAGCCACTTTGCAGTCCGAACAAAAAGGCAAGAAAAACCGCCTGCAGTTTCAAAAATGGATGTTAATGCCGATTTTTGTAGGGGTAGGGATGATGTTTGCCCAGATTTGCACCGGTATTAATACGGTCATCTACTACACAACAACCATTTTCAAAGTCGCCGGCTTTAGTGAAAACAGCGCGGCTATTTATGCTACTATCGGCGTCGGTATCGTTAATTTCCTAATGACCGGAATCGCCATTATCTTTACTGATCATCTTGGCCGCAAACCGTTGCTCTATGCCGGAACAATCGGCATGATGCTGAGTATGCTCACCTTGGGAATGGCGTTTAATTATGCAGGTGATTTGGGAGAAAACCTGAGATATGTTGCCACCGCCAGCGTAATGGTCTATATCGCCTGCTTTGCTTTTAGTCTGGGACCGGTAACATGGATTATGGTGTCTGAAATCTTGCCGCTGCGTATCCGCGGATTAGCCATGAGCATATGTACAGTGTCCAATTTCTTCTTCAACTTTATAATTGTCTTGTCTTTTCCGGTTTTGCTGCAACACATTGGCGAAGCGCATACATTCTGGATTTATGCCTGTGTCTGCCTTATCAGCCTTTTCTTCTTCCGTTTCTTTGTACCGGAAACCAAAGGCCGCTCACTGGAAGAAATTGAAAGAAATTGGCAACAGGGCGTTAAAGCAGCAGATTTTTAGCCTCTTACACTCAGACAAAAAGCCGCATATTATAATCATCTCCGCCTACAAAAAAAGCCTGATACAAAAATCAGGCTGTCGTAATGGCGGAGAGGCAGAGATTCGAACTCTGGGTGGGATCACTCCCACGACGGTTTTCAAGACCGCTGCATTAAACCACTCTGCCACCTCTCCATCAGGCAATTAGCTTATGGCAATAGTATTTATATTAATCCGCACCAAAGGTCAAGCATTTTTTTACACAAATCGGATTTTTAATAATATACACTCCAAAATACTAATTTTACCGGCAATATTAATCTTTTTTCAAACATATTTAAGATATATTGATTACAAAGAATATTTTTTTAGGATTTTAAGAATGCGCATATCCCAAAAGCTTTCGCTGCTGGCTGTTTTTTTTATGCTGGGAACCTCATCCTGCACAGCTTCGCTGGTCGATAAAAACCAACCGCCCGAAGAATACGTTATCTGGCTGAATGACTTAAAGCAAGATATGCTCAATCGCGGCATTTCAAAATCTACCGTCAAAAAAGTTTTTTCCAAAAATTACTATCACCCTCAGCCGGAAGCGGTAAAAATTGACCGCAAGCAGCTTGAATTTGCCCTGACTTCCACAGATTACATCAACCGCATAGTCAGTAAACCGCGCGTAGACATCGGACAAAAACATTATAAAGAACTCAGGACTCTGCTGAAAAATATCAGTGCCAAATATGGCGTACAGCCTGAATACTTAATGGCTTTCTGGGGTGCAGAAACAAGTTACGGCACAATATTCGGCAATTTTTCCACAATTGAAGTACTGGTCAATCTGAGTTATGACAAACGCCGTCCGGCATTTTTCCGCGAACAGCTTTATCAGGCGTTAAAAATTGTAGATACTTATAATATTGACCACACCAAAATGATTGGTTCTTGGGCCGGTGCGATGGGACATTTTCAGTTTATGCCATCTACCTTTAACGCTTATGCCGTTGACTATAACGGCGACGGTGAAATTGACATCTGGCATTCTTTTGAAGATGCGGCAGCTTCGGCAGCCAATTATCTTTCCCAAATGGGCTGGGATAAAAACACGCCTTGGGGAATGCGGATCACGCTGCCTTGGAATTTTGACTTTGCCCAGACCGGACGGACAAACGTCAAGACCGTCGGAGAATGGCAAAAACTCGGCGTTAAGGACATCAACAAAAAAGCGCTCAAATTGCCCAAAGACATAAAAGCCTCGGTTATTGTGCCGGAAGGGCGCAAAGGCAATGCATATCTGCTGTTGCCGAACTTCTTTCTGATAATGAAGTGGAATCGCTCAGAAAATTATGCTCTGGCCATTGGAACCTTGGCAGACTATTTTCAAACCGGAAAAAGCTGGAAAAAGCTGGAAGAAGATTCTTCAGTTCGTCTGAAAACGGACGATATTGTAAAAATTCAGTCGTTTATTAACAAACTCGGCTGGTTTTCCCTTGATGAAGACGGCCAGTTGGGCAGCAAAACGAGAGATGCCGTCAAAGAAGTGCAAAAGCGGGCAAAATTGCCGGCAGACGGTTATCCGGACTGCAAATTATTGCAAAAAATAAACAATTATAACCCTAAAATCGGCTTTGAAGCTGATGTAAAAAAGAAAAAAAACGGGCAAAAATTACACAAGTAACGTTTATCAGCTTTACGAACGAAAAAAAACAAGGTAAATTAGGCCAAATATAAAATTGAACTAAGGGATGCAAATGACTTTTAATAATAAAACACTATGCCGATCAATACTTTTCTCGGCGCTTGTGCTTTTAAACGCCTGTGCCGGTCAGGATAAAAGCCTGACCCTGTCACAAGATGTTGTATTCAACACCAAAGGCAGTTCCTATAAAGTAGGAAAACCCTATAAAGTCATGGGAAAATGGTACACGCCGCAAGAAGACTTTGATTATAATGAAACCGGCATAGCCTCATGGTATGGCAAAGATTTTCACGCCAAATATACCGCCAACGGCGAAGTCTATGACATGAACAGTCTGACCGCCGCCCACAAGACTCTGCCGCTGCCTTCCATCGTACGGGTAACCAATCTGGAAAACGGTCGTTCTCTGGTGTTGCGTGTAAATGACCGCGGACCTTTTGTCAGCAACCGGATTATTGATATTTCCAAACGCGGCGCCCAGCTTCTCGGCTTTCAGAATCAGGGAACGGCAAAAGTACGGGTCGAGGTGATGAAAGAAGAAAGCAAACGTCTGAAACAAGCTTTGCTTAACAAAGAAGATGTCCGAATTGCCATAAAAAATACACCGACATCGGCTCCGACGGCTTATACCTCTGCCGGAGATAAAATTCAGGCCGTAGGCGCCGAAGCCAAATATACCCGTACAGTGGCTTCTGAAAAGAAAAAATACTTCGTGCAAGCCGGCGCTTTTTCCAATCAAGAGGTTGCAGGACGCCTGAGCCGCCGCTTAAACAGCATCGGCAATACGGTAACGTCGCCGACAACCGTGGACGGCTGGCGTTTTTACCGTGTCCGTTTAGGGCCGTACAATAATGAAAACGATGCCAAACTGGCACTGGCAAAAGTTCATGGATCCGGCATTGCCGAAGCTACAATCATTAAAGATTAATAAGAAAGGTCATAAAATGTCATCCAACAGCAGATTATATATATCGACAATTCTTTTCAGCGGCATGCTTTTCAGCGCCGCCTCGGCTCAGGCTATTGAAACCAAAGCCAAAAACCTCATTTTGATTGATTATGAAACCGGACAGGTTTTAACCGCCAAAGACGCTCAAAGAATGATTCCGCCGGCATCTATGAGTAAACTGATGACGATTTATATGGTCTTTGAAAAAATAAAAGACGGCTCTTTGTCTTTGGATGACACTTTCACTGTCAGCGAAAACGCTTGGCGCAAAGGCGGTGCCGCCAGCGGCAGTTCGACAATGTTCCTCTCAATCGGCGAAAAAGTACGTGTTGAAGATCTGATTAAAGGTATGATTATCCAATCCGGCAACGATGCCTGCATTGTCGCCGCCGAAAATCTGTCCGGCAGCGAAGAAGACTTTGCTGCGGAAATGAACAAAAAAGCACGGGCTTTGGGCTTAAATAACAGTTCCTTTGCCAACGCGACCGGCTGGCCGCATCCTGATCAGAGAATGTCTGTGGAAGATCTGTCCAAACTGGCACGCCGCCTGATTTCCGAATTTCCGGAATACTATCATATTTTTTCCGAAAAGAATTTTATGCATAACAACATCCGTCAGGGCAACCGCAATCCCTTGTTATATTCCATGCCCTATGCCGACGGCCTGAAAACCGGACATACCGAGGAAGCTGGTTTTGGTCTGGTGGGATCGGCAAAAAAAGACAACCGTCGTCTGATTAGCGTTATGGCCGGCTTAAAAAGCAACAAAGAACGCTCGGAAGAAGCCGAAAGAATCATGAACTGGGGCTTTAGGGAATTTGACAATTATACCATGTTGCACCCCAGTACCAAAATTGCAGAACTTCCGGTCTGGTTCGGCGATGACCAGAACGTCGGACTGCTGGTAAGTGAAAAAGTCCGCCGGACATTGCAAAAAAATCAGGTAAACAAAGTCAAAATGACTGCTGTCTATGATAAACCGGTACAAGCGCCGATTAAAAAAGGCGATAAACTTGGCATCGTAAAAATTGAAATTCCGGGGCAGCCCGCAACCGAGATTCCTTTGGTTGCGGATAAAGATGTCGGCAAACTTGGCTTCTTTGGCAAAATTGCCGAAAACTTCCGTTATCTGTTGTTTGGGAAGAATTAATGAGGAACAAAAAAGGACTGTTTATTACCTTTGAAGGCGGTGAAGGAACCGGAAAATCCACCCAGCTCCGATTGTTGGCAGAAACCTTACAAAAAGCAGGCATTGCCGCAATCGCCACCAAAGAGCCTGGCGGAACGGAAATCGGAAAGGATTTGCGCCGTATTTTGGTAACCGGCGACAAAGACAAATGCGATGCCATAGCAGAGGCCTTATTATATTATGCCGACCGCCGTATCCATCTGACCAACAAAATCTGGCCGGCTCTGGAAAACGGAAGCTGGGTCTTGAGTGACCGCTTTGCCGATTCTACAGTGGCTTATCAGTATTATGGCTACAACAAACGCATTTCCATGGAAATGTTGGACGATCTGTATAAAATGGTTGTCGGTGATTTTAAGCCTGATTTGACCATTATATTGGATATTGATCCCCCAATCGGTCTGGCCCGCTCAATGGCAAAATCCCGAACTATGGCTGTTAAAGAAACCAGACACGAGAGCAGGGGGCTGGACTTTCATAACAATTTGCGTGCCGGATACCTTGAACTGGCAGCAAAGGAACCGCAGCGCTTTGTTGTTTTAAATGCCGATAAAAGCATTGCGGAACTGCATGAAGACATAAAAGAACTAGTAAGCGAAAGATTTAAGGTCAACCTATGCCGGAAATAGAAGAAGCATATATTACGCCAAGAACAAATGCTTATCTGCTCGGCCACGCAGAAGCCGAAAAATTTCTGCTTGACGCCTGGAAAAACAATTCCCTGCACAATTCCTGGCTTTTTTCCGGTATAGAGGGAATAGGCAAAGCCACGCTTGCCTACAAGTTTGCCCGTTTTTTGCTGAGCGCAAATCCTGCGCAAAAAGAGCAATATACTTCTTTGGATATCTTACCGGACGCGCCGGTTTTCAAACTTGTTGCCAACAATTCTCACCCTGACTTGAAAATTATTGAAAGAGATTATACCGATACCGATCGCAAAAAATTACTAAAGGCGATAAAAGACGGCGAACAACTGTCAGGAGAAGAACTTCAAGGTTTAAAACGTTCGGCATTTATCAGGGTAGATGACGTCCGTACCATTAACGAATTCTTGTCCAAACGCTCGTCTCAGGACGGCTGGCGGATTGTAATTGTTGACAGCATTGATGACATGAACGCTTCCAGTGCCAATGCTATCTTAAAGATTCTTGAAGAACCGCCGTACAAAACCGTTCTGATGCTCATCAGTCATAATCCGAACCGGTTGCTGCCGACCATAAAATCCCGCTGTGCCAAATTAAATCTGAAACCGCTGAAAGACGCGGAACTGGCTTCGTTGCTGCGCCGTTATCGTCCGGAAATAAAAGAAAATGAAATCAGGGAACTCGTTGCAATCTGCTCTGGCAGTATCGGTAAGGCGTTGAATTATGCCGACAACGGCGCATTGGAGCGTTTTCATAAGTTGGAAAAACTTGTTTCATCTGGCAGCGCGTTTAAACTCTCAGAACTTTTGGCCTTTTGTGATGAGGCTATCACAAACGAAGACAGCTATGTGCTGACCAAAAGCCTGCTTCTTAAAATCATCAGCCAATTAATAAAGCGAACAGGTAAAATTGAAGAAATTTCAGAGAGTTGGAATGAAGCTCTAAAAATATTCAACGAAACAGAGAACCTGAATCTTGATAAAAAACAGGCGCTCATCACCATTATCAGCAACTTGTGTAAGAGGGTATAAAATGTTAATCGACAGTCACTGTCACTTGGATTTTAATGATTTTGAAGAAGACTTTGAAGATATTTTGGCACGCGCCCGCGAAAACGGCGTTACCGCCATGTTGAACGCCGGAAACAATATCGGTGAACTTGATAACCAGTTGAAAATTTCCGAGAAATATCCTTTTATCTACACTGCCGTCGGGGTTCATCCGCATAACGCAGCCGAATATCCGAATGTCAAAGCCGAAGAGTTTATTGAAAAGTCAGCCCATAAAAAAATTGTCGGTATCGGCGAATGCGGCTTGGATTATTACTATGACTACTCTCCCAAAGACGTGCAGCAAAAAATATTTATTGAACAGATAAAAGCTGCCCAACAAACCGGACTGCCGCTGATTATTCACACCAGAGATGCTGACGACGACACGATTTCCATTTTGGGCGACTACTATCAAAAGAAGCCTTTTACCGGAGAAATCCATTGCTTTTCGACATCTAAAAAACTGTCCGATTTTGCACTTTCTATAGATTTTTATATTTCCGCTTCTGGAATTATTACATTCAACCGTTCGGCAGAACTGCGGGAAATTTTCAGAGAAATTCCGCTGGAACGCCTGCTTGTGGAAACAGATTCTCCTTTTCTTGCCCCCATTCCGTTGCGCGGCCGCCGCAACGAACCGTCTTTCGTCATTCATACCGCAGAAAAGTTGGCTCAGCTGAAAGATATTTCTTTTGAAAAACTGGCACAAATAACCTCGGACAACTTCTACCGTCTTTTTCGCAAGGCCAGTGACAAAGGGAGATACGAGTATTAACATGCGCAAGATTATCTTTTTGGGCAGCGGCGCTGCGCCGGGAGTTCCGTCTTTATGTTGCGGTTTTGGTGATTGTGATCCGCGCAATCCTAAAAACATCCGCACCCGCACATCTACTTATCTGGAATATGACGGTGTCCGCCTGCTGATTGATACGTCTCCCGATTTAAGGCTCCAGCTGATACAAAACAATATCCGCAGCCTTGACGGCATATTATTTACCCACGTTCATGCCGATCACCTGCACGGCATAGATGAACTGAGAGAAATCAACCGCATTAGCGGAAAAAGCCTGAATTACTATGCAACGGAATTCAGTAACGCGCATATTGAAAAATGCTTTTCTTACCTGATTGCTCAAAAGCAAAAAAGTTGCGACGTTGTCCGACGTCCCAGCCTGATTTCCAACCTGATAACAGTCAACCAGCCGTTTTTTATCAAAGGACTGAAAATCACGCCGTTAAAGCTTCTCGGTCACAATATTGAAAGCGTGGGCTATGCCTTTAACGACGGCGAACTTGTATACATTGCAGACTTCAAAACCCTTGACGACAGCGTATTTGATATGATAAAAAGAAGACCTGCCTTGTTGGTAATGCCGTTAACAACGCCTTACGGCCAGCAATTCCATGCCGGACTGGACGAAGTAATCGCTTATATTGAACAAATAAAGCCGGAAAAAACCGTCCTCAACCATATGGCATCGGAATGCGATTATGAAGCCGTCAGGGCATCAACACCGGAAAATACGGAACCGGCTTATGATAATCAGAGTATAGAATTTTAGAAGAAAGGGTGAACTTACCATGTTATGTATCTACCACATTGCTGACCACGATGGCAAAGGCTCTGCCGGTATTGTCCGCAGCAAATATCCCAATGCCGAATTTTGCGGTTTCAATCACGACATGGAAATCCCCTATGATAAGATAAAAGAGCATGACGATATTGTTATCTGCGATATTGCCCTTCCTGTTGAATACATGTTTGAACTCAATAAGACCAAAAATCTGACATGGATTGACCACCATATCTCTGTTATCAACGAATATGAACGTCTGATGGCCGATGGTAAACACACCGCCATAAAAGGCCTGCGCCGTGTCGGAACAGCCGCAATAATGTTGACATGGGAATATTTTTATCCAAATCAGTCGGCGCCGGAAGGCATCAGACTTCTCGGGCTGAATGATCTTTTTGATTTGAAAGACCCGCGAGTTCGTCCGTTTGAATACGCTATTCAATCACTGGGCATCAATCGTCCGACCGACAAAATCTGGCAGCAGCTGATAAATAATGAAGTTGACATAAATGAAATGGTCAAAAAAGGCAATGGTATCCTATCTTGGATTAAAATCCGCAACTACCGTCTGGTACGCACGCTGGCTTTTGAAAGCAGCTATATGGGATATCGCTGTATCTGCGCCAATATGCCGCAAGGCTACTCAGAGTTTTTTGATTCCCTTGACAACCGCGGCGATTATGATGTTATGATTAACTTTTATATGGACAAAAAGAACAACTGGAAAATGACATTTTATTCTGAAAAGGATATTGACGTTTCTAAGATTGCCGAAAGTTTTGGCGGCGGCGGACATTTTCATGCCGCAGGAGCTTCCAGCCTGCGCAAACTCCCTGAGTTTTTGGCTTCCGGCATAAAGAAATAGTTTTAATTGAAAACGTACTTTTTCTCCTTATATATGATTTAACCGTCATATTAAGGAGAAAATTTTATGCATTTTGAATATTATATGCCTACTCGGCTGATATTCGGTCGCGGTCGCTTAAAAGAACTCTCTCATTATTCGTTCCCCGGCAGTAAAGCCCTGATCCTGATTACGCAGGGACAGTCTATGCGCAACCTCGGATATCTTGGCGTTATTCTGAAAATATTGGAAGAAGCAGACATTGGATCTGCCGTTTATGACAGAGTTTCAACCAATCCGTCAGATGCTCAGGTTATGGAAGCGGCAGAATTTGCTCGTAATGAAAAATGCGACATGCTGATCGGTCTCGGCGGCGGCAGCGCAATAGACACGGCCAAAGCAACCGCCATTATGGTCAATAATCCGGGAACTTATTGGGACTATGCCAAATTCGGCAAAGAAATAGTGGAGAAAGTGTTGCCGGTAATTGCCATTCCGACAACAGCCGGAACAGGAACAGAAACCAATCAATGGTGCGTCATCTCCAATCGCGAAACCAAAGAAAAAATTGCTTTCGGCAGTCAGCTGTCATTTCCGGTTCTTGCTGTTATCGATCCCGAACTCATGTTGTCCGTACCGCCGCATTTAACCGCTTATCAAGGCATGGAAGCCTTTTTTTATGCTGCAGAAGGCTACATAGCCAATGTTGCCAGACCGATAAGTGACTTATACGCCCTTGATACCATCAGAAGAATTTCACATTTTCTGCCGATTGCCGTTGCCGACGGCACCAATTTACAGGCCAGAGAAGAGATGTCCATCGCCGCTGCACAGGCCGGCATTATTGCGGCATTATCCGAATGTGCGGTCGAATATTCCATTGATCACGCGCTCTCGGCCTATTACCCGCAATTACCGCACGGAGCCGGCATGGTTGCCATGGCAATCCCTTATTTCAACTTTTTATTGAAAAAAGAACGCAAAAAAGTAAAAGTCCGCTATACCGATATGGCTCGTGCCATGGATTGGCCGGGAGAACAGCCGGAAGAATTTATTGATGCTTTAAAATTGTTAATCCGCGAAATCGGTATGAGCGATTTACATCTCTCAAATTGGGGAATCTCTCAACAGGAAATTGATCTTCTGTCTGCCAATTCTTTCGCCGCCATGAGCTTTTTGTACAATACGAGCTCGAAACAGCCTATGCAAAGCAATACCGCTTGTATTGTCCACGGCACGGTCAATTAACAACGCCGCTCAGACATACTCGGGGAAAGCCTTTCCGGCTTTCCTTTTTTGTATCCAGAAAACCACGCGCTAGGCGCGTGGTTCCAAAGAGCTTACAGCTTTGCACGTAAAAACTCCTTTGCTATTATGTTAGAGATGGTCTGGCAATTGTCTAAATAAAAGCAAAGGAG